>NZ_JBLBUB010000040.1:0-31188 GCF_047289955.1 Microbulbifer jejuensis
CCTCAATCTGGCATCTTTGCTCATAGGTCAGTTGCTTGTAGTGTCTCATTGCATAACTCTTGCCGGAGAAAAAGCGAGAAGCCTACGGGCAACTGACCGCTTTTTCTAGCTCCATTGAGATATGCACTTACAAGTTGAATCTAGGATTCTTTATATTTTAAAGACTTATTACCTAGGCGGCTGCAAAGGATACAGTCGCTTCTTGGAAAAATTACTTCACCAGCCTTTTATTCTTCTTGATGCTCTGCAAATCTTTGTCGGCGCGAATCATTACCGACTCACCTTCTTTTAGCTGCTTCTTTGAGGTCCCTATGTTTCTCATGTGGTTCCACACCAGTTGATCTGGGTTCAGGTCTGGCACATATGGGGGAAAGAATACGATCTCAAGCCTTCCATCCTGTGATTCGACATAGTCAAGAACTTTCTTCGATTTTTGCACTGGTTGGCCATCTACAATGAGGATGACCGGGCGCCTTTGGCTTCTCTGGAAATCTTTGAAGCATTCCATACACTTATCTGCCGTGAATTTTCCACTGTAAGTGTGGCACCAAAATCCACCTTTATTTGATAACGTAGAGATCGCATTAATCGATTGCCTTTGCCCGCTGGTTTTTACTATCGAAGTCTTCCCTTTTTCTCCCTACGTCCTTTGCAGCGGGTCGTCAGACCCGATGCTTGGCTCATCCAGCCAGAATTTCTCTGCGTCGGTCTTTTTCGCATATTCCTTGACCTTGGGATAGACATCCTTCACCCACTTTTTAACTGCCTTTTCATCCCGCTCGTAGGCACTGCGCAACAGCTTTTGTGGAGTTAAACCCAACCGATGCAGAAGTTCACCGACGCTGGTTACACTAAGTTCAATATTAAATTTCTCTCGAATCAGATCTGATACGATTTGGCGTGTCCACAACCCAAAGTCAAAACCACATTGCCTTGGATCACCACCAATAACCCACCGTTTGACTTCTTGCTCCTCGATAGGAGACAACTTTCTGCCGCGCCCAGACCTTACTTTGGGAGCCAAAGCGTTGATGCCTTTTCCCCGTGCAGTTTTTAACCATGAGAAAATGGTTCTACCACCCAGCCCTAAACTACGGGTAACCTCCTCCGCCGATTCACCATCAGACACCCGCTACACGGCTATTTTTCGTATAAGATGCTGTTCTTCTGTACTAAGTTTTCTGGCGTGATATTTCATGCGCGCCATGATATCATAATGTATTGATTATTTTCTCTCCGCCAGTATGACTTATTCGACATCACCGATACGCTCTTGTCGTTCTTGTTTTTCTCGCATCATCGCTTTGATTTCTTCTAGTACGGCATCCACATCAGCACTGTTACTATCATTCTCAAACTCACCACTAAGCGTTGAATTAGGTGTAAGCTTACCCTCTGCAAACAGCGCCCACATTTCATTGGCGTATTGCGTGCGCAATAAGGCCGGTGAAAATTTACCATAATAGCGACGCATGTTGTTGACATCGCGTGTGAACATCTGGCAACCCTCCATTTTTACCCGCAGCCAAAAGTAGAGGTTAAGCCACCATCAGCGGTGGTTTACCGCCATTTGCTTTGTGTGGCCGTCGGTGGTTGTAAAACCATAACCATTCAGTTGCATAATCCTGAACCTCTTCAAGGCTGTCGAAGAGGTGCTTGCTGAGCCAACTATACCGAATGGTTCTGTTGGCTCGCTCGTTATAAGCATTTTGTTGTGGTTTGTCTGGCTGGATGTACTCGATCCGTATTCGCCGCTTTTTCGCCCATGCTACAAACTCATGACTGATGAACTCAGGGCCATTATCACAGCGGATAATGCTGGGCTTGCCCCGCCATTCAAGTAGCTGGTTGAGAGCGCGAGTCACACGTATCGTTGGCAGTGAAAAACCGGCCTCTATTGCCAGTCCTTCACGCCTGTAATCATCAATGACATTGAACAGCCTGAAGTTCCGGCCATTGCTTAGCTGGTCATGCATAAAGTCCATTGACCATACTTGGTTCGCTTTTGTTGGTTCTTTCAGCGGTTCTGGTGCCTGGCGCTTGAGGCGACGTTTTGGCTTTATTCGCATATTTAACGCTAGCTCACAGTAGATCCGGTAAACGCGCTTGTGGTTCCACCGAGCGCCCTCCAGGTTGCGTAGGTAATGAAAGCACTGACAAAAGCCCCAGTCACTCTGCTCATTTGTTAACCGGATAAGCCAATCGGCAATCTCCTCGTTTTCATCGCTGAGAACAGGCTGATAACGATAGCAACTTTCACTGACACCGAAAGCAGCACAGGCAATTCGAATACTGATGTACCGTGTGGCTACGGCTTGCCGCGCCATCTCCTTCCGCCGAGATGGCTTTACCACTTTTTTTGCAGAGCTTCCTGAACGATTTCAGCCTTCAACCGCTCTTCGGCATACATCTTCTTGAGGCGCCGATTTTCATCCTCCAGTTCCTTCAGGCGGGCCATCAATGAGGCATCCATGCCGCCGTACTTCGATCGCCACTTATAGAAGCTCGCTGAGCTCATCCGTGTTCTCGGCATAGTTCAGGCACTGGCACGTCGTTTTCGGCCTGCTTGAGTATCGCCAGAATCTGGCTGTCGCTGTACTTCGATTTTTTCATGCAGAATCTCCTGCGCGTATTTTACGGGAAAATTCTACTTTTGGTTCCGGTGGGTTTGAAGGGTGATTACCCTAGCTCGACGTAAAGGTCGCATGCCTTTAGTTTGTAATGACGGTTCTCGAGATAAAAAGAGAGGGATTACACTATTCTATAACTTTAGTCTTTACCTGGACGGTAGTATTCTACCAAAAATTAGTAGTTGTTATAGATACCTTCTTGTTGATCTGGTGCAGGGAATTTGTTTGATTATTACTTTGTCCTATCTTACCCTCATTTCACCTCAAATCCAGCGTTCTATTCTGGCTTTTATAGTAAATGATATTTACAGTTTGAAATCTGTGGAGTCTCCTCAGATTTTATCTCTCGACTTTGGCATTAGCTGTTGAGGATTCTAGGCGTGACTTTGACTTCAGCTTGGTGGGCATATGTTAAATCTAGAACAATTTAAATTTTTGCTGGCAGGCCTTACTCTTATTTTTATGTCCTGCAATACTTTGGCAGGAGAGGTTGATTATAAGTGGTGGATTGAGAGTAGTGGTGCAAACTTGTACCTAGAGGTATCTGGCCGTGATTCCTCTAAACCACTAATCCTTTTTCTGCACGGGGGCCCTGGAGATGTAGAGCTGGGACTGATTCCATTTCAGGTAAATGTTGGCCGGGCACTTGAAGAAAAATATTTAGTTGCTTACCTTCATCAAAGAGGAGCCGGTAAATCTCTTCAGGTAGAGAAGAATACATTGACAATAAATAATAATATTAAAGATGTGTATAATACGGTTGCTTTTCTAAAAAGGCAATATAAGAAGGACAAGATTATCTTGATTGGTCACTCATGGGGTGGAGCGCTTGCAGCACTTTATGTTAGGGATCACCCTGAAAGTTTAGAAAAAATAGTATTTATCTCCTCTTATCAGAGTGCCGAGATACAGACAAAAACCAGCTTAAATGCAACACTGCAGTGGGCGGAAAAGGAAGGTAATCAGTTGGCTATACGAGAACTAGAGAAGTATCAAGAGTCTCCCACTGAAAATTTTCAGCTTCTCTCAAAATGGGCAAGTAGGGCAAATGGTGGCATAGCTAACGGCGTCGATATTAACGCTTTCATAGCAGACGAAAACCTTAATGAAGAGTTTCCTGGTTGGCAGGAGCGCAGGGGTAGCTTGGCCGCGGAAATGAATGGCGAGCTTCAGGCCATAAATGTTAATAAGAGTATCGATAATTTACAGATTTCTGCTCTATTTGTAGTTGGCGAGAATGATACAATCACCACACCTTCGCAGACGAGAGCTGATTATGAAAAGTATGAAGGAAGTAAATGCTTATTGATACTGAAAGATAGTCATCATCTTCCCTTTATGGATGCACAAGAAAGTCTTGAGAAGGCTCTATTCCAATTCTTAGATAATGATCACTGTGCAGCTTGACACTATTTATCTTAACCAAAGTGAACCGCCATTCATGCAAATAGGTATGAATCACCCTGGGTTTCTCGGAGGCTAACTTTCTTGAGAGAATTAGCCAATGAGCAAACAACCTGGATACTCCCCCGAAGTACGGGAACGCGCAGTTCGCATGGCGTTGACCGGCGAGCACGAACATAAATCACGCTGGGCAGCGATTACATCTATCGCCTCCAAGATCGGCTGTACGCCTGAGACTCTACGATCATGGGTCAACAAGATAGAAGTCGATAACGGCACTAAGCCCGGCACCACTAGTGGCGCCGCAGCCCGCCTTAAAGAGCTGGAGCGCGAAGTCCGCGAGCTGAAGCGCGCTAACGAGATCTTGCGCAAGGCTGCCGCTTTTTTTGCCCAGGCGGAGCTCGACCGCAAACCGAAGTAATGGTGGCATTCATTGATCAGGAGCGTGAGGCGCACGGTGTCGAGTCAATCTGCGAGGTTCTGCCGATTGCACCGTCGACTTACTACCGCTACGAGCATCTACAGGCCAATCCAGAACAGCGCTGTGTGCGCGCTCAACGTGACGATGAGCTGAAGCCTGAGATCCAGCAGGTCTACGAAGAAAATCATCGCGTCTATGGTGCTCGCAAGGTCTGGAAGCAGCTTAACCGCGAGGAGGTAAAGGTCGCCCGCTGCACAGTTGAAAGGCTGATGAGAGTGCTGCAGCTGGAAGGCGTTCGAAAATGCAAGCGTTGCGTTACGACTATCCCAGATCAGCTGGCCAACAAGCCGCTGGATCTGGTGAACCGCGAGTTTACGGCGGAGCGCCCCAACCAGCTTTGGGTGGCCGACATTACCTATGTCGCAACTTGGTCAGGCTTTGTTTATGTCGCATTCGTTGCCGATGTATTCTCCCGCTACATTGTTGGCTGGCGCGTGTTAAAGAGCCTCCAAACCGACATCGTGCTTGATGCTTTGGAGCAGGCATTGCGGGCACGAGGCAAACCCCGCGGTGTTACCCATCACAGTGATCGAGGTATTCAGTACCTGTCGATTCGATACACTGAGCGGCTTAATGAAGCGGGCTTCCAGGCGTCAGTCGGCAGCGTCGGCGACTCCTACGACAACGCACTGGCAGAAACCATCAACGGCTTATTCAAGGCGGAGGTCATCCACAGAACAGGCCCCTGGAAAGGACTGGATGAAGTTGAACGCGCAACCTTGGCCTGGGTCGACTGGTTTAACCATCGCCGCATTCTCGAGCCGATTGGCGATATGCCTCCAGCCGAATACGAAAAGCTGTATTATCAACAAGCCGAGTCTGCCCAAGCGGCATGACTCAAATCAAATTGCCTCCGGCAAACCCAGGGTGATTCAATCTGACTATGCTGGATCTGCCTCAACCTCCATCAAGGGAATGTGTCAGATTTGGTCTAAACTAATCCAGATCAGACTGATCTGGCCCCCTACTACCCGCTGGTAGAGGCGTACATGGCACAGAACGAGGTAGATCCACTGGCGCTTATCGCAGCGCTCAAAGGATACTAAATGGAAAATCAGCCTGTTGTAAAAAGCACTCGGTTTTGGCTATGGATCTCGATTCTTATTTTTGCTGCTTCCAACTCAGTCGTAGCAAAAATCGGGGAGCTCGGAGCCCATCACCCCATTCATGGAAACAACCCCATCTCTTTTTGTAACCTCTTGTTCGCTGGAAATCTCTTGGCGGGTATCACCCTTTTTATCATCTACAGGAAAGATTGGCGCCTCAGCATTTTAAAACAGTACCCTTTCAAAGACTGGTTTTACATGTTTGTGCTTGTCTTGATGTCTGGAGTTCTTGCCCCCGCATTTTTCTTTATTGCTCTAATGATCACAGATGTGACCAATGTCGTTTTGATCTCAACTCTAGATGCTCCCTTAGGACTCTTGTTAGCCTATGTCATGTTTCGGGAGGCGCCTACAAAGTTCTCAATAGTGGGGGCCCTAGTTGTAACGGTTGGTGTTATTGCTATTTTTGCCTTAAATCAACCGCCGATGGAAAGGCCGATGAGCATGAAAATGCTGGACGTTGGAAATCCTGAAGTGAACCAGTTCCTACAAACCCTCCCCAAAGCCGGAGAAATTTTAACCGCTATAGCAACACTCTTGGGTGTCATTGCCGTTCAGGTGAGCCGGAAACTACTCGACCGCATCCCTATTGGCGTATTTTCAGTTTTCCGCATGCTTGCAGGGGTGATCCTCTTTACGATCATTGTCCTCTCTGTATTTGGCCCCAACCACTTTAACGATCTCCTTTCCCCTTTCCTCTGGGTGTGGATGCTTGTATATGGAGCGATCATTATCGTTTTTGGGCAGATCACCTGGTTTAAAGGGCTTCAAGGCGGGGCGAGCTCTGCTGACATCTCTATCTCGACAGCCATCACTCCCGTTGCCGGTATCTTCTTCGCTTTTCTTATCCTGCAAGAGATCCCCAACTTTGCTCAAATCGTTGGAGGGATCATCATCATGGCTGGAATAGGGATCTCACTACTCGGCCAATATCGTGAACAAAAGGCTCTCAATGTGAGGTATGAAACGCCGTGCTCATTTAAGGGTGTATAGCGCTTTCAAGCGGCAGCGTATTTATCTGACGCTGCATTGGCAAGTCAACAAGAATCGACTGTTTTGCTGATAGAACCCATCTCCCGGCCTTGATGGTGGCGAGTGCGTTGGTAATGCACGAGGTAAGCCTGTGTTCGCCGAGAGTGATCTGGCATTAGATTCGTTCGTTGTGATTGTAAATCGCCGTGGTGTAGCCAGCACTGAGAACGTCTAAAACGAAAAGATCCAAGAATCAGAAAAAAGTCCACTGCCTTATGAAGCAGCTCTCGTGCGTCCCGACGTAGTAGTTCTGTCAGTGGGCCAGCTGTCTCCTGTCGATCTGTAAACTCAACAACGATATTCTTATCCATAGCGACGTACTATTGGTTGGTTAACTGTTTGGCAACAACAAATCAACCAGATACGCTGCTTTCTTTCAAACCCTCAAATACCAGAATTAATCATAACTTGGCTACCAGTGCTGCGTATCCCAACTAATCGTGGCACCGAGTACTGCGGCAAACTGTAGCAGCATGATTATCAGCTGTATCTGAGCGTAAATGAGATTGAGCATACGAAGACGGAATCCCGGCATCGGCAAACAAATGGTATCTGTGAGCGATTCCGTAAAACCATTCTGCAGGAGTTTTATCAGCCATCACTACGACGCAAGATTTATGGCCCGTTGAAGGATCTGGACGAATGGCTCAATTATTACAATAATCAACGAACCTACCAAGGCAAGAAGTGTTGCGACCGTACGCCTGAGCAAACGATTGAAGATGGCAAAAATCTGGATGGAAAAGTTCGTGAGCTGAACCTGATCTGACAGACAGCGTCTGAAAAACCGGTGACTGTCAGATCAAGTCAGAACTACTAAATTTTATGTGAATACTATGGAGAGTTTCTGATCTTTGTTGCGATTCTGGTTACGCCTCCATTGAGGGATATCACAAGAGAAACTTCCTCTGTATCTGAGTTTCTTTGGGTATCTGCACAATATTAAACACAGAGGAAAGGCTGCTATTTCAGGATTGCTTTACCTACTTCTGGGCTAACTTCTTGGAACCCATAAAGAGCCAAACAGAAAAGCACTCATAAAAACCGATTCCTGCACTTGGATGACCCTAATCCTGTACCAGCACCAGAAACTGAGGCCAATGATAACTTTGACTAGCTGTCAATTTCTGGGTGAATATCGCCTCAGGAAACCGTTGCCCCCGTTGCCCCCCTTGCCCTGCTATCGCTGTCCAATCGGCAGGGGACTGCCAATGAGGATTTCAGTGTTCTACCAGTTGCCAAGCCGGGTGTTTTCTCGCTGATCATTGTGCATTGAACCTCTCAAATCCAGAAGATCTATGTCGGTGTTATCTGAAAATGTTTTACTGAATGTGATGACCTCTGGAGCAGATATGAATATCTAGCGATTGAGCGCGAGGCACAGGCATACATTTGCCATAACAATTTTCTCAGAAGCACTGCATCCAAACCTTTCAGGGATACGTCCTATTCAGCAGTGGCAGTTGCCCTTATAATTCACAACAGATGAAAAGTACGAGACCAACAATGAAAATAGTTACCAGAATCCTTATTGGTGCCCTCATGCTACCGGCCAGCATTACCGGCTGGAGTGCTGAAGGACAAGCATTAGAGGTAGAGGAGGCACCTGCAGCCCAGGTTATGTTGTTCGGGGTATTCCACTTTGCAAACCCCAGCCGGGATGTCGTGAAAAGCGAAATAATTGATGTATTGACACCGCAAAATCAGCAATATCTTGAGCAGCTGACCGGAAAACTTGCAAAACAATCTCCCACGCATGTCATGCTCGAATGTGATCCCACACTTCAGGAGGAGTATGACCGGCTATTTCATTCCTATATCAATGGGGAACACAAACTTGATGTTAACGAAAACCAGCAACTGGGTTTTCGCATCGCAGCCCAGGCAGGGTTGACGGGTGTCATTTGCTATGACGAGCAAAAGGTGCACTGGAATGGCGCAAAATTGATAGAATATATGAAAAAATCCAATCCAGATAGAAAAAAGCTATTTGATGAGCACATTCAGCAGTTCAGTGAACTCACCGCCCATCAACACCAAACTTTTTCTCTGGAACGCCTGCTGAGAAAGAGCAATGATCCGTCAGAAGATCGCGAGAATATGAATCTCTACCTTATGGTCAATGACATTGGGGCCGGCGGAGAGTTTGTCGGAGCTGAGGCATCTACTAGCTGGTGGCATCGCAATTTCCGTATGTACGCCAATATACAGGCAGTAGCTCAACCGGGCTCCAGGGTTATTGCTATCGCAGGTAGCGGCCATACGGCTATTTTGAAAACCCTCCTTGCCACTGATCTGGCCCGTGAATCCTGGGATGTCAACGCGCACCTCTAGGAATCTCTTTTACAGTCTCTGTAGAATCAGCACCAAAAGCGTGATGCGGGTGCAGGGCAAACTGGTTGCCCGCATCAATAGCTTTTATTTGTGCGCTGCTTCAGAAGGCTGGCTTGATTCGTATCAGACCCGAGTTTTTTCACCAATCTGAGTCATTAGCGATCAGTCAATTACCGCCAGATTTCGACTTCCGTTGAGCACAATCGGCGTGGATGAGGCTAAAATCATCCCCGGAAGCTAATTTTATTGGACCAATATATTCAGCGTTGATGGGGCATTGATGAGTTTCCGTCCTATTTTAGATGCACTGGAAATGGGCAGCCCATCAGGCACTGACCGTTTCGCGTTTTTTTAATTCCTCTTCGCGCAACTCGCGGCGTAAAATCTTGCCGACATTGGTTTTCGGCAGATCCTCGCGGAACTCCACTTGCTTTGGCACTTTATAAGCGGTCAGATTTTCCCGGCAAAAATCCGTAACTTCTCTCTCGGTCAAGGGCTGACCGGCCTTGACCACAAACAGTTTGACCCGCTCGCCGCTCTTTTCGTCGGGAATACCGATTGCTGCAGCTTCGGCCACCATTGGATGTGCACTGACCACATCCTCAATCTCATTGGGATATACATTGAAACCGGATACAATAATCATATCCTTTTTACGATCCACAATTTTGATGTAACCATCATCCTGAATAACCGCCATATCCCCGGTATTCAACCAGCCCTCGCTGTCGAGCACATCGGCGGTGGCCTCAGGGCGCTGCCAATACCCCTTCATAACCTGAGGACCACGCACGCAGAGCTCGCCGGGCGAATTGTTGGGCAAGTCATTGTCATCCCCATCAACAACTTTAACTTCGGTACCCGGTACCGGAATACCCACGGTGCCAAGCTGAACGCCACCGATCGGGTTGAAGGAGACAACCGGGGAGGTTTCAGTCATACCGTAGCCTTCCATTACATTACAGCCGGTCATTTCTTCCCAGCGCTTGGCGGTATCGCGGGTCAGGGCCATACCACCGGAAGCAGTGGAACGCAGCTTGCTGAAATCCAACTCTGAGAACGCCTTGTTGCGCATCAGGCCATTGAACAGGGTGTTCAAACCCACAAACCCGGTAAATCGCTGACCTTTCAGGGCTTTCACAAAAGCTGGAATATCCCGCGGGTTTGGAATCAACAACGAGTGGTTGCCCGAGGCGAAGAGGCACATACAGTGAATGGTGAAAGCGTAAATATGATAAAGCGGCAGCGGCGCGATATAGTATTCCTCCCCCTCTTTCATACCATCGCCAAAAGCTTCGCGCACCTGTTCCATATTCGCAACCAGGTTGCGATTGGTCAGCATTGCACCCTTGGCAACACCGGTGGTCCCCCCGGTATACTGCAGCACGGCAATATCTTCCGGCGCTCTTTCCACATCCCGCTGGGATTGCCTGGCGCCGAGGGCCATGGCGTCACGGAAACGTACCTGCTGAGCAAAGAAAAAATCCGGCACCATTTTTTTGATGTACTTGGCCACACCGTTGATCAAAGTGCGCATGAACGGGCTATGCAGGTCCGCAATTTCGCTGACAATCACTTTTTCCACACTGGTTTCCGCAACGACCCCAGAGGCGGTATCGGCAATATTGGCAAGAACGATTAACGCCTTGGCACCAGAGTCATTCAATTGGTGTTTCAGCTCGCGCTGGGTATACAGCGGATTGGTGTTAACCACCACAAGACCCGCACGCAAGGCACCGAAGACAACCACAGGGTACTGCAGTACATTGGGCAGTTGAACGGCGATACGATCACCGGGCTTTAAATGCGTGTGATGTTGTAAATAGGAAGCAAATCTGGCGCTCAGGATATCAATGTCGCCAATTGTCAGAGTTCGCCCCAGACAGGAGAAAGCGGGTCGGTCACCAAATTTGGCGCATGCGCCCTTGAATACATCGAGTATGCTGCGATCAATGTCCAACTCTCTTCTCCCATTCCAGGTTGTTGTTGTCGCCGGGCAAACTCTCAGAGTTCATAGGTAAAACCAACCAAGGAGCCAGCGACAATTTATTTATTGTTTATCGTATCCTGCAAAATAGTGCAAAGCGGGGTATCTATGCCTGCCCTAACAAGCCTCCACTCTGTGCAGGGAATAATCCTGCCAGTGCAGCTGCCAGCTCCCGATCCCCAGAGTATTGGACATCTCCCAGCAAAAAGGCATGCCGCGCATTTAAATGACCGTCCAGTATGGCCCTCAGGGTATGGTTGGTCATTTCCAATATCAGTGCCGGTGCCTCTGCCTGTCCGAACTCGGATACCACTTCGAACTTGTCCGGCGTACCCGCTATGTATACATAGAAATCACAGGCATCCGGCAGCCGGAACTGTACCCGAGCAAGTGGGTGCAAACAAGCCAAGTGCTGCAGGTGCTCCTGTACTGAATCCGACAGGTGCATTGGAGTCTCCCTGATATTAGCCACTTTAGCATTGGTAAAAAAACCGCCGGTGAATCACAGGCGGTTTTTTTGTTGGGGGGTATTAGAACGCAAAATGTGCTGCGTCCAACTCCATCAGGGAAGCCGCACCATTCTGCATGGCGGTGGCATGGCTGGCTGTGCGCGGCAGAATGCGCTCGAAGTAGAAACGTGCCGTCGCCACTTTAGCGCGATAGAAATCGGCACCTTCGGCACCTTCGGCCAGTTTCAGATTGGCCACCCGGGCGGCGCGCGCCCACAGGTACGCCAGTACGGTGTACCCGGAGTACATCAGGTAATCCACAGAGGCCGCACCGACCTCATCGGCATTTTCCATCGCTTTACTTCCCACCTGCAAAGTGAGGTCGCCCCACTGCTTGTTCAGCGCCTGCAATTGGATGACAAAAGGCGCAAGGGCTTCGTTGTCAATTTCCGCCTGGCAGAACTTGTGTATCTTCTTGGTAAACCCGCGCAGCAGCTCGCCCTGGCTCAGCAGCACCTTGCGGCCCAGCAGGTCGAGTGCCTGGATACCGGTAGTCCCTTCGTAGATAGTAGAGATACGCGCGTCCCGCACGTTTTGTTCCATACCCCACTCAGTGATATAGCCGTGACCGCCAAAGCATTGCAAGCCCAGGTTTGCTGACTCAAAGCCCACTTCAGTAATAAACGCTTTGGCGATGGGGGTTAGCAGGGCCAGCAGATCCTCTGCCTCTTTTTTCGCTTCCTCGCTTCCCCTGTGGGTGATATCCACCAACTGGGCACAGTGAACGACCAACATGCGACTGCCTTCGGCGAAGGCCTTTTGGGTCAGTAACATGCGCCGGACATCCGGGTGCACGATAATCGGGTCAGCCGGCCCCTGTGGGTTTTTTGTGCCGGACAGGGAGCGCATCTGCAGACGCTCCCTGGCATAGGCAAGAGATTTCTGAAAACCGATTTCGGCATGTGCCAGACCTTGCAGGGCAGTCCCCAGGCGCGCGGTGTTCATAAAGGTGAACATGTAGTTCAGGCCCTTGTTTGGTTCGCCGATCAAAAAGCCCTTGGCCCCATCGAAATTCAAAACCGCAGTGGCATTGCCATGAATACCCATTTTGTGCTCGAGGGAACCGCAAACTACGCGGTTGCGCTCACCGGCGGAGCCATCTGTATTAGGCAGGAATTTGGGTACGATAAACAGCGAAATACCCTTGGTACCCGCTGGCGCATCCGGCAGACGCGCCAATACGATATGCACGATATTCTCGGTCATATCATGCTCACCGGCGGAAATAAAGATTTTGGTACCAGTGATTGCGTAGGTGCCGTCGTGATTCGGCTCAGCTTTGGTGCGCAAAATACCCAGATCGGTGCCACAGTGTGGTTCGGTCAGGCACATGGTGCCGGTCCAGCTACCTTCGACCAGCTTGGTCAAATAGGTGTTTTTCTGCGCTGCGGTACCATGCGCTTCCAGGGTATTCATGGCACCGTGGGAAAGGCCGGGGTACATGCCCCAGGACCAGTTGGCGATACCCACCATTTCGCTCAATACGGTTCCGAGCGATGGCGGCAGACCCTGGCCACCATACTCCGGATTATGCGGCAGTGCGGGCCAACCCGCCTCCACAAATTGCCGGTAGGCTTCTTTAAAACCTGCGGGAGTGGTGACTTCACCATCATTCCAGGTACAGCCCTGTTGGTCGCCGATCTGATTCAGTGGCACCAGTACGTTTTCACAGAACTTCGCGCCCTCCTCCAGGATGGCATCTACAACATCAGGAGTAACCTCCCCATATCCAAGTGATGCATAATGCGCATCTGAGCCCAGCATCTCGCGCATAACAAAACGCAAATCGCGCAGTGGCATTTTGACATCGGTCATCCTGATACCCTCAATTCAATGATTTTCTGGGCCGAGCGAAAACTGGCCGGTCATGTTTGTGACTAATTTATGCTATTGGTTCATCATAGTAGTAAGCCGACAGCGCCCTCTATGGCGAAATCCGTCCAAAGCGGTGACAAATCAAGGCGGGAATTGGAAAAAGTGTGGCCAGTGCAATCACATGTGCAGACCGGCAGCGGCGCGACCACCCCGACGATATTCTCCTGGTGTAATGCCTGTCCACTTCTTAAAAGCGCGAAAGAAGGTGCTGGACTCGTCAAATCCGAGCATTTCGGCAATCTGGCTATTGGAGAGATCCGGGCAGCTCAGATAGTGGAAGGCGGCCTCCATACGGCACTCGTCCTTCAGCTTCTGGTAGGAGGTGCCCTCCTGTTGCAGGCGACGGCGCAAGGTGGTTACCGACATATTAAGCCGCTCTGCCACAGCCTCTGCCGCAGGCATGGATTCGCTCACATCCCGGTTCAGGATGGTCTTCACCTTGGTCTTGATGCTGTTGGCACTGCCGTCACTGATCACCAAATGATACGGGGCCGTGCGGATAAAATCCTCCACCGTCTGAGGGCTCTGCACCACCGGGTATTCAAGATAACGGTCATCGTACTCGAGGGCATTGAACGGCTGGTCGAAAAGCAGTTCGTCCGCCTCACTCTGGGCCAGGCTGCGAAACGCTTCGGGGCAGGGAAAGGAAAAGTGCAAACGCGCCAAGGGGATCTCTCGCCCGGCCAACCAGCAGTAAAAGCGGTGCCAAACAGCCAGGGTGGTGCGAACCACGCTGGGGCTGGTGGATGCGAGCAACTGCTCGAACTCACCCTCTCCCAGTGAGCTGATACCGCATATCTCAACACGCTCGCGCCCGAAATCACCAGATTCCAATACCGGTTTCACCTTAAAGCCGCGGCAAATTTCCATAAATTCGGCACAGAGCGTGATCGCCTGGCGCAGGGTGACACAGTTCACCACAGCCAGGCACAGCAAGCGAAAAGAGCCGGAGCGTACCCGCCCCCCGCTGAGCATGCCAAACCACTCGTTCTGCACCAGCCACATGACACGCTGGTACAAGCGCCCGTATTTGATTGCCGAGAAGGCTGCGACACCATGTAACTCCGACTCGTCAATGCCTACTGAAGCCAGCAGTTCACCGCGGTCACAGCCATGGCGTATCGCTTCTTCTAGCAAACGCTCCAGATAGGCGATGGGTATACGGAGTTCCTCTTTTGTTGATGCCATCTGTTTACTTTCGCCTGCGCAACCAGCTGAGCAAGGCCCCGAAGCCCATCGCAACTAAAATAATGACAAAGAGTACTATCAGTATAAAGACCAGATAGTAAACAACATGCTTTACGGGCAGATCCCAGCTAAAAATCGCCGCGGCGACAAATGCGACACAGGCGAGAACGCTGGTGATAAAAGAGCGGCGACTTTTATTGGCCATGGTGATTTGGATACATTGATTTTAAAAAAGGAGAGATTACCACTTTCTGTGGCACTACCATTGTATTGTCGGTGTCAGGTACCGGCGCGGCGTCGAATCGTGAAGGATTGGCAGGTTTCTGTCAACGCCGCAGGAGGAGCGAATGCCCAGAAGAATGCTGGAACCCGAGGATCAGGACACCCTGAAACGCCTGTTCCACTGGCTGATGTGCCTGACGGCGATTATCTCCCTAGTGATGTTGGGCATCGCTTATTTCGCCTGAATCGCAAGGGGATACTCCCGTGCGCGGGGCCAAGCTATTCCCCCACCAATCCACCTTTGGCCAGGTGGTCGGGATCCAACAGGTCCTGTAGGGTCTCCCGGTTGAGCGTGGTCATCTCCAGGGCAACATCCAACACCGGTCTGCCGCTACCGTAAGCCGCCTTGGCAATCTCGGCGGCTTTCGAGTAGCCGATTACTGGGTTCAGCGCCGTTACCAAAATCGGGTTGCGCCCTACTGTGTCCTCGATATGTACCCGGTTCACGGTAAAGCTTGCGATGGCGCGATCCGCCAGCAGCAGGACGGCATTGGCCAGGAGGTTGATGCTTTCGAGCAGGGTGCTGGCCACTAACGGCAGCATCACATTCAATTGAAAATTACCGCTCTGCCCAGCCACAGTGATGGTGCTGTCGTTACCCATCACTCGCGCCGCCACCATGGCTGCGGATTCGGCAACTACCGGATTCACCTTGCCCGGCATTATGCTGCTGCCAGGCTGCAAAGCCATCAATTCAATTTCTGCAATACCCGCCAGTGGACCACTGTTCATCCAGCGCAAATCGTTGGCGATTTTCATCATTGCCACCGCCAGTACCTTGAGCTGTCCAGACAGTTCCACCGCCGTATCCTGGCACGAGATTGCGGCAAAAAGGTTGTCCGCCGGACGGAACTGCTGGGAGGTGTGCGCACTCAGTTTTTGCGCAAACAGTTCGGAGAAATCCGGTGGAGCATTGAGCCCGGTACCGATCGCCGTGCCGCCCTGGGCCAGTTGCGCAAGGCGCGGCATGGTAGCGCGTATGCGCTCGCGGCAGGCTTCTATCTGCGCCGCCCAGGCATCCACTTCCTGGGCCATGGTCATAGGTACCGCATCCATCAGGTGGGTGCGACCGGTTTTTACCACACTCTGCACCTCGACAGCCTTGTCGCGCAGGCGGGTATGCAAATGCCGCAGAGCGGGCAATAACTTATCCCGCACGGCGAGCAGTGACGACACGTGGATCGCCGTGGGAATGACGTCATTACTGCTCTGGCTCATATTGACGTGATCGTTGGGACTGATGGGCAGGCCGTTGCCGTCTCCGGCGAGGTGCGCGATCACTTCGTTGACATTCATATTCGAGCTGGTCCCGGAGCCAGTCTGGTAAATATCAACCGGAAAGTGGGCGAGATATCCGGGGTCGCCGAGACGGTTGCAGGCGTCGATAATGGCCGCCGCCTGGGCCTGGTTCAGCAGACCCAGGTCTCTGTTGGCCTCTGCCGCCGACTTCTTGATCAACACCAGGGCATGAATAAACTCGGCCGGCAGGCGATTGCCACTGACGGGAAAATTTTCTACCGCACGCTGGGTCTGGGCCCCGTATAATGCCTCCCGCGGTACCTGCACCTCACCGAGGCTGTCTCTTTCGGTTCGAAATTTTCCGCCCATTTCCCTCTCACAGGGTGCGTCATACGCACCGGTCAAGAATTGCTATTTGTACCGCAGAGACTATTCCACTTCGACCCTTATCTTCTTGGACATTAGCGGGTTTTGGTGGGGAATATGCAGATAGTTGCCCAGTACCAGTTGCAGCGTATGTTTGCCAGGGGGCAAGGTGATTTCGGTTTCGGTCTGGCCACCTCCGTAGTGGATAATATTTTTGTTCGCCGGCAGCGGCTTGCTCAAATCCGGCAGGTTATCCACATCAATCAGCAGATGGTGGTGCCCGGTGTTTTCAAGATTCACGCCCGCAGGTGCCACACCCATACCGGACAAACCAAACCGCACGGTAAAGGTCTGGGAAACCTTCTCACCATCCTTGGGTGAAATGATATAGAGCCTGGCGCCCTCCGGCGCCTTGCGGGCCATATCGATTTTGGTGCCATGTTCTTCTGCGTACAATAGTGCAGACAGCATCAAGACACTGACAAAGAGTAGGGAATTCGCTTTGGTCATGTTCAATCCTTCCTGGTAGGTTGCGAGCTGGCGCCATTTTTTAATTTCACTTGGCAAGCCGTGATCGCCGTAGCGACATGGGCACTGTAGCAGAACAGCGCTTCTCTGAAAGGGGTTCCCCGGGAATATAGCTGCCGCACAGGCTAAGGCAATTGAATCCGCAGCGCCCATCCTCCAATCACCCCGGCGCAGCAGTCACCTCAGATACTGACCCGCCCTTCTTGGGTCCATTCACAGCGCACCTGCATATCCCCGCTGCCGGGCTCGTGATAGAGGTCGGCGGACTCCCAACTGAAGGAGTGCACACCGGAAAGCTCGGTTTCCAGGTGCACAGTGGCCGATACCCAATACATACTGTTGAGCAGCTCTTCGAACTTCTGAATCCACAGGTTCCACTCGTATTCCACTGCGCGGTAAGAAGCGCCAAAATGAATGACATCGGTCTGGTATTGAGACTGTTTCACTTTGATGGTGGGAATCGCAAACATATCGCGGCAGAGAAAGGGCCATTCATCCGCGCCGGGCAAAGCGAGGACTGCCTCTCGATTGACTCGCCGGCGGTCACTGCCACCGGTAAGGCTGTTACTGTCCTTGATACAACCGTAGACTATGGATTCCTGATCGCCCCGAAGCATTCGTTCCATTCCTTACCGCAGTGCCACCGGACACCAAGTATCCTGGGCAATATAGGTTGAGAAACCCAACTTTAACGGCGCAGCGGCCAGAAAGCCATAACGCCAGCAGCGAACACTGTCGCTACATAGATATTCGCTGTAATACAAAGCTGCTTCAGCCTGTCAGCGGAATTCCGTTAAAGATCAAACCCGCGCTGGCGCAACATTTCCAGCAACCCCTCTTCATTCATCACCGGAATATCCAGATCACGCGCCCTGTTCAATTTCGATCCAGCGCCGGGGCCCGCCACTACGCTATCGGTTTTGGCGGAGACGCTACCGGCCACCTTCGCACCAAGCTGTTGTAAATAATCCTTGGCTTCACTGCGCGACAGAGTCTGCAGCTTGCCGGTCAGCACCCAGGTCTGGCCGGATAAAGGCTGTTCTTCCCCTCCGCGCTCCTCGGCCAGCCAACGCACACCGGCCTGGCGCATAGCCTCTATTTCCTCCAGTGCGTGGGGCTGTTGAAAAAATTCCGCAACGAAGTGAGCAACGACCGGACCCACATCCTCCACTTCCTGTAAGGCCTCCTCGTCCGCACGCATCAATGCTTCCAGATCACCAAAGTGCCGAGCCAGGTTGCGCGCTGTCGCCTCTCCCACCTCGCGGATGCCAAGTGCGTAAAGGAATTTCGCGAGGGCGGTCTCTTTGCTGTGCTCCAGCGCATTGAGGAGATTCTGTGCGGACTTTTGCCCCATGCGCTCAAGACCCGCCACCTGTTCGAGACTCAGGTGATACAGACCGGAAACCGAGTGCAGAAGCCCTTCATCCACCAATTGCTCCACCAGTTTGTCGCCCAGACCATTGATATCCATCGCTTTGCGCGAGGCGAAATGCTTAATCGCCTGCTTGCGCTGGGCACTGCAGATCAGACCGCCACTGCAACGGGCCACCGCCTCTCCCGGTGCCGACTCCACTGGCGAGCCGCACACCGGGCAGTGGGTGGGAAATGTAATGGTGTGGGTACTTTTCGGTCGCTTGCTCTCCACCACCGAGACCACTTGGGGGATCACATCGCCGGCGCGGCGAATCACCACAGTGTCACCGATCCTTACCCCAAGGCGCTGGATTTCATCGCGGTTGTGCAAGGTTGCATTGGACACCGTCACGCCACCAACAAACACCGGCCTGAGCCTGGCCACCGGGGTTACTGCACCGGTGCGGCCCACCTGGAACTCCACATCCAAAAGCTCTGTCATTTCCTCTTCGGCGGGGAATTTGTAGGCCACGGCCCAGCGCGGCGCCCGCGCGACAAAACCCAGGCGCTTTTGCAGGGAAATGCTGTTGACTTTAAAAACAATACCATCGATATCGTAGGGCAGCGAATCGCGCTTTTCGCCGAGCGCTTTGTAATAGTCGATACAGGCCTGGATACCACTGACCACACGCATTTCCCGGTTGAGACGAAAACCCCACTGCCCGAGCAGCTGCAGGGTTTCCATGTGCGCTTCCGGCAGGGGCGCACCTTCCACGAGGCCGGTGCCGTAGGCACAGAGCTCCAGGGGTCTCTGCGCAGTGATACGGGAATCCAACTGGCGCAAACTACCGGCGGCCGCGTTGCGGGGATTGACGAACAATTTTTCACCGGTAGTCTCGGCCTTGCGGTTCAGCTCGGCAAACCCCGCTTTCGGCATATAAATTTCACCGCGCACCTCCAGCACGCCGGGGTATTCCGCTATGGTTTTATCCCGCCGCAGACGCAGGGGCACCGAGCCCACAGTGCGTACATTCTGGGTAATATCTTCACCGATAGTGCCATCGCCACGGGTAGCCGCACGCTTTAGTACCCCATCGCGATACAGCAGGCTGATCGCAATACCATCCAGTTTAGGCTCGCATGCATATTCGATTGACCCTGTGCTGTTCAGGCGTTCACTCACGCGACGGTCGAACTCCAGCAGCTCTTCATCGTTAAAGGCATTCTCCAGCGACAGCATCTGCACCTCGTGGTGCACCTGGGCAAAAGAGGCCAGCGGCTCAGCACCGACGCGCTGAGTGGGCGAGTCGGGGGTTCGCAGTTCGGAGTATTCCCGTTCGATATCCTGCAATTCACGCAAACGGCGGTCATACTCCACATCCGGCAGTTCCGGATCATCCAGCACATAGTACTGATAGTTGGCTCGCTGGAGAATTTCTCGCAGTGCCTGAACCCGCGCGCGCGCTGCGTGGGGAATAGTTTGATTACTCATCAATTCTGTCGAGTGAAAAGAGTTTATTATTGAGAAAACTGGATTCTACGCCTCACAGTCGCCCCGACCCGTGACCGAAATCCTGACAGGGTTGGATCGGGCATGGCCTGGCACCGCTGTTACCTAACAAAAATGGCGTAGATCCCGCATCCGCACAATCAGCTTTGCGCCATCGCCAGAGCCCGGCAACGCTGGTATTCCACCACACGCTGGCGATAGTGCCCGGCAGTTTGGGCGGTAAAAACACTGCGGTTTTCATCCTTGAGTTCACCGCCGAGCAACTCGGCAATTTTGTAAGCGGTGAACAGCAACTGGTCAAACGCCTTAATCGCCTCCCCCTCAACCGGCAGCGCCAGGAAAAGGCTGACGCCGGGCGTGGTAAATTCTTCCATCTGTGTAAGGTCAAACACCCCTGGCACCACAATATTGGCGAGGCTGAAAATCACCGAGCCATCGGCACCACCATCCTCATGATAATGGAATATATTCATCTCGCCGAAACGCATTCCCGAGGCCAACATCACGCGCAACAGATCATTGCCTTCAAAACAATCCCCCTCTGACGCCATCACATTAATCACCAGCACTTCATCGCGCACCGGGGATTTTTCCTGGGGCTGTCCTGCGTCGCGGGAAAGCGTCTGGGAATATTGCTCGCAAAGCACCTCCTGGTGGGGATTGTCCTGTGGGGGTCGGCCCGACGGATTCGATTCTGCGCTGAGTACCCCCAGGCTCTCGAGTTCGTTCAGCTCAGGCTCAAATCGCTGCCCGTCCACTATGGATTCCATCAATGTGGGCACCCGCTCCTCAAAATCCAGCATTCCCTGCTCCTCAATATTCCGCGGTGGTGTGCTGCCCGCCAGGGGCCTGCGCGAGGAGATAAAACTTTCCTGTACCTGACGGTTTACATGCAACGCATCCTCCAGTGCCCGGCGCTGGACCACGCGGACCTGTCCGGGCAACTCACTGGTTGCCTGCCTCGATTTCACTTTGTCATGGGCGCCCACTGAAGCGTCTCTGCCCTCCGCGTTCGGCTGGGCCCTGGACACAGGGTCGGCATCGCCGTCCACCTCAGATTGCATTGCCCTGGACAACTTTCGGGAAACCTTCACAGCGGCACGCTGCCGCACAATCGCGCGGCGCACACCATCCAGTACTGCCACAAGCACCACTACAATCAGAATTGTAACCAGCCAGTTGTTCATTTAAGTGCCTCTCCTTTCTGCGCCTTATGCGGAAGCCAGCTCGGCTGCCTCTTCCACATCCACCGATACAAGGCGCGACACTCCCGGTTCATGCATAGTCACACCCAGCAGCTGATTCGCCATCTCCATAGCGATCTTGTTGTGGGTAATATAGATGAACTGAACGTGCTCTGACATTTCTTTAACCATTCGTGCGTATCGACTTACATTAGCGTCATCGAGTGGAGCATCCACCTCATCCAGCATACAGAAAGGTGCGGGATTCAAGCGGAAGATGGAAAAGACCATTGCGATCGCCGTCAGTGCCTTTTCTCCACCGGAGAGGAGGTGAATCGTGCTGTTGCGCTTACCCGGCGGGCGCGCCATGATCGCAATTCCGGTATCCAACAAATCATCCCCGGTTAGTTCCAGATAGGCATTGCCGCCACCAAACACCTTGGGGAAAAGTTCCTGCAGGCCCGCATTGACCTGATCAAAGGTTTCCTTAAAGCGGGTTCTCGTCTCTTTGTCGATTTTCCTGATTGCATTTTCCAGGGTCTCCAGCGCTTCTGTCAGGTCTCCATACTGGCGATCCAGATAGTGCTTGCGCTCCGATTCCTGTTTATATTCATCGATGGCTGCCAGGTTAATGGGTCCCAGGCGCGAGATGCGCGCAACCACCAGTTCCAAATCTTCCTGTACCTGGGCGATGGTCAAATCCCCGGGCAGTTGCTCGATCAGCTGATCCACATCGTGATCGTTCTCGCGCAGCTGCTCTGCCAGCCCACTGCGCTGCACCTCCAGGGTCTGGGCGGAGAGGCGCGCCTGTTCCAGCTGGGCGCGCACCTCCTGCAGGGCCGCTTCCACCTTATGGCGCTCCTGCTCCTGCTCACGCAGGCCGGTCTCCACTGCCTCGAGCTCCGCGCGCGCTTCGGCCAACTCGGTTTCCGCCGTGAGGCGCGCACCCAATTTCTCTTCCAGCTCTCCCTGAACGTCCTGAGACGGATCGTGAGTCTCGGCCATCTGTTCCTGCAATTGGGCGCGGCGGCTGCGCAGCCGTGCCAACTGCGCATTCATGACCTGCAGAGTGCGCTCCAGAGACACCACTTGTGTGCGCACAGACTGCTCGCGCATGGCCAACTCGTGGGCGCGGTCCTTGCCTTCGCGCGCACGTTGGCGAGCGGTATCCAAAGCTCCGCGCAATGCTTCACGGTGTTCCATGAGTTTTTCACGACGATCTGTATCGTCACTCATGGCCTCGACCGCTTCTTGCAGCAACAGGCGCGCCTCGGATAGGGACTCCGCTTCCGCGTTCTGCTGCTCGCGCACCTCGATCATTTCCTGCTCAATGCGACTGCGGCGTTCACTCACCTGCTCGGCACGGGCGCGATGGGCAGACAGTTGGCTGCGCAGTTCTGCTTCGCGACGGCCGAATTGTTCGGAATCGCTGCGCGCCTGCTCAATCTGCTGATCGAGATCAGCGACTTGCTCACGCAGGGATTCGCGATGCTCGTTGAGTGTGCCTATCTGTTCCTCGCACTGTGCAAGTTCCTGAGCCAACACCTCCAGTTCCTGCTTGCGTGCCAGCACGCCGGACTCAGCATCGCTGGCGCGGCGCACACGCAGCCAGTTGGGGCCCAGCCAGAGGCCATCGCGGGTCACAATGGACTCCTGAATCTGCAGACCCGAGCGCAGTGTCAATGCCTCGGTCAAATTGTCGGCAGTATAGATACCCGCAAGCAGACCTGCCAGAGGGGCCGGGCCCCGGACCACATCCGAAAGAGGTGGCAAGTGACCCCGAACCGGGGCAGCCAGGGCACTGTGATCAATAAATACCGCCTGGCCATTTTGCAACTGCGCAAGCCCTTCGGTGAGGCTTTCCAACCGCTCGACACACACCGCCTGCAGCTGTTCTCCCAAAACCGTTTCAACCGCAGTTTCCCAGCCTGTGTCTGCCTGTATTTGTTCGGCCAGGCGCGGTCTGTCAGCCAGTGCCTGCCGCTGAAGCCAACGCTGTACCGCTTTTCCATGCCCGAGCGCCGCCTGTTGCAGGGCCTCTAAAGAAGCCTGGCGGCCCCGACCGGTTTGCAATTGCAACCGCAACCGGTCCAACTCTGTGGCCAGTTCCCCCTCGCGAGCGCGTAATTCCTGCAGACACTCGCGCCGCTCCACTATTTGTTCGCGGCGCTCTTCAACCTGTATTTCCAACTCAGCCAACTGCTCACCCAGCTGCAGGGTTTCCTCCCCATCACCGGAAACCTGAAGACCGGACTGCTCGGTGGCCAGCTTGTTGATTCGCTCCAGCAATCTCTGCCCGGAAGTTTCCAGGTGCTGGATGCGCGACTGCTGCACTTCGGCTTTCTGGCGCGAACCCGAGGCGGTCTGGTTGAACTGGTCCCACTCGCTCTGCCAGTTGCGCATGTGCTCCTCTGTCTCAAGCAGCGCACTGGCGGACTCCTCCTCCGTGGCCAGCGCTATCTCCAGGTCCGGCACTATCACCGTCAGCTCCTCTTCGAACTGCACAGCCTTCTCCCGATCCACTGCCAGAGTGGTCTCCGCCTCAAGGTATTCCTGCTCGGTTTGTGCCAAATCAGACTGCAGGCGTGTGGAGCGCTCGCGGGCGTGGGCAAGACTCTGCTCCAGGCGTGCAATATCCGCACCCACTGCATAGAAGCGCCCCTGAACCTCATTGAAGCTGTCGGACAGTTCATGATAGCCCACGCGCTTTTGCTCGATCGCTGTGTCGCAATGGACCTGCCGGGTCACCAGCGCCTCAACCGTGAGTTCCAACTCGCCGATCTGCTGCTGCTTGTCAGTGGCCTGTTCGTTTAAGGCACAATATTTCAACGCCTGCAAATTCGCCTTGTGACTGCGCTCTTCGCCTTTAAAGCGACTATATTTCTCCGCCGCGGCAGACTGGCGCTCAAGGCGCGACAGCTGGCGGCCCAGTTCGTCGCGGATATCCGCGAGACGTTCCAGGTTTTCCGAGGTGCGTCGCATACGGTTTTCAGTATCTCGACGGCGCTCCTTGTATTTGGAGATACCGGCGGCCTCTTCGATATAAACCCTCAATTCCTCGGGCTTGGCATCGATCAGTTTCGAAATCATGCCCTGTTCAATAATGGCGTAGCTGCGCGGGCCGAGGCCGGTTCCCAGAAACAAATCGGTCACGTCTCTGCGGCGGCATTTTTCACCGTTGAGGAAGTAGTTGTTCTGCGCTTCGCGGGTGACTTTGCGCTTGACAGAAACTTCGGAAAAGGCAGCGTAGGCACCGGGAAGTTTGCCTTGGGAATTATCGAAAACCAGCTCGATAGAGGCCTGGCCAACCGGTTTACGCCCGCTGGAGCCATTGAAAATAACATCGGTCATGGAGTCGCCGCGCAGGTTCTTCGCGGACGATTCACCCATGA
The DNA here is from genome assembly GCF_047289955.1 of Microbulbifer jejuensis. Classification (NCBI taxonomy): domain Bacteria; kingdom Pseudomonadati; phylum Pseudomonadota; class Gammaproteobacteria; order Cellvibrionales; family Microbulbiferaceae; genus Microbulbifer; species Microbulbifer jejuensis. The sequence continues at coordinate 24,401 of NZ_JBLBUB010000040.1, forward strand.
CCCAGCGCACCGCATCAATGATATTGGATTTGCCACAGCCGTTGGGACCAACCACCGCGCTGAGGTTTGTAGGAAAAAAAACAGTGGTGGGGTCAACAAAGGACTTGAAGCCCGCGAGCTTGATGCACTTCAGACGCATGTAATCTTTAACTCGGTATCTCTTATCTTTGCCGGCCAACTCCTCAAACCACCGATTGTACATGGCGCTGTCGGGGCTTTCAGCGCTATTTTTTAACAGTGGCTATTCAGAAGAATTTTCGACCGATCCAGCCAGCGCTCAAGTCAAGCTGTTGCAACTGGGACTCATCAATAGTATTCCCGGCAGGTTTGCAATCAATCGGCCGCCGCCAAAAGCACAACTCGGAAACACAGGTGCGCCCGCGCCCTATAGAGTGCAACCCTGTTCTCAGTTCGCGATTGAAAATAGAAAAACCGTAACGGCTTTAGCCAGTACCATTTAATTCCCCGCGAAAGCACAACAACCGCCAGACCACACCACCCTAGAGTTCCCGATCAATCGTGATGGACTGAGCCTTTCCCCAGTTTTCCCTGGAGAGAGATTCAATGGTGCCCTGCCAGTCTCCCGCTACGGGGCGCGCATCGCCGTGCAGGGCCAGGCGCGCCACCAGTTGCACAGAATCTACCGAAGCAATGGAGCGCCCCGGCATCATCGCGCGAGACTCATCCAGCACCACTTCCACCGGCAACTGGCCCGCGCTCAGGCGTACTATTGCCAAGGGCAGTGGGCTATCGGTGCTACGGGCATAAATATAGACCGGCGTAGCGGAGTCTGCAGCGATCTCTCCGCTCAAACTGACCTGTACGCGAATCGCAGCTCCGCCAAGTGCCACCGAACTGGCGGGCTCTAGCGCCGTTTTGGAATGCTCGGCAAGGGCCTGTTCCGCCCGCGCAACCCCGGCAGCCAAGGCCTCTGCTGCAGCCGAGCCGTGCTCGAGCTGCTGTAAGGCACTCTGCCAGTGATCGCGCGCCTGGCGGTAGTCCTTGTCCTCATAAGCGGCTATTCCCGCCAAACCCAAGGCAGTGCCATCGGTGGGCTGACTTTCCAAAACCTGTTTGACCAGCAGGCGAATCTCTTCGGTGATTTTGGAGCCCCCGGCAAAAAACAGCGCCTGTGCCAGCTCGGCTTTTACCGATGCCGCCTGGGGCTCACGCTCAACCACAAAGCGATAAGCCGACACCGCACCGGCGATATCCCCGGCGACCAGTAACCGCTGCGCCAAAACATAACGACTGCGCAGGTCCTCGGGATGCTTCTGCACCCAATCTTTTAACTGACGGGTAATGCGCGCCACAGTAGCCGCATCCCCCCCACCCTGGTGGCTGGCCACAACCTCCCGGTAGAAGGCCACCTCGCCGGGGCGCTCGGACCAGACATAAGCCCCAGCTGCCATTAACGGCACCAGCAGCGCCAGGCCAATCAACAAGCCGGCACCGCGCCGGCTGGGCCCAGCGGCTGGTGCCCCACTCCCCGCGGCCAGCAGCTCCCGGGCCATTTCGGCTTCGAGTTGGGCGACCTGTTTCTCGCCCATGGCCTCCCTGTCCAAGGCATCATGTAGCTCGCTGGTACGCGCCCGGTACAGCTCAATTATCGCAGTACGCTTGCTGTCATCTGAGCCCCCACGAGCAGTCCGCATGGCCGGCAACAGAAAGACAAGGGCCAACAATAACAGCAGAATGGTCAGCCCAAACCAGATATCAATCATTTGCTCTTTTTCCCGCTGCCGGTCCAATCGCCCGGATCATTACCCAGCAGCTTTTTCAATCGGCGCCGCTCATCGTCACTCAATTCACCGCTATCGTCACCCTGGTCTGCGCCGGTACCACTGCGGGCACGTAACACAATCACAATCAGCGCCAGCAAGCCTATCAGCGCAAATATGCCAGGGGCCAGCCACAGCGCCAGGGTGTTGCGTTGAACCGGAGGGCGGTAGAGAATAAAATCCCCATAGCGCGCCACCATATAGTCAACTATCTCTTTATCGGAGAAGCCTTCCTCCAAAAGCCGGCGTATTTCCCGGCGCAGATCGACGGAAATCGATGCATCCGAATCAGCCAGGTTCTGGTTCTGGCACTTTGGACAACGCATTTCCTCAATCAACACCCGATATCGCGCCTCCAGATCAGGGGAGGACAACTTTTCAGCCTCCACCACCGCCTGCACTGCCACGGACAGGCACAGCACACCCAGTGCCAACACAATTCGGCCCAGCCAGCGCTCCTGTCTCACAGTTTCTCCCACATCCAATCCGCCGGAAATTCCTCGATTATAACAGCGTCACCAAGCCGCGGACACGCCCGCAACTCCCCACCCGTAAGCCTTAACGCACAGAAAGGCAAAAAATAAAAAAGGCGTTGACGCCGCAAAGAATATCATTAAGATACGCAGCTCCTGACACGGGGTGGTTAGCTCAGTTGGGAGAGCGACGGCCTTACAAGCCGTAGGTCACAGGTTCGACCCCTGTACCACCCACCACTTCCCCAGCGCCTGCAAGGCAGTGCTTTGGCAGGGAAGAAAAGAATGCGGACCGGTAGTTCAGCTGGTTAGAATGCCGGCCTGTCACGCCGGAGGTCGCGGGTTCGAGTCCCGTCCGGTCCGCCATATATAAAAAAGTCCCGCCCGAAAGAGTGGGACTTTTTTATTTATGCAAACAGCAGATTACGGCTCTTTTATTGGATGCTCTGCCATTTACCACACAATCAGGGCTATGTGCCCAACAGGGGGGCCCACAGACCCCGGCAGGCACAGCCCGTCAATCGATGCGCCGCACCTGGTGATCAATGCCAAGGGTTTTAGCCTGCCCACCTCGGCCGGTTTCCGGATACCCCCCCGCACCAGCCAAACCCTCCTCCACTCCCCAGCCATGCCTTCCCCCTCTTTGTAAACCACGCAAAGGGCCTGAATTGCCGGGATCATACTGCCGCGATTGGCTGTAACCGCGGCTCTGTATCTCAGAGATTATGGGTAGCTATAGCTGGCCTGCAAACCCAGAGGCATACCCAGGTTCCAGTAAATCACCAAAAACAGGGACCAGCACAATAGGAATACCACGGAATAAGGCAGCATAATGGATACTAGGGTACCAATCCCCGTACCCTTCACATAGCGTTGACAGTAGACAACCACCAGAGGAAAGTAAGGCATCAAGGGTGTGATGATATTTGTAGACGAATCGCCCACCCGATAGGCCGCCTGGGTCAGGTCCGGAGAGAAGCCAACCTGCATCAACATAGGCACAAAAATTGGCGAGAGCAGCGCCCACTTGGCGGAAGCGGAGCCCACAAACAGGTTGATAAACGCCACCAGCACAATGATTCCTATCAGCGTTACCGGGCCTGGCAGGTTCATGGCCGCAAGCAGGCTGCCACCCTCTACCGACAGTAGGGTGCCGAGGCCAGAGCGGGCGAACTCGGCGATAAAGAGCGCGCAGAAGAAAGCCATTACGACATAGTAAGCCATGGAGCCCATGGTTTTGGACATTGCATCGATCACATCCTTGCTCTGGCGAAAGGTACCGGCCACATAACCAAATACAACACCGGGGATGATAAACAGGAGGAAAATCAGCGGCACGATAGATTGCATCACCGGCGCACTGAAGGAAGCCAGCTGTCCCTGGGCATCGCGCAGTGCCGAAGTTTCCGGCAGCATCCAGGCCACAAGCCCAACCATACCTGCCAGCATTACCGTCACCGCCAAATACATGGCCTTTTTCTCCCGGGCACCCAGCGATTGCATCACGGGCATCTCCGCTTTATCACCATCAATCGCAACACCCTTTAAGCGAGGCTCAATGACCTTATCGGTGAGCCACCAACCCAGCAAGGTCACCACCAGGCAGGACGCCGAGGTGAAAAACCAGTTGTTCAACGGGTTAACCTGCATATCCGGGTCGACAATCTGCGCCGCAGTTTGGGTAAAACCCTGCAGCAGAGGATCAATGGCAGAGGGGACAAAGTTTGCCGAAAAGCCCCCGGAAACCCCGGCAAAGGCCGCGGCGATACCCGCCAGGGGATGTCGACCGGCCGCATAGAAGATCACGCCACCCAAAGGAATAACCAGCACATAACCGGCATCCACAGCTGTGTGGCTGACAATGGCCACCAGTATCAACATCGGTGTCAGCAACATCTGCGGGGTCACAGCCAGAAGCTTCTTCAGTACCGCATTGATAAAGCCACTCTGTTCTGCCACGCCAACCCCAAGCATGGCCACAAGGACGACACCCAATGGTGCAAAACTGGTAAAGGTGGCCACCATGCCGGAGAGAAAGCGCGCCACCTCACTACTGGAAAGCAGATTGGTTACCTGAATGGCCTCACCGGTAGCAGGGTGCAGTGTGTCAAAACGCACATCGGATAGCGCCCAGGACAGCACCCAGACTACCACCATCAAAATCAGAAAAAGCACTGCCGGATCGGGCAGCTTGTTGCCCACCACCTCAATGCCGTTAAGTGCTCGATTGATCCAGCCATTCTTGCCGGTGGCATCGGCACCTGCAGAAGGGTTTGCCTGAATATTTTCCATAATAAAGCCCTGTACTTTCGTTATTTTTTATTACTTTATAAAACTCATGGGGAAACCTCCAAAGCCATGCCCCCACTGCATTTTAAACCCTGGCTACCCAATCTTGCGGATGCCGACAGCGTGACGCAACTTTTCGATAAAGGGTGCCGAATAGGCCCGCGCTTTGACAGCGCCTTTCTCCAGCACCTCTTCGATTAACGCCGGGTTGGCAAGCAGGGTTTTGTAACGTTCGCGAGCCTCACTGATCTGACCATCAATCAGCGCAAACAGCTGCTGCTTGGCCTCACCCCAGGCAATACCCCCTTCAAAGTCCTTGCGCATTTTCTCTGTTTGCTCTTCTGTGGCAAAGGCTTGCCAAATCTGGAAGACCGTAGAGGTATCCGGGTCTTTGGGCTCACCCGGCTCCAACAGATTGGTTTTGATTTTGTTAATGTGCTTTTTCAGCTGTTTTTCCGCCAGAAACAGGGGGATGGTATTGCCGTAGCTCTTGCTCATCTTGCGCCCATCCAACCCCTGCAACACAGCCACATGATCGTCCACTACCGCTTGCGGCAAAGCGAAGTGTTCTCCATAGTGATGATTGAATCGCTGGGCGATATCTCGGGCCATTTCGATATGCTGTACCTGGTCCTTACCCACAGGCACCCTGTTGGCATTGAACATCAGAATATCTGCCGCCATCAGGATCGGGTAGCTGTAAAGCCCCATGGTGACACCAAAATCAGAATCCTCGCCGTCGGCACGATTAGCATCTACCGCTGCCTTATAGGCGTGTGCGCGATTCATCAACCCCTTGCCGGTCATACAGGTCAACAACCAGGTCAACTCGGGAATTTCATGAATATCGGACTGGCGGTAGAAGACCACATTGTCGGTATTGAGGCCGAGGGCCAGCCAGGTTGCGGCGATTTCCAGGGTAGACTGATGCACCTGCTCGGGGTCCTGGCACTTGATCAGCGCGTGGTAATCTGCCAGAAAGTAAAAAGACTGGTTATTCTCATCCTGACTGGCTGCAATTGCCGGCCGGATTGCACCCACATAATTACCCAGATGAGGGGTGCCGGTGGTAGTAATACCGGTTAATACGCGCTGCTTGGTCATAAATCCTTCGTATTCCATACTAAATTCAGGCAATAAAGGGCGAATAATACCCTGTTAATGGCTGCGATTGTATCAACCGAAGGCATCAACCTATGACCCACCCCGTTACAGCTACTCAGGAATGCCAGGCATTGCCATTCCTTCCCCTCACCTGGGGTCCAAGCCGCTCTGGCAACCCATCTAAATCCAGCCTGGAAAAAGCCCGCATCCCTCCGCAGGGCATAGCCGCTACTGCACCCACCATTTTTGATGCTGACTCTATTGAATGGCAGAACTTCCGCTCGCAACCGGACAACCTGGTCACATCTAGGATCATGACAAGATCCTGCAAGTCTTCCGTGCCAAATCCTGAGCCTTGACGCACCATCCAACCTCTCAGCATTTTCAAACCCTGGTTTTCTTTGGCAGCGACTACCCGGTGAGTGTCAAACCACCATCAACAGGCGTGGTGATTTTTTCTGCTGGACTCACGTGGCAAGAAGGCCCACCGAAAAGGGCATCCTATTCAAAAGACTGAGCCCCAGCCCTACAGGTTAAGTGAGGACATTTAACTATTAACCCGATCGGTTGCATTGAACAAAAGCGCCCTGTAGCAGCACATGATTCTGCCACCAAGATAGCTTGTGGGTAATTACATAGTGGAACACTTGAAGGAGGGGGTTAGGAATGCAGCTATGACACAGAGTGACCACTCACCAGATGCAAAAGATGAGATACAGGCACTGAAAGCTCTCCTAGATTCAACTTGTAAGTGCATATCTCAATGGAGCTAGAAAAAGCGGCCAGTTGCCCGTAGGCTTCTCGCTTTTTCTCCGGCAAGAGTTATGCAATGAGACACTACAAGCAACTGACCTATGAGCAAAGATGCCAGATTGAGGCGTTCAAGAAAAGCGGTTTTACACAAGCAGAGATTGCGGTGGCTCTAGGCGTGAGCCAGTCAACGATATCAAGGGAGTTAGCGCGGAATAGTGGTCAGCGCGGGTATCGACACAAGTAAGCCCAGAGGTTTGCGCTTTGGCGGCGTGAAGTGACCAGAAAGGTAACAAAATTGACACCAGAGTTGATTGGCTTGGTCGAGGATAAGCTTGCTGAAAAATGGAGCCCGGAGCAAATCTCAGGCTGGCTTCTCAAGGAGCACTTG
>NZ_JBLBUB010000041.1:0-29538 GCF_047289955.1 Microbulbifer jejuensis
CAGGGGGAGGTTGATGCAGTGGTATGCGATTTAAATAACCGCCCAAGGAAAACATTAGGCTTTGAAACACCAGAAGATTTAATGGATAATTACTTGGCGGCACAAGCCGCATAAATGGTATGCACTTCAAGGTTGAATCCGCGCATGGAAATCAATAAACTGAAAAATACATACAGGATTTTCACAACACTGCCTTCAATAAAAACGACGCTGCCAATAGAGGAACCTCTTTAGTTTATCTACTAGTTGGTACGTATGTACGTGTAGGCATAGTGAAAAACAAACCCACTGCCGGATCGGTAACGCTGCTGAGGTCATTTTACCCATACCAAAAAGTGCAAGTAGACAGACACCATTTAATTAGTAGAGCGTCAAGTCTATTTTATTTGCGCAAACTTTAAAACGTTTTTCCCAAGACACTGCATTTGGCGCCTGGTTGTCTGAGGCGCTGGCCTGCACACAGGACTTGCCCCAGCCCGTCGCATCTGCAGATGGGACGGAACAGGCTGCACTGGTTCAACCACACCTCCCAGGTACGCTGCTAGTAACCATCAGAACACCCCCCCCAGCCCTACTCAAAGTCACAAACCTGGTCACTACAACTACGGCCAATCGAAAATATAGGGCGCGTCGCCACGGTGGACATCGCTGGGTTACTTCTCAAAGGGAGATAAAAGGTCTGTGTTAATCACAAGGTTTCTTACACCATGGGCCTGATTTTCATTGAAAACATTCTCTTCACACCATTTGCCCACGGTCTCTATATTCACCTTGGCAACATTGGGACGAACAGCCCAGGTCACCTGGAATGGCGAACCCGCTTCATTGTAGCCGGGACCCGTTGTTGAGCCACTATACACAATGGGTGTGCCGGTATTATCGGGTATATTCAGAGCCTGGTAAAAAGTATTTTTTTGACTGAGCCTGGTCAGCGCCATAAAGTCTATCGCACTACTATCGTTGACTAAAACAAATACCTGGGCTTCCACTCGTAATTGCGGGTTATTGATTGAGTCACTCAGGCAGGCACCCAGGGTAGGACCAGGTTTTACCTGGGCCGAGGAATGCACATAATGCACTTCAATAGTATCCCCAGACTGAAGGCTGCCGTGCTTGCCTGGACATATCTCCCGACTCACAGGAAAAACTTCGCTCTGGGTTAAATCACCTGAAAAAACGTACCCGGTTTGATATCCATTGCCATCACCGTTGCCCGCATATTTTGAATATTGACCACCTGCATGCTCTGCAGACTTATGAAAATGTATATTGCACAAGTGCATTTCGCTGTAGGCAGGCGCCGCACCAAATACAACCCGATTATTCCCCAGCGGAGAATCGATATCACGCGGAGACTGAGGACCAAACCCTTTACCTTTGGTATTTGCTTTGAGATTAAGTCGTTGCTTGGCAATGACCGCATCGTCAACTGCACCCGAATGACGAGATTCAGACGCAGCGCCGAGTGATAAAACCAGTGTTGCCGATGATAATAAGCAGGCTATTTGCTTCATAAGATCCCCCTATGCACATTAAAGAATATCAATATTGACTGGGTCACAAACACGTTCATATTGACTGCTGAAACTTTCATCATTTCTGCCAGGGTTTTGGGTAACAGCGTGCGCTAGGGTATGTCCACGCGCCAAACACCGCAGCCGCTCCCATCCGATATAGGCTTCCAGTGAAGCACGGGCGCATGAACAACCGGCATCACTGACCTCCAGACGCTGCAGAGCCGAGTTGATCAGGCGCCGGGAATTACCCTGCATACACGGCTATCGCTTTCACGGGTGCCTGTGATTTGCGGACCCTGCTCCCGCAGTCCTACCCGGTCACATGCGTTAGCGCGTTTTTCCTGAACCCGGGGGTAACCGCCCCTCTTTGCCTCTCTCCCGCCACACGGCATAAACGCGGTGTAAGAGGCATTGACCCAGCTGGGCCTTCAGGCCGTCTCTTTCTCACCAAAATAGGTGCGGACCTACTCTGAAAGTCACCAAGTATTGGATGGATACTTTCAGAACCGGTGTTCCCACTCTCCCGAAGCGGGCAATTCATGGCCCGGACCGCCCAGGGTAATACATGTGCCGATAAGGCTATCTGGCTGTCAAAGAATTTTATACACTTCAAGCGCTGAAATAACTGCAGTAGCGTTTGCACTCCACATAACATACAAGAAACTCAAGGAGAAGAGTACAGATGTCAATCACAACCCTCATCAGTATGGCTGTACTGGGCCTGAGCATAACGGCACTACAGGAAACACCATTGCCGCCAGCCCCCACCTCTCTTTCCGGTAATCCCCAACAGATCGATATGCAGCTTGTTAAAACTGGCGTCTTGTCATCCTTTCAGTTCGCCAGTGGCTTGACCCGACCGGTTTTTGTAACCCATGATGGCACGAATCCCGACTGGATCTATGTGGTTGAACAACGTTCCGGGTCCACTGGGCGGATCAAAATCCTCGACCGGGCAAGCGGCTCTCTGATCTCGACTTTCCTGTCGGTCAGCGGCCTAAACACCGGCTCTGAACAGGGCCTGCTCGGCCTCGCATTCGATCCCGATTACGCAAACAATGGCTATCTCTATATCAACTATACCCAAAACAGTCGCACCTATGTAACACGTTATCAACGCTCCAGTACCAATCCGCAAACAGCAGACTCCGGCTCTGCGCAAGTGGTATTTTCCATCAACCAACCTTTCGCCAACCACAATGGGGGCTGGATGGCATTCGGCCCCGATGGTTACCTGTATATCGGCATGGGTGACGGTGGCTCAGGCGGTGACCCGGATAACCGCGCGCAGAATCTCAATGACCTGTTGGGCAAACTACTGCGTATTGATGTCACTTCGCTGCCCTATTCAATCCCCGCGAGCAATCCATTTGGGGACGAAATCTGGAGCTACGGCCTGCGCAACCCCTGGCGCTCCAGTTTTGACCGCGTCAGCGGCGATCTCTGGATTGGTGATGTCGGTCAGAACAACTGGGAGGAAATCAATTTCCAAGCAGCCTCCAGCAGTGGTGGCAATAACTGGGGATGGCGCTGCTACGAAGGCAACAATGCCTTTAATACCAGCGGCTGCCCGAATCCCGGCACTATGGACTTCCCGATATGGGAATACAGTCACGGTGGCTCCCCATTCCGCTGCTCCCTCACCGGAGGCTATGTCTATCGGGGCACCAGCATACCCTGGCTGGACGGAACCTATTTCTTTGCCGATTACTGTTCCAACCAGATCTGGTCGCTGAAGTACGACGGCAACATGGTATCCGAGTACACTGACCGCACTGCAGAACTGGCTCCGAACAACGGCAGCATCAGCAGAGTTTCAAGCTTTGGTGAAGACTATTTCGGAGAACTGTATATCTGCGACATTAATGGAGAAATCTACAAGATCATCCAAAATTAACCCAATAGAGACTGAGATGGTTTAATAATTACCGCCGTTAAGCCATCCTTACCGGGGTAAGGCACGGACGCTCAGGAAATACGCCACCAGGAGCATGACCCGGTCTCATCTGGTTGAAAGATCGGGGCCGGATCATGCAATAGATTCCATATTATTTCTGCAAGCCAATTTTGATCAAAAGGTGTGACCACCATGTATTTACTGAGATATAGCGTATTTTTTAGCATTATTTTTACACCACTTGCCCAGGCATCGATGGATTGCCGTTCTTTGGAGGACATTGACTGGATATTGGGCAGTTGGGTTTCTGAATCCTCTCAACGAACCTATAAGGAACATTGGAGTAAGGTCAGTGAAGCTACTTATGAGGGCTACAGTGAAGTAACACTCACCGATGGTAAAAATTCCGGCTATGAGTCGCTCAGATTGGTAAATATGGCTGGAAATATCTTCTACCTTGCCAAAGTCTCTGAAAATACCCTACCCATCGCCTTTAAATTAGTTTCCTGTTCGAAAGAGCGGTTACACTTTGAAAATATTCATCATGATTTTCCACAATCCATTCAATATGCCTATAACAACGCGGGCAATCTCTCGGTATTAGTTGCGGGTAGTGGAAACAAAGGGTTTAAGCTCAATTTCGATCGCAGTACAGTGATCAAATAAAAGAGAGCACCCGATGACAGCATCGATAGCAAATGCCTGCTGTAGGGTAGTCTCCCAGAGGAGGAATAGACAGCTAAAGTGGTGGCTTCTCCTGCCCTAGCCACAGGGGAACCTGCCAGACAACCCCCGACCCAAGAAGCGATATGGCAATGCGCGTCTCAGCCCCGGGATTGTACCGCAAGCCGGTTTTTACTCGGCATCGATGAAATCGGCAAGTTGCTGGCGCTTGCGGTCTACAACCAGGCGGGTGACATCGGGCCTGCTGTAATGGCCGGTGGGGTCAAAGTTCTGGCGCTCCCCCCGAACAACTGCGTGGTCCAGCTCTGCAGTGATCAGGATCTCCTTACCCACCTGAGGCGCCACCACCCAGGACCCATCCGGTGCAGCAATACAGGAGCCTCCATTTGCCAGAAATGGGCCCCCATTCTCAAGAATTTCCGTCCGCGCCAGTGTATCCTCGGGAAAATCTGCAGGGCGCATAAGGCCGGAGACCGAGATCACATAGCTTCTGCTTTCTTTGGCAACAAATCTGGTGGTGTCTTCTGTATTGTGTAGCCCACCGGGCCAAACAGCCACATGCAGGTCTTCTCCTTGGGCATAGAGCGCCGCGCGCGACAGCGGCATCCAGTTTTCGTAACAATTAAGCCCCCCAACGGTAAAGCGGCCCAGGGGGTGCACGCGCAACCCATTACCATCCCCCGGCGCCCAGGCAAGACGCTCTTCGTAGGTCGGCTGCAGTTTGCGATGCGCAGAACCGACCTCTCCCTTCTGGTTGATATAAACCAGGGTACAATAGAGGCTGTGTCCACTTCTGTTCGCCGCGCGCTCCATAATGCCGAGATAAACGGCAATACCATACTGCTTCGCCAGGCTACAGATTGTATCCAGGTGACCATCTTCAATCACCACACCCTGTGCAAGGTACTCCGCATAGATGGCCTTTTGTTTGGGATCATTGAAGCGGGCACCATCCGTGCGCTCAATCCAAAACGGATACCCGGGCACCAGTGCCTCGCCAAAGGCCACCAACTGGCACCCCTGCCTGCCGGCCAGTTCAACCGCACCGGCAACTTTATTGAGAGTTTCCCCGCGCTTCAGCCAGATCGGCGCGATCTGGGCAAGTGCGACCTTGACTTTATCCGCAGCAGCAATTGTCTGCGCCTTATCCGCAACTGAAAAAAATTTCATAGAGGTCTACCCAGGTTGTAACAGTAATAGCGCTAATGTGAAAAGCGGGAAAACAACCGGTCCAAAGCGCCCCTCCTTGTACCGCTGCTAAGTTTCGGATTTCCAACACACTACAGGAACTTGATTCCCGGCTATAGGGGACAGCGTTGAATCGACAAGATGAGCATCGTGATGCCAGCCAAAACCACCACAGCAGTCTTGTCAGCCTTTCCCCGCCATAGCATAACCCTGCCACAATGCCATTTCCACAGGCTGTAAAGGTGTACCATCGGATAAAGCGACCGCGGCAATGCCTTAATTGAGCAGAAAGATCGTGACAGGGCCTTTCCAAATAATGCAATGCGGATCACCGGGCCAAGCGGGGAGTAAAAAAAGATGGGGCGATTATGCAAGCTGGGCATAAACCACAAGACAACGGATGCTTTTGCATTTGACCTAAACAGTGGGCCAGCTGTGAAGCCGGACTTCCCGCACTCCCAAAGGGGCTATTTTCCCTCAGGCTGTTGGCTCTGTTGTTCCGGCAAGAGAGAGGAAGTTGGTCGGGGATAGAGGATTCGAACCTCCGACCTTACCGTCCCGAACGGTACGCGCTACCAGGCTGCGCTAATCCCCGATAAAGGCGGCACGGATGGTAGCGGTAAGCCCGGCCTTTGTAAAGAGGATTGTGCCCGCCCGCGCGCACCGGCGCGTAAAGCAAGTAGAACCTACTGGCCATAAAGAGATTTTAGGCTCACTCAGCGCATTTTTTTGCAGAAAAAGGAGGCCAGACCGGGGCTGCCCCCGCCACCGGTGTAAGGGCTCCACCCCTGGCGGGTTTTTGATGGTTGAGCCTTGATCTCGCTGTGGGGCCTTGTGCAAGGCTTCGGGGGCGGCTACCCGATATCCTCAAACCAAATCTGGCAGAAACCATCCAATTGCGCTTCACTGACCATGGATTTTTATTACCATTTCTGCGTTGCGCCCTAACGCTGCGGCAGCCGCGCGCCCTGTTCGATTGGAGGGGGACAGGGAAATCCATCTCCCAGTCGACACCCTACTCTTCTTCGCTATCCCACTGCTCATCATATAACCAATCAGCGTGTGGAAGATCGTCTCTGTTCGGGACTCGAAGCCCTCGCGCTCCAGTATCGGCATGGCCCGGCCGCGATCATCTAATAGAATCTGGAGAGCACCAGGGCTTCCGGAACATTCTGTACAGCGTGTTTTTCCAGTGGGATTTTGACTTGGGTTTTGCCCATCGTATCGACGTAGTGGAAAGGGATTTGTTCTTCTTGCGGATATTGATTTTCGATCATAGTGCGTCCTGCGCCTCCCAAATTACAAACATTCTGTCGGCAACCCAGATGAGTTTCCCCATCAGGGTCTCCACCTTCATTCTCTCGGTCACCGTTAATCCGTAGTAATTTTTATCCTTGAAATCCGGTACAAAGGCCAGGCCATCGCGGGATATCCGCCTCTTCCAGCACCCAGAAAGCATGGATGGGCATGCCGTGGATCACTTTCTTTTTTAAGCGATAAATACGCTTCAGGTGTTGCCAATGGACAGAGAAAGGCAAGCCCACTCGCTTGTGGGGCAGCACCCATTGTTCACCTTGGGAAAACAGGTAATAAGGCTTTCAAACTCCCATGACCATCGAGGCATTGTGACTGCTTTTAGCAGAGTGGGGTACGCCCCCTGTGCTGTGGGCCGGGCATAAAATGGCCCCCATGCCCAGCGCAGCGCAGCACACCCCACACCCTACAGAGCCTTACAATCACCAGGCAATGCCCGCACACGCGAGTCACAGAAATCCGGCTAAGCACGGCACATGAGTCATAAGCGGCTCAAGGCCAGTTTGTACAGTGTGGGGGGTGCAATCGCAGGTGGAGGGGGCAGTGCCGCGCTATCCCGGCCAACTAGTCCTGGCCGCAGGCAGGCATTCGGATGATAAAATGAGTTCCGCTACTGCCGGAGTGCTCAATGTCCAGTTGCCAGTTCAGGCGCTCACTGATCAGTTGTACAATAAGCAGGCCAAAACTGCTTTCCTGCAGTCCGCCGGGCGCTTTGCCGGGGGCCTGCGAAAACTGGCTGACCACACTTTGCGGCAAGCCGCTGCCAAAATCGTTGATGTGTATCGACTCCCTGCCCAGCCGTATTTGCACCCTGGCGGCGGTATGCATCAAGGCATTTTTAATCAAGTTGCGCAACAGCATGCGCACCAGTGCGGCGTTTGAATAGACCAACAGCTCTGCACTGTCATAAATGACCTCGGTGCGGCCCTTGAAATTGCCATTGCTGCTGCCGAGATCGGCAACGATTTCGGCTGTCAGTTTTACCATGTCGAGTGCGACAAACTCCTCTTTGGCGGTTTTGCCCCGTGCCAGTTGCAGCAGCATTTCGGTATCTTCCTGCATGGTACGGGTAGCGTTACGAATTCTCAGTAGCGTTTTTTGATCGCTTTGTGAAACATCGCGACGCTGCTCCAAAATCTCAAGCGCACCACTGATAATGGCCAGCGGGGTGCGCAATTCATGGCTGGCCAGTTTGACAAACGATTTTTCCCGGTGAATATGGGATTCCAATGCGCACAAAAATCGGTTAAATGATTCAGCAATCTCTACAAACTCGCTGTCGCGATAATCCCTGGTGAGGCGCTCCATGGCAATACCGGGTTGGATTTTTTGGATATCCCGGGAGAGCCTTTTGAGCGGTCTGGTCAGTAATTTTGCACTGCCCTTTGCCACCAAAAATCCCACCACCAGCATGATGAGGGCAATTGACAAAAGCAGGATTTTAACCAGAACCTCCCGCCGCTCCAGGATAGTAAAATCTCGCGCCAGGAACAATTTTCCAGGCGGGCTGTCTATTTTTTCAATAATAATCAGCAGGGTCTTGTTACCCACTGCAATTTCTGCGGAAAGCGGCACCGGTCTATTGCGGAAAAATTCCGGCAGGCGGGATTCACCCTCTCCACTGGGCAAAAAAACTGCTTCCAGGTTTCCCGTCCTCCAGCGTTTGAACTGCCCGTTATCGATATGGGTTTTAAAAAACTCCGCATCCGCATTTAATTCAAAATTCAATGCATTGTATTCAATATCCTCCACAAAGAGATCCACGGTGATCAGGGAAATCACTATTGTGACCGCAATCATTAAAAACAGCGTCTTGTAAAGGCGGCTGGAGAGGGTACTTTTTTTCATTGCCGGTCTTTGTTATGGTTCACGGCTTCCAGCCTGTAGCCACGCCCATGTACCGTTTTGATAAGACTGACCCCAAACGCAGTCTGCAGGGTTTTTCGCAAGGTATAGATATGCGTGCGCAGACTATGGCCATCGGTCTCCCTGCAATCTGCGCCCCAGATGGCCTCATGCAGGGCACCGTGACTGAGGAAGTTGGGATAGGCACGGATCAACAACTCAAAAATCCGGGCGGGAGTCCCCGCCAATTCCACTTGTTTGCCGCGCAATCGGGCTGTGAGCGTTCCCGGATCAAATGACAGGCTGCCCGCCTGTAAATTCGAGCTTTTCAAAGCATGGCGCCTGTACAGAACCTCAATACGTAACTGCAACTCCCTCAATTCAAAGGGTTTCACCAAATAATCATCTGCCCCGCAGGAGAAGCCCTTTTCCTTGTCGGCCAGGGAGCCCAAGGCGGTTGTCAAAATAACCGGGGTGTCGCATTTCAGGTCCGAGCGAATTCTCCGGCAAATTTCAAGGCCATTGACGCCCGGCAGCATCAAGTCAAGGACGATAACATCATAAGACTGGGTGGCCAACAAGTGCAGGGCCGTCAAGCCATCGGGTGAAAAGTCGAGGTTGTAGCGCGCCTCCCCCAGGAATTCGAACAGGTTCTCCGCCAGGTCTATTTGATCTTCCACAATCAACAGGCGCAGTTTTCTGCCCGTCAATGAAGACTCAATCGAATTCGGCACGGCTTGATGGCTCACGTTGGGACATCGGGCTTTTTACAGACAGCAGTCTGAACCTGCGGTTTTGCATTTCCACACTGCCGGTGGTAAAAAGAGGGGCAAGTTGGCTGTCGTTCATTCGCTTTGCAGGAATGACAACGAAATATTCCCGGTAGGTATTGTCCTCTTGCATTTTTTCCAACTGCTTTAAATGTATGGATCGGGCGGTACCGCGTGAGTAGAAACGGGCAGAAAAAGGTGCTTTTCCAAGGTATAGTAAAGGACTACTACCAGCTTCCCTGCGCTGATTATAGTAGCTCACCAAATGTTTTTCACTCTTTACAGAATAGAGGCCGCTACTCCAGGCCAATGTGATAACAAGCAAAATCAAAGGGCATACGGCCACTGTGGGCGCATAGAGAAACTTAATCGTATTCGGCCTGCCAACTCCTGAAAGCTGTCGCGCTATGAGCACGGCACTAAAGGGGAGGGATGGCAGAACATAAGTCCAGAGGGTATTGCCGGCCAATGTAAAAAACAGCAAGGGCCCAAGGGCGCAGAATAGTAATAAAACCGCGCGTTTATCTTGCCAAAAGCCGTTGAGACAACGCGCACTGCCTCCTGCCATACGGACTCCCAGGACCATGAGCGCGAGAATACCCCAGGGAAAACTGGCCCAAAGCCAGAATACCCAAATCATGCCCTTAGGCTGCGAGTGCGCATTGCCGTAGAGGTCACCGGACCAGCCGGGATCAATAAACCGCAGGATATGTTCACCAACGATGAAATAATCGAGAAATCCGGGGGTCTTGAGTTCCGCTGACAAATACCATGGCAGGGTCAGTGCCAGGGTTGCCAGACTGCCCCACAACCACGGCAACCGAGCCAGCACTGTCCATCTGTACAACCCAAACAGTATCCCCAAGACAATCGGTATGCCAACGAGCACGGCTGCCAAAGGCCCTTTGGCAAGAAGCCCGGCAGCCATCCCCAGAAAAAACAGCCAACCCCAGCAGGATTTGCCCCCCTGTATAGTACGGAGGAAGCCCACCAGGGACAGGGTGATGCCCAGCGCAAGAAACGCATCGGTCATCACGGCACCGGCACTGATATAAGGCAGCGCCATACTGACAAAAATCAGCACGGACCAACGCGATGTTTTATCATCCCGGTACCCTTGGGCAAGCCGCCAGGTAAGGAAACCGGTCAAAATCGTGGCTATCAGGGCGGGCAGACGAAAATAAATTTCACTGAGACCAAACGTCTTTGCAGAGGCGGCCTGTGCCCAGAACGATAGCGGTGGCTTGCCCCAAAACGGCATGCCGGCATCAAACCAGGGGGTAATCCAGTCACCGGTATCGGCCATCAGGCGGGCAACTTCGGCATACCTTGCCTCTGTTGTATCAACAAATGGAAACAGGGCCATGCTGATCAGGCGACTTATCAGGATAGCACCCAGCGCCAGGACCCAGTACCTATATTGCCTTGGCATGCTGCAGGGTTCCCTTGCGTTTGATTTCCAGATACGTTTGCACTGACTGGCTCTCCAGGATTTCCTCGGTCAGGTATACAGGTCTTTGTTTTGCTTCTATATACGCTTTACCAACGTATTCCCCAACAAGACCGATGCTGAAAAGCTGAACGCCGCCGAGGAAGGTAATAATGGCCATAAGAGAGGGGTAGCCCGCGGTGACATCGCCGATGAATACGGTTTTGGCCACAATCCAAATACCAAATAGTGCACCTGTCAGCGCGGAGATAAGCCCCACGCCCACGGCCCATCTTAAGGGGGAAATCGAAAAGGATGTCAAGCCTTCAAACGCGAGTCCAAACAGTCCGCAATAGTTCCATTTGGTTTTCCCGGCAGCCCGCTGTGCCCTGTCGTACCGGATAACTTTTGTCGGCATGCCCACCCAGGCAAACAGACCCTTCATATACCGGTTGCGCTCCCTGAGGGTTAAGAGTGCATCGACCGAGCGACGGCTCATCAAGCGAAAATCCCCAGTATCTACGGGAATTTTTGTCTGGCTTATGCGGTTCAGAAAGCGATAAAACAAATGTGCGCTCAGGCGTTTGAACAGGGTTTCCCCTGCCCTGGACCGACGCTGCATCAGCACCACATCGGTACCGGACAACCAGGTATTGAGCATGGTCGGGATACATTCTGGAGGATCCTGCAGATCGGCGTCCATGATCACAACCGCATCCCCACTGGCATGTTCAAGGCCGGCGGTGATCGCAGCCTCCTTACCAAAGTTCCTACTGAGTTTGATCAGTTTCTGACCCGGGTAATTGTCCAGAGCCTGCCTAAGATATTCCGCACTGTTATCGGTGCTGCCATCGTCAATAAAAATCAACTCCGTCTTTAAAGGCAGCTTTTTCAGGATGGGTATCATCTGCTCAAGAAAAGTCGGCAGCATTGCACTTTCATTGAAGACCGGTACAACTATCGACAGCAACAAATCCTCAAAGTGATTAGCTACCGGATTAAGGTGTTTTTTCATGGAATACCAACCTTTTATAGACAATAAAGTTCAAACCGGCCACCAATGCGGTAGTGACCACCTGCGCGATAATGATTGGAAAATGGACATCCCGTGTTAGTACGAAAAATACAGATACATTGACAATCCATGCAAAGGCACAGGAGGCAAGGTAGCGAAAAAATGTCCGGGCATACATTTCAGCACCCGGAAAAGCCAATCGGTGCTGAAGCCAATAGTTCACTATTGCACCGGAGGCGGAACCGATCAGGGTGGAGAAAACCGGCAGACTGGTCAGCCCAACAAACAACGCCATGACGGCCCAATGCACTGTGGTAGCCAGGCCACCGGCCGCTAGGAATCCGACAAAAGTTACGCGAAAACGGCTGAACTCAGAATCACCGTACATAGGAATCCAGTTCTTAAAAATCAGGGTGCGGGCCCATTAGCCACAGTGGTTATAGGCCCGTATTTTATGGATTCCTGCGTCAGCTTCTTGTGTAGTTTTTGTCAAGAAAGTGTCAAATTTTGCGAGTTTGACGGTTTTTGGACTAATTTGTGACCTGAGCAACTATTGGAGTCTGCAAAATTCGTATACAGCCACGAAGCGTTGATGCCCCCCTGCGGTATCCTAGCCAGGGTACATATCCAGATGATATCGACACGAGTCTTCTCGAATTAGTAGGGAAAACTCTCAAAGCTGGTCGGAAAAATACTCCACACCACGCCAGACCAAATGGAAAAACTGTCGTTGATGAACCCCCGCAGTTGGACACAGACAGCAAGGAACTATCTGGAATTTTTCGATAGTAATTTGCTCCATTGAAGCACCTCACCCTAGGTAACCATTTGGCACGATGGCCTTAAAATTGGACCCTCTACCGTAGAGTCTTCAATGACATCCTGTTCTCTGTTTGCAAATACCCTTTTCTCGAGATCTGGAACAGGTGCTTTCAACTTTTTTGTACCATTGTTGTAAAAAGAGATATTTCATCAATCACCTTGCTTTATAATCGTTCAAAATATCTTATACTACTGCTCTTAGATAATGGTTTTGTTGGATGATTTCATCCAGTAGTTTTCAGATTCAAACATGGATAATCCATTGAATGTACTGATAAGGATGACGGGAATAATACCCCTTCCTCAGGATCGTATAAGGTACGGGAACCGATTACGCGCTTACAAGAAATGTATTCACAACGTGTCCTGGGAGAAGGACATTCACATTATTCCCACCCGCTAGTAAATAGCGATATTGCAGTACTGGCACAATTTTAGCTACCAACAGTAAGCATACTAATAATAGTCATGATGGGCATTTTAAATATATCATATTACCTCTATATAAAAATTAGCTTATGCAAACAAACTCCGCCTGTGCCATTTACATTATGAATAAATTAGGTTATAGATAGACTTTCTTATTGAATGCTCACAATTATTTAGGAGAAACATTAATAATCTAATTTTTTCAACTTAATAAGCCCCAATTCCCTCAATACTTTACCTGGGAGGAAATAAATTACCTAAAGAATATGAGGCAGTCTATAGAATAAAAGTACGCCAAAAATAGGTAATTATTTATTTTTAGACAGGATTGCCAAGATATAAATTACTGTTAAGCCTACATTGAATATAACAGTTCTAAATTTTAAAGTAGGCATGAAATACATCTTCATTCCTTATCACCAAATTCAGCACAGAGAGAGTTGGCTTTAGCAGTAACGCATGAAGATCCCATTATTTAGGGTGTTTGAACCTTTATCTTGCTGTTGAATATTAGCAGTTATTAAGATCACCAGCTACCGTATCAAGTAAAACTGCCTGCTCAGGTATCTGCTTGGGCATTTTGAGCTTAATTATAATGAAGGCAATCACATGATTATTAAAATAAGTTTTAAAGTGATAATTCTGACCCTGATATTCACTAACCATACATTTGCAAATGACATGCATGAGATATTTATTCAGAATATCGAGAAAAGTTCTGACATCAAAAATAACATTAAACAATCGTCTAAAAATGAAATCAAAGGAGTTATCAACCTGGGGAAA
Source organism: Microbulbifer jejuensis (assembly GCF_047289955.1). NCBI lineage: Bacteria > Pseudomonadati > Pseudomonadota > Gammaproteobacteria > Cellvibrionales > Microbulbiferaceae > Microbulbifer > Microbulbifer jejuensis. The sequence continues at coordinate 13,697 of NZ_JBLBUB010000041.1, forward strand.
TACAATACGAAAATTAAAAATATACAAAAAAACTCCAAGATAAATCTCCGCATCAGAGACAAGGATATTGTTTTTAAAGTTAAGAGTATCAGGAAAAAAAGTACAGCAAGATTTTCTTTTTCGGCATCCGGGGTCGATAATAATACCCTTTATATTGCGAAAAATAATGGCCAGGTTGTAGGATCTCTTCATCATGCCGGAAAATTGTTTAAACTGAGACCAAATAAGAGTGGAGATACCGTATTAACAGAAGTACCACAAGAAACATTAATCGACCATGATAACGCTTATTATGAAGATTTCACCACCAATAGCTTACCCGATAATAATGTATTTACAAAAAGTGATACTGGTTTAGAGTTTACAGTTATTGTTGCCTACACGGCTCAATTTTTAACTGCTGCAGGCAATATTGATGCCTATATGGATTTACTTGAACTAGAAACCAATACATCGTATCAAAACAGCGACGTGCAAACCAGTGTAAATATTGTTCATGCCTATCAAACCAGTTATAACGACACTGGAAATTTTTATACTGACAGAGATTATTTTTCAAATACAAACAATCCAGAAACACAGGAGTTACATAACCTGCGTGACTTTTATAATGCAGACATAATGATTGTTCTCACAGGGAATAATTACAGTTTTTGCGGTATTGCCAGATCAATTGGGGCTACAGAAGATCAGGCACTGGCCTTAGGTAGGGAAAGTTGTGCTACGGGTTATTATACTTTCGCTCATGAAATCGGGCACTTATTTGGTGCAAGGCACATTATCTCTCAAGATCCCAATGTAACTCCGTTTTCTTTTGGGCACGGCTATTGTAATGTCACTGCCAATACTTGGCGCACTGTAATGGCATATGGTTGTCCACTCGGAACTGGAGGGCAACGCATACAACAGTGGTCAAACCCCAATGTGTTTATCAATAATGAAACCACAGGGACCGTTGATGTTGAGTTTAACGCCAAGGTAATGAATTTACGTGCCGATGAAGTCGCAAACTTTAGAATTTCATCTTCCCCCTTTGATGTGAATAGCGATGGCTGCGTAGATCATAATGACCTAATTGAAATGTTACCTCATCTCGGCAACTCAGTCCCACCTGCCCCAGCATCGCTGGATGTCACTGGAGATTTGATAGTTGATATCGTCGATTACAATCTTGTTTTTGAGAATTCCGGTCTAGGTTGTCAGTAGGTTTAACAGGTGAGGAAATTTCTGACTTGTCGATAGCTTCATGTATCTTATCCTACCTAAAGAAAGCTATTTCATTGAAGAAAAGGGGGTTTATCAGGAGATTCTAAATTACACTGTGATGTTTTATCACAGCCAACGGTTAGCTTCGGCGATGAACCCCATTTGCTCCAATGATTACAGATTCACCTTGGCTGAAATGAAAAGTAGCTTAGCTGTTTTATCCTAACTTTTTTGGCCACCCCAATAGTTATTCAATCCTGGCTTGGCTTAAGTGAGGCGTGTATTGATTTAAGGTGCGCTCCAAAGTGGATCATTTGCTGGTATGGGTGACGATAATGTTTGCAGAAAAGCGATGAGTTGCTTGATCTGCAACTCGTCCAACCCCAAGGGTAATATGTCAAAGTGTGGACGACTTGGGTGCTGTCCGGGGTCATAGTAGGGTGGAGCCGGGCTATTGTAATGGGCTAGCACTTGTTCCAGTGTGGAGAATTGGCCTGCGTGCATATAAGGGCCAGTGTGGGCGACGTTGCGCAACGTCGGTGTTTTAAACGCACCAACCAGTTCCTTGCCTTGCTTCTTTAAGAAGCGCATTTCCTGGCAGTCATCAGCGCCGGCGTCGCTTTGCGCAGAGAGACAAGTAAATGCGTCGTGCTGTAATAGCTTTACACCGACATAGCGGCCTAAATCCACATTTTCTGGATCGGCTTCCGGTGCGCCGATATTGTGGAACTCATAGTTGGTAAACAGTGGTCCATTGTGACAGCTGGCGCAGTTGGCGCGCCCCATAAACAAACGCATCCCGGCCACTTCATCTTCACTCATCAAGTCGGCCAGAAGTTGAATATTCTTGTTGTCCCGTTGCAACTGGCCGACAAAACGATCAAAGCGTGCGGGGTGCAGTTGCAGCTTACGCTCGTAGGCCATAATGACTTTGCCTGCTTGACTAACAATCCGGTTGACCGCAGCTTTTTGTCTCTTTGTCAACCTTGGCTTTCTCCACTGCTTGTCGATAACCCTTTGAAGTTGTACCCAATCCGCTTTATTGGAAAAAAGTTGTTCAAATTCTCGCCGGTAGTGCTGCCGGATAATGCGCACAAGGCCGAGGCGGTCGAGTCCGTGTTCATTGATGTCTTGCAAGGGTCCCAGTGCCTGAGACCACAAGCTGTCTTTGCGACCATCCCAGAACAACCATGGGCTGTGAGTGGCGCCGAGTATGGTGGGCGCATTGCGTCTGGTGGTGCCCAGTGCTTGAGATCGGGGGAGCCCGTCAGTGAAATACTTGTGCGGCTGGTGGCAGCTCGCGCAGGCAACCTGACCATTAGCACTCAGTCGTGTATCGAAAAACAGCTGTTGACCGAGGGCAGCTGCGTAGGGGTCATCGGCAACAAGGTTATCCGGCGCTGCGGGTAAAGAAGGCAGGGTGGCTAAAGTAAAGCGATTGAGAAAAACAATATCTGCGTCGGTGAAGCGATAATTTTCGCTGGCCATTGCGAATTTCGTAATGTCGCAGAGAGAAAAAGATAACAGCAACAGGGAAAATAGGTGTAATAGTCTTTTCACGGCAATGCCTACAGACGGATATTGAAAGTAACGGTATCATCCTGGTGATTGACTCGAATATTAAATGTCATCACCCACCAGCCAGGCATTTGGAATTTTACGCCTTGTACTCTGTAAACACCTGGTGCCATCTCCTCTGTGACACGCGGTTGTGTTGGCAGCCCGTGTACATGTCCAGGCATATGCCCTTCGATTGCAATCTCAGCACCACTCAGGGGCTGGCCATCCAGCTTCGATAATATCAGGCGCCATTGGTGCATTTGATTAAGCGGCACCAGAGTGGTTGCAGTTTCCGGTTCCACATGAGCGAAAACCGTAAGCTTGCGAGAAATTCTGGAGCTACTCAAGTTCAGTTCGTCAGGAATGTTCTGTCCACTGAGTGAGGGTATCTCCAAACTCATGCCCGGCGTTGAACCCCTTTTCCCTGGAGAACTATTCATATTTAACTTTCCTGGGTGGACGCTGCGAATGCTGATATTGTGTCCTGCGATGGAGTTGTCACTTTCAGCACCTCTTATCCTGCCGGTTAAACGGATGTGTGGCTGCCAAGTCCGAACATAGGCTTTTTCCAACAATATGAGCGCGCGCTTGCGCTGCTCTAATGCCTGGTTGCGCAAACGGCTGATTTGTTCCTGCCACAGTGGGATTTCTTTGGCAACTATGTCAGTCGTATGCTTGAGCAATTGGTGTTCTCTGCCCTTGGGCAGTGCGTGTAATTGTCGTCGCAATTGATTCAACGATTTACGTAATCGGTTACTGTGCAGGCTTAGCGATATGGATTCGGCTTGTGCCGCCTCAGCACTATGTAACATTTTTTCGCCGATTCGGATCATAGTGTGGCTATTATCGCTATGTACACTATCTTCTAGGAGATTGTTGTTCTCAATAGCTGTAGCCGTAAATGAAAACAATAGGCAAATCGCAATACATCCCTCTCGACAGGTCAATTTTACTTGCATTTTTATTTCCGGAAAATTTGATTACTCCGAATGGCTTCGGTTGATGATCAGTTTGAAGCCAGGGGGATGTCGCAACCTGTGCGCAAAGCGCACAGGTCAATCGACAGTTTCGGCACGATATTATTGTGAATTCGTAAGAATTTGATTTTGAATAGCATTCCAATCAGGTCGCACTACATACAGACCATTGCCGATGTCGCTGACAATAATATTGCCACTGGAGAAATAAACATAGCTACTCCAGGCGCCGGAAAACTGCGCACTATTTGAACTGGGAATCGTATCAAAATAAGCCACCTCCTGAAGATTACCCGAGGCAATGTTGGCCGCATCAAGAATGCGTAGACCGGCCCGGTAATTGCTCTCATACACATAACCATTGTTTGTATAAAGATTGTGATCAATTGCTCTGGTCGGCCCCACATAACGTCCTGTTTCAACTGGCCCATTCAGATTGCTTACATCAAAAATATAGGAAGTTGTATTTTGACCACGCGACGTTTCATCCTGTTCATCATTCATGATCAGGAAGGTGTGATTGTCGTCCAGAAACCAGCCCTGATGGGTATATCTGGAACCCTGATATACTGTGCGCGATAATTGCTGTGGATTTACTTTGTCGGTCATATCCACAATGGTAATACTATCCTCATTGTACCCGACACAAATTTCCCGGCCTACATAAAACGAATCGGGACCAGAATAAATAACACATTGGGCATCATGGGTATAACCATCGGATGAAAAACAGCCTGCATAGCGAGGATTATTTGGAGTGGAAATATCCACTGTATACAGTCCGCCACTGCATTGATTACTACCGACGATATAAGCATAGCCACTATCTTCGTTGATAGCGATATTGTGCGCGTTACCAAATCCACTCATATGGGCGGTTTCACTGAGTGTCTGCCCCGGAGAAGGCAGGTTGCGCAAAGTGCGCAAATCAAAAACCTGTAAACCATGCGAACGGTTACTGAATCCATCGGCAACAATAAAAGCGTGATCGTTATAGACCTTTATATCCCGCCAGGCACTTGTACCATTGTTATGCGACGGTAAAAAACCGAGATACAGCGGTGCATCAGGCACGGTGACATCTATAAATGAAGTACCATTGGTTCTGCCCACTATCGCAATCTCAGCGCCCGTTAGGGGGTCAGAATAACCCCATATATCGTTGAGATTGGCGCTTCCTCCACCCATACTTGTCTTGGAAAAAAAAGCCATCAAATCAATATTTCTGCAAGGATAGCCTGCGGCATTGCCATTTAGGCAAAATTCGACCGACTGAAAATTGGCGCTAAGCCTGCGCTGCTCCTGCGACAGTCCACCATTATTGCTTTCATCAAATTTGTAATTATCTGGGAACATGGCGCTGTGACCCCAGGTCATATATGGGATTACCAACAGGACTACGGCAGCGATATTACGTATGGAAAATTGGAACATTGCCTGAGACTCCTTGTGTGGTTGGCGATTAAATTCATCGTAACTGTGCAAATCTGTGACCACCCACAGAGTGGGTGGTATGACGAAAGCCCCAGGAGAGGGGCAGTGCTACAGTCCCGTCAATTTTATCTTCTTCTGACAGCGCTCTTCACCTCCTTGATTCTTTATATACTTTCGAATCCCTACTCATCTAAACAAGTGATACTAACGTAGTAATTTCTAAACCTAAACTGTCAGGTGATTAAATTTTCCTTTACCTGTAAATACTCACGAAATCTTCAAATCGATGATGGCTCATCAATTACCGTGAATATGGTCGCTCGTCGCATACCCTTTGACCTATCCAATCCGTCGTATCGGTAAAAATTACAGAATATGGCTTCGATCTCTTTGCGCAAAATTCAAAATATCATCTTTCTAAATAATTCAAATAAAATACCAGCAATACTGCTTGATTCAGCCGGTCGCTGAAATAGCCTTCTAATAGAACTTGTCAGTTTATGTGAAACCAAACTCCTTACCCTGAACGCGTTAACGATAGTGACATGTCAAATCTGACCACCAGAAACAGCGGTTAACCTATCTGGTAATTCGACTTACTGTATTAACAATTGCGGACTGAGATAGTTTATTATTTACGCTGAACGTTGAATAAATTTCAGCACATAAAGTATTGATAGCGTGACGATACAATTCGTCTTCATCAAGATAGATCTGGCAAGACGACCATCGAGAATCCAATTTAAAGGCATCTGAAGAGGTCATGCGATAGCTGCTCAGAAAGAAAATTCTGCCGTAGAAGTAAAAGAATTTGTGCTTCTTGGAAAATAGCTGGGCTTTGTGGCGCCGAATAATTTAGAATGGCACCTCTTATAATATAAGAGGATTATTTTATCATAAAGCCGTTAAAAATGAATATTTAGGAGTTGAAATCTGCGCATATCCTAATTACTGAAACACTTGCAGTTACACAGATGCGCAGTATTAAAAATATTTCTGTAAATTATTTCATTAGAAGTACTGGGAAAAGATCTATCGCCTTAAGATTAAACAGGCATCTCCAAAAAGAACATACGATAAAAGCCTTAAAGCTGGCAGTTCCGCTAGAATAATAAATTTTATTTCTTTATTTTATGGCTTTGCATCCCTTGAGTTTTCAGAGTCCGCAGACTGCTTAACCGTAGCAGTCCTCATTAGAGACAGTAATGATAATAAATTGGATAGCGTTGTTTAACAGAGACTCTAAAATGTGAATGTGCTGAGACCTGGGAAAATACCTCACATGCGTAAAGTATTGTGGCACAGCGAGTCAGAAACGGTAACCAATACCCAGTGAGAAAACAAATGGATCAATATCAACCTCCACATTGATACGGGAATATCTGTGCGTTTCTGTAAAAAAGCGAATGGTGGCATCGGTATCAATATCCAGGTACCAGATAGCCGCGTTAAACTGCCAACGGCTTTCCCGGCCAAAGGCAATGTCTATTCCCACCTCCCCAGCCAGGCCCCAGGAATTTTTCAGCTTGAGTCTTGCCCGTGATTTCGCATCGAGTACAGTTTCAAAATAGTTCTGAGCCACACTGTTGATATGTTCACTCAAAAAATGGGTGTAATTCACTCCGAGGCCGATATAAGGTTGTATCCAGGATTCTATGCATACCGGGTACCACTGTATGCTAAGAGTTGGCGGCAGGTGTTTGATATCGCCCAGGCGAACCCGACCGAGAAGCGCCCCGGTCACCGGGTCTGGCAGACCGCGTACATCAAGGTCGTGTTTAAATGGTGCTGTCGCTAGAAATTCCAGACCCTAGTGGTCTGCAAACAACCAGGTACCGGTAATACTAACGGAATAGCCAGTATCTAGGTAGACCCGTGTGCCTGGCAGGGCTGTGCTATTCAAGCGCAGATGATTGGAATCGTCATTGGGGTCAACTGCTGCAGCACCGACCCGAATAATCAAGTCGCCTTTTTTATACTCGGCCAGGGCCTGGCCACTGATTAATATGGCAGCACAAAGCATTGCTGTCAGATTGTATCTTTTCATCATTCACTTTCCTACGGATTCCAACTATAAATGGAGATACTTAACCAGTGTAGTCAGCAGTAGCCATGGGTCGCCCTATAAAAAATGACATGTATAGTATTCCAGCTGGTAATTGGCGGAAAGTGGAATGCACAAACTGTTTCTCCAGTAGTTATTTTCTCTCTTATTGACTCGCCATAAATGGCACTCCCTCTGGTTGCTTCACCCCCTGAATACGGGTTGGCGAGTTAGCCGAAGAGGAGAATCCATTTAATATACTTGTAAAGCAGGAGGGAAGAATAGCCCTCTCCCAGGATCGTATGAGGCATGGATGCCGATTACGAGCGTACAAGGATGTATTCACAGCGTGTCCTGGGAGAGGGGTACTCTTCCCTTCCGACCCGGTAGGAATCGAGGAAATCGCCGTTTTCCACCGCCAGATGCTTGGCGATCTCCCAGTCGATAACGTTGCCCTTTCCCACAGCAATGACAAATTTATAAGTAGAATATTACGCCATTGACTGAAAAACATACTGAATAAAAGCTATCCCCAACTAGTGCAATCTAATCAGGCTGGCATTGGGTGGTAAAATGAGTTTTTCAAGCGATTTGGTTACGGCTACAGTAGGACTGTTGTGATCTGCAAATTCCCTTAGCTTCTTGCAGATAAAAATCTCCGATACTGAACCGCGGCTCCCAGCATACACAACTCCACCAACATGCAGACGGCAAGCTTCTGCATCAGGGAAAAATCCTGCATATCCCACAGCACGATTTTCAATGCGACTAATCCATATAAAATCGGTGACAGCTTCAACAAGGACATGAACTTTCCCTACACTCCCGCCGTATTTACCCTACCCATCGAACCTGTGGACTTCGTTATCTTGTACTAACTTGAATCACCCTGGGGCTTGCCCTTGCCATCGAATAGTAGTTATGATTACCGCTAGCCCAGTGACCCAACTCTCCTACAGAAGACTTTCATCTCATGAGCTCATACCCATGCTGGGCGTACACAAGTAAACGCACGGGATGTCAAAACTGCTGCTCCGCGTTGCTTTTGCCTCTCATGCTTTAAGCGGTATAGGAGGAGAAATTGAAGCAAGTTAACCGGAAAAAAGTATCAAGTAGATATCTATGGAAGTTTATAGCCTGCCTGCTTGCATCAAGTTTCCTCCCCGTGGCATATGTACTATTAGTGATCGCGCCAGGGTTAAAAGCTACCTGGTTTGGTGTTGCTGTAGTTTCAGCAATTGCCTCTTCATTGATTATCTTGGTTCTTCCTCTTAAAAGGACACGTTATTATATTCCAAGTAGTGTTGTGGTGAGTGTCGCTGTTTATGGGGTAATTCAGGAGTATCTAGTATTCAGCCATGTTCCATAATCAATCCAAGCCGCCCTACCCGGCCGTTAGTTTGGTGGGTTGGACGGCCTACGCTCTGCTTAGGCCACCCTTGTTGACAACGTTAAAAAGCAAACCATGATTACACAGCAAGTCACAGCAATCGCATTAAGGATTTTTTCAATTTGGCTTTTAATTCAGCTAATTCTGAATTTACCAAGCTTTGTATTACTATTCACCAGCGTCGCACAATATCAGCAACATGAAATACCTATGGGTGCTTATGCCGGCCTCATTGGAGCAATTATCCTGGCCGGGCTTATCGCAGTTTTCTTAATTAATAAAGCGGCGAACTCAGTATTGAGCCGTGCCAAATCTAATTTCGAGGCAACATTGAGTAGCGACTCTCAAAAAGTATTGTTCCAGCTAGCAGGTTTGTACTTTGTTGTTAATGCTCTAGCTTATCTACCACGCTCACTATCATTCATACCAAATACAGTGGAAATAGCATCATCAAGCATTCTTTGGCCTGCTGGTTTGGTGTTCCAGTTAGCAATTGGCTTATGGCTTGTTAGCGCATCCACTTTTTGGCACAATCTATTTAATAAGCTCAGGGGTCGTGTCTAATGTCTTTTAGCAAGCCAATCAATTTCGCCCCTTCGGGGCTGGGTCTCAGCTTTGCGTGCTTCGACCCATTATTGAGGCGTGGGACTTCTATACATAAACAAAAAACGCTAAAATCAAAAGGGAGACATGTCGGTGAGAATAGAAGTTGATGATCTTTCAAGCCCTTTGGTTGCTCAATTTCTCGAAGAACACTTAGAGGATATGAGAGCAATTTCTCCGCCGGAAAGTAAACATGCTTTAGATTTAGAAGCATTGAAGTCATCAAATATTACATTTTGGACTGTTTGGGATGAAAATAAGTTAGCGGGTTGTGGTGCAATCAAAGAGCTGGATTCTAGTCACGCAGAAATTAAGTCTATGCGAACAGATCCTGAATTCAGAAACAAAGGTATCGCTTCATTCATACTTGAGCACATCATAGAAATCTCAACTGAAAGTGGTTACAAAAGACTGAGTTTAGAAACAGGTTCTATGCCTTTTTTCAAACCTGCTCACCGGCTTTACGAAAAATATGGTTTTGAGTATTGCAAGCCCTTTGCTGATTATGTAGAAGACCCGTATAGCAAATTCATGTCAAAAAACTTGTCAACGAAGCCTAATCGGGTAATGGTAGGTTTCTAGCACGCCCTCCACTCACCACCGTACAGGCGGGTCTGTATCTCGCGGTTCACTAAAGCACTTCGTTCGGAGAGTGAAATTTCCCCCAATTATCCCTTACCGCAACAAGTCCTAGATTCGCCAGGAATTGATTGCAGATTCCTTGATGCACTGCAAACGTCTTCGCCAGCCGGTACGGCCCCTTGGAACTCAATCCGACCGATACCGCCCAGCGTTCCGGTACACTCTGTGGACTGGGATGGCGAATACGCGTTCGGAGTCTGCACCACTGCTTGAAAAAACACATGCGCAGACACCTGCGAACCCATTTATCGCATAAGAGCAAGGGGCTTTTCAGGCCCCGCTTGATGCAGTGCTGGATAGGGCTAACTGCGTCCTAAGCACGTCTACCAGGCCTGAAGTCATAGCTGTGATTGGAGAAGGTCGGGCCTAGGATTGGCGTCAGCACTTGGCTGATCGCTTACTGGATCACGCGGTCGTGTACTGTGGCTATCCCCAGGTGGCCTTTGCCCCCGAGGACTTGGGTATTGCGACCCGTTTGACGGGTTGGGGTTGGTAGTAGCCCTCAACCAGGGCTCGGTGCAGTGAGAGCCAGCGTGACTTTATCCACCGGGGATAGTCATAAATGGAGATACCATCGACCCTGCCAGTGACACAGACACCCCCGGATAAAGACATGAAATGTCCCTGCACAACCGCCGCATTTGCCCTACCCCTCAAGCCTGCGGACTTTGTTATCTTGTGCTAACTTCTTCCTGGGGCTGGGCCTTATATACGATTTTTGTCCGTCGGCCCCAAGGTTTGTGTTCGAGCTTCCTCCACACAGCCCTTCTCGGGGTTGCCCTTGCCTTCGGCTAGTAGTTATGATCACCGCTAGCCCAGTGACCCAACTCTCTCACAGAGGACCTTCATCGCATTAGTTCCTGCCCATGCTGGGCGTACACAAGTGGCTAAAATATAACCTTCACCGCGTAGCTTATTTTGTGCGTAAATAGCACAAAACAACCAACTCTGTTCCGACAGTTTAGCTGGGCGTTACCTTTCTCAAAAAAATCAACAAATGAGTTTTATGAAAAAAATATTTATACTCGTGTCTCTGATAATAGCATGTACTATTGCGCCAGTATTCGCTACATCCAAACCCTATCTATTGGCCAACGAAGTAATCGATCGATCGCCATCATCTAATTTTCCAGATAATGCTGCCAAGTATTGGGCATTGCGCACTCAAGCCATTCACTTTGCAAAAAGTCAACAGTGGAATAAAGCTATTCCACTGCTTGAAAAGTTGACCAAACAGTACGAAGACGATGGCGATACGTGGTTTTTACTTGGACATGGATACCTACAAACTGAGCAATATCAAAAAGCAATACTACCGCTAGAGCAAGCGCTTCAGCTTGGCACTATTATGACAGGGGTAAAATCTGCTTCATCACCGTCTAACGATATCATGATTAAAATAGCGCAATGCTATTCTGCTATTGGCAAAAAGCAAAAGGCACTAGATTGGCTACAAATGGCATTAGAGTACAGATGGGATGATAGAAAATCTCTCATTAAAAACACTCAGTTTGAAAAAATCGCTCATTCTCCAGAATACAAAAAGCTCTCAGGAGAGTTCTTAGAGTCTGGTTTATCAAGAAATGATGCGTGACGACATGATTTATATTTTTTGCTGAATGAGATTAAGCGACTGCATGTAGATCCATACCATAGAATTTCTGCAGAACAGCTTGAATTAAAATCCAAGTCAATCGCCGAAAAGATTCCAAGCTTGAACGATCAACAAATTGTCTTTAAATTTATGGAGTTGTTGGCCACTGTCGGGAACGGGCATAACTTTATTGTACCCACACACTCTCTGAAAGGATCTTTTACTCGCCTGCCAGTTCAGTTCTATTGGTTTAGCGATGGTATTTATATTGTAAAAGCCAGCTCCAATTATAAGCATTTGATAGGTCGTAGAGTAGTTTCGGTGACTAATACGCCCGTAGAACAAGTAATGAAAAAGATAGCGAGTGTTAACGCCAGAGATAATGAAATGCAACAGTATTGGCTGGGGCCCTATTATCTGGCACTACCCGAGGTACTAGAAGGAATAAAACTAGTTAACGACATTAATGATGTTGCTTTTACTTTAGTCGATAAGAATGGCAATAATACACGAGTAAGTTTTCCTGGGGAGTCATTCCATTTTACAGGTTTCCCAACACTACCAGCGCTTGAAACGATCAACAATCCAGATTACCTGAAAAGAAAAATTGAAAATTACTGGTATGCAGAGCACGAGAAAGATAACTATCTTTACCTACAGTTCAATGCGGTAGCTCAGAGTGAGTCACAGTCTCTTTCTCAATTCAGCGAAGAAATTCGGCAGCGCATCAAGCAGAACAACATAGGTAACCTCGTATTAGATCTGCGACATAACAGTGGTGGAAATGGTTCAATTTTACCGCCACTCATAAGCACATTAATTTACTTTGTAGAGAAAAATAAAGATAACAAGTTGTTCATTATAGTTGGTCGTAATACATTCTCTGCTGCTCATCTGTTACTTGCTGATCTTAATAGATTGACAAATGCCATTATTGTTGGCGAGCCCAGTGGAAGTAAGCCAAATCACCTAGGTGAGGCGGGTTGGTTCAAGCTTCCGTACAGTGGTGTCTGGGGGATTATCTCGTCGCAATATCACCAAGCGTCGAAGGCTGAAGACCATCGCATCTGGATAGCTCCCCATTTACCTGTAACACAGTCTTCCGAGAGCTACTTTTCAGGTGAAGATTCTGTGATGATACAGATACTCGATGCTATTAAATAACGACAACTTAAATTGAAAAATAATCGAGTAAAGGCGGGTTTTAGCCCGCCCTTCCCACACCAGCGTACGTGCGGGTCCGTATACGGCAGTGCATTCAGCCACTCGTTCGGATGGTGAAATTTCACCCGGATACCCCTTACCAAACATGCCCCGGATTCCCTGGGAACGGATTGCTGATGCCCCCATGCATGGCAAATGTCTTCGCCAGCTAATGGGGAAACTAAACTTAGTGTCATCTAAAGCTTCTGCTTGATTGAATTCTTTGCAAAAAGCGATTACGGTAGGTCAGCTCCCATAGCACCCAACCAGTAAGCCAGCGCAAACGAAGAAAAAATAGATAAAAACAGCGCTACGATCATTATTCACTCTGCGAGGCGCCCTGAACGGGAGCCCTCGCAGGAAATCGATAACTACAACAAGTCTTCAACAAACAATGAAGGACCGCACCACGACCGCGTAAATGAGAGAAAAACGCCACCTCCCAGTGCGCCTAACACCGAGAGATGGCTAACCCCAATAGATAACTAAACTATCTAGCGAGGCTGTCTTGAATGATACGCCATACACTCGTTCGTCTTCAATAAACGTCTCCCGGAAGGCGAACTTTTCGAGTCACTCCCGCCCCCGGCGGCGGAGTGTGCTGTGGCGCTCCGTGATGATTGGTGTGGTCTTTTACTTCAGCCGCGCACCGCCTGTCTGGCTGCGCACCCTTTCTGCAAGTTTCCCTTTTCTTTTCCTCACAAGGATCACGCCTGCGGGGAGAGAAGTGGTTCAAACCGATGCACTTTTCCTGCGCCTTTCCGTCACATGCAATTCAAGGAGCCAATAAAGATGCCTATATTACCCTGTCGATTGTTTCAGCCACTGGATCTGGGCGGATATTTTATTATCACACCGGTCGCTATCAGGGATAAGGTTGTGGATCTGCACATTGTGCCCGGCAGGGGTAACCGGGTGGTGCGGGCCGTGCGTTTGCTGCAACTGTTGGACGAAGCCTGGGCGCTCGAGGAGGCCCCAACCGATCAGCCCCCAGCCATCCTCAGGCCATTCAAGCACCGACCCAATGAAAAAACATAGCCCCGAGGGGCAGAGGGGGCGCCTCGAAAGTCTGTGCAATCCCGTGCAGCACCACAAACGGTTACCTTCTCGTACGCTGCCTGGGAAGGCAAACACAGTCAAGACGGCAAGCCAGTGACCTTGCGTTCCCCCTGCTGCCACAGTAGGTGCGCAAGGCTCGATCACCGGAGGCGACGCTGCCGTGGCTGTACCGGCAAGGTGTATCAACCGGCAGAGGGAGGAAATCCTGACGATACGCCCATCTGGGTAGTGGTACCGTTTTACAGGCAATTTGACCAGATGCGAAACGGAATTTCGATCACCGTAACTGTTATTTTTACAGGAAAACTTACTACCGGGTCGGAAGGAAAGAATACCCCTCTCCCAGGACACGCTGTGAATACATCCTTGTACGTTCGTAATCGGCATCCATGCCTCATACGATCCTGGCAGAGGGCTATTCTTCCCTCCTGCTTTACTAGTATTCCTCCTAGCAATCAATAAATGCAGAGGGTAACATTTGGCGGTAGTTTTGGGATACTAGTTATGATGATCATTTTCTCATGTGGGACATTAGCGCTAAATTTCTGTAGGTGATTGATTCAGAATTAGTTTTTTACGATTTGACGCAGAATAAATTTTGTGTTGCCAACAAATATAATACTGGTCATGGTGATCAGTCTATAAACGTTAGGGGACTACAAATAATGAAACTACTTTCAATCATAATCATGAGTCTGCTGCCACTTAACTCATTGACACAGGATAATTATGAATGCGATGTTTCAATAAATACTGAAGCAGAGGCGATTAGCTGCGCAATGTGGCACTCCGCGTTATCTCGGAGTTATCTATAAATGGGTACAAATTTATAGCTACTGAGACGGAGAGTGGCTGGATTATTGAACATGCAAACCAGGACCTCAACGACTCCACTTATTCCGTTTCAATTAAACGTAATGGAGAATCAATTGAACTTAATAGCAAATAAATCACTTAACCAGTGCCAGCACTGAAAATTTCTGACACACCGCTTGTTCAACAGACATTAAACACCAAAAGGATGAAGCCATTGAAAATTCTAATATCAGCTATTATTGCATTAAGCCTTTCAGTCTCGGCGTTAGCTAACACGCCTTTGTCGGAGGCAGAATTAAAACAGAAAGCAGAAGCCTTCATCCAAGCAAAAAATACCAGACAACAACCGGACACAACAATAAAAGACATTGATAAATTTATCTCACTATTTTCTGATAACTTTATTGACGAACATATAAAATTCAATGTTACCGTTACAAAAAAGGCGGAACTCCGAAAAGGAATGATTGCCAAATTGTCAGACAAGGTTTATTTTTGTGAAGTAAAAATAGATCAATTAATGCTTGGCCGTAATGTGGCTTTCATAAAATATACTGAACACGCTAAAGTAAAGCCTTCACACATGGATAAAGTGGTTGAATATACAAGCACCAATATTGTCTCGTTAGAATTTGACAACAATGGACTGATCAAGCATCTCCGGCGGCATCATGGTTAGTTGAACTTACGGGCATCTCTATAAATTGATTTTTCCTCAATTTTATCGCCCTGGCGTCCCCATTATTCGGTGCTTATGGGCACCAAAAAACCTGTCCTGCGCGGCGTTATCTGTATTAAGGTAGATATGGAATATATAAAAATTTCAGATACCTCAGTTCCAAAAAAACTTTTACTAGAGGCAGACCCATCCGAGGTAAAGATAGGTTCCTATCTTCCAGGCGCCATCTGTTTCGCAGCAATTGATAATAATGAAATAGTAGGAGTCTGTGTAGTTCAGGAAATTGCTACTAATATGGCAGAAATATTCAATATTTCAATCAACCCAAGACATCAAAAAAAAGGTATTGGCTCAAAGCTACTTCAGTTCACGCTGTCTGAACTTGAAAACAAAGGTTTTCACGAATAGAGCTAGGCACTGGTGCTTTTGGGTACCAATTAGCGTTCTATCATCGTCACGGTTTTAGAGTCGATTCCATCCTAAAAGATTACCTAGATTCAACTTGTAAGTGCATATCTCAATGGAGCTAGAAAAAGCGGCCAGTTGCCCGTAGGCTTCTCGCTTTTTCTCCGGCAAGAGTTATGCAATGAGACACTACAAGCAACTGACCTATGAGCAAAGATGCCAGATTGAGG
>NZ_JBLBUB010000042.1:0-24943 GCF_047289955.1 Microbulbifer jejuensis
CTGCCCAGCGTGATTTATGCTCGTGCTCGCCGGTCAACACCATGCGAACTGCGCGTTCCCGTACTTCGGGGGAGTATCCAGGTTGTTTGCTCATTGGCTAATTCTCTCAAGAAAGTTTGCCTCCGAGAAACCCGGGGTGATTCAGACTCCATTGAGTCCTTGGCTTGAGCAATATTCATCTGCGCCAAATGTAGCTCTTCCATGTTTTTTCTTCTTTTGATGTGGCGTTGTTGATATTGAATGAAGTTAACACCTCAACCATTCAATGCGTTAACAACAGACTACATCGATTTTTTAGGGGAAACAACCGTCTTCTTTAACCATGTGTTTATGTTATTTACGACCTTTTCACGTTCGCTTTGACCTTGAATGTTATTAAACCCGTGGTCAAGTCCTTCGTATGTAAGGTATTCAATATTCTCTTTGCCGAGTTTTCTTAGCGCCAATATCAGTTCATCTACTTTTTGTGGCGATACGGATAGGTCTATCCCGCCTTGAAGTACAAGTAAAGGGGAGTCCACCTTCTGAAGAACATTCAGCTGGTCGATGGATAGCATTTGATGCCACCAACTGTAGCCATGCCCGCTTACTTCAAGTGCAAATACTTTACTATTAAGGATATGCTCTGAAAATTTTCTAAATCCTGCTATGCCTTCTTTTGCGTCATCACTATTTTCATAACCTGACATAATACTGTGTATAATGTCATCAATAAACCAGCGACCACCACCGTTGAAGGAAATAGTTGCATCTACGTAATCAATGCTTGCAGCAAGCAAGTTGGCGATGATAGCCCCTTCACTACCTCCTAACACAATAAAATTACTGTATTTATCATCTTTACGTACAATATCTAGGACTATTTTAATGTCCGAAACACGCTGTTTCGGACTATCTTTTTGAAGGTATTGAATCGGGCAGTCCTCACGTTCAACTTCTGAGCTATAACTCAACTCTCTATCAATACCATATTTTTCGATTAGAAGAAGGTCCGCTGCTGGCCAAATGTTTTTGTAGTCAACAAATATAGACTCTATTTGCAAAACACTATTACAATCAGAACCCTGAAGAATCAGCAACAGCGTATTGCCAGATAACGTATGTGATGATTCAAACATATAATAATTTATTTTTGATCCATCATTCCTTTCAACCACTGACTGCTCTATTTCTCCAGTGTCGGAACATGCATAAAATGCCCAAAAGAAAAATATTATGGGAGGGAATCGGAATTTCATCTAACAACCTAACATTTGTATAGCAGTCTCTTTTAACACTATTATCCTGATTACTTTTTCAAAAGCAATACTGCGCCAATCATCTGACAACCCTCCTTAAGTCAGGCAACCACCCATTTTAAGTACATAAGTACAAACCATAAAATGATCATCATGATCATTTTATGGCAAGCACTTATGCGAGAGTGGCCGGCAGATCGTATAGGAGACCTATCACCCCCCGATCACCACCCGCAGATTCACTGTGCGCTGAATGCACTCCATTAGATGCTCAAGTAAATATCCACCGGCAAAGCCGGTGGCTTTAATCGTGAACCGCTCAAAGCGGTCTGTACGGAACTAACGTTCCTTGAGCCCCCTTTGGGGCTGCCTATATCTTCATACCAAGTTCAGTTGCTCTACTCGCCGATCTTCCTTCTCCTGATGACGAATATACTCCCTGATCACATTCTCATCACGACCAACGGTGGACGCAAAGTAACCTCTCGCCCAGAAGTGTTGCCCTACATAATTTCTACGCTGGCCAGAGTAGGTCCTCGCAATGTAAATCGCACTTTTACCTTTGATATACCCCACCACCTGGGAGACAGCATATTTGGGCGGAATCGATATCATCATATGGACATGATCCGGCATTACGTGCCCCTCCTCAATCAGGCTCTCCTTTTGCCGGGCCAACTGGTGAAATACCGCGGGCAACTCTCTGTGCACCCGTCCAAACAGCACCTTTCTACGATACTTTGGGATAAAAACTATCTGGTACTTACACTCCCATTTCGTGTGACTTAAACTGTCCACTTGTCTCATGGTGACTCCTTTGTGTGCTGCTTGGCGGCTCACATATTGGAGTTACTATGGGACTTCCGGATCTGTCAAACTATGCGTGCCTCCCCGGCAAAGCCGGGGGGTCTCCCTTTTGGACTAGGATGCGCGAGATTTCAGGTGGTTGTTGGTGGGCAAGATCAAGCCGCAGGCAAAGCTACTACTGTGGATGGGCGAGAGTTTCATAAGGGTACCCATAAACTGTATATAAATACAAGCCAATACTGCAGATGCCCAGCGAGGAGGAATAATAAGTGACCGAGAGGTCCTTACTCCTCCAGAAGGACCAAACTCCGGATTGACATCTCCTGCAGGAACTTCAACCCACACCTCTCCACTATCGCCACAAACCGCTGAACATAGATGGCCTGTGTTGGTCCATGGTAGCTGCCATGCTTCAGACTTTTGCTTCCCTTGCTCTGATCCCGCCCATCGTTATCCAGCCCCCGGCTCTCAGGATTTGAATCTGGCTACCCGCATGGCCTCAACAAAGCACGCTATTCTGCTGTCACTTTATTGACATGATAACTCTATTCGAATACTATTCGAATTCAGATCAAATTAGTGCAGATTCTGATCGTAATCGAGATACTGGAGAACACTGATGCCGCGATCCCTCACAAAAAGTGCCGGCGAACAGGAAGCTATGATCCTGGAAGCAGCAGCGAAATGCATAGAACAAAGCTCAATTCTCGACTTCACGATGGCAGCAGTTAGCAAGGAAGCCGGCCTGTCAATGGGTTCAATCTACAAGCATGTGCAATCCAAGGAAGATGTATTGGTCGCACTGTCAACACGCGCTTTTACCTATGAGCGCAATGTTTTTACGGATGTGATGAATCTGCCGCTTAGCACACCTGAACGGCTGGTCGCGACCATGCTTCTAATGTCCGACAAGTTCCACCACTATCCATTTGGGGCACAGTTGAAGATGCTTGTCAGTAACCAAGCTGTGCTCCAACGCGCTTCAAGCGGCTGGATCGAGAAACTTAGGCGTATCAATACCGAGATCGGGCAGGTATTCAGGGCTGCCATGGTTCTAGCCTGTGATACCGGTGAACTCATCACCGATGACAATGACCGGGAAATAATGCTCGATACCATTTGTGTGAGTTTGTGGTCCATGCATGTGGGGTTTGTGCAGGTCGCGTATCAGCGATTTGCGTTTGAACAACACAAGGTCACAGCTAAATTGCCATTCCCAATCCCCGACAACCATGTGCTCTTAAATGGCGCACAACGACTCATCAATAGTTTCCCCTGGAAAAAACCACTCGAAAATCAGGGCATTAAAAAAGCAAGTGCCTTACTAACAGAGCGAGGCTACCGGTGATAAATCTATTTTCGGAGCTATTGCGATGATTTCACGATGGATAACCATTCTCACAGTGGCTGGTGTGGTTGTGAGCGGGCTTGGCACTTATAAATTTCTTGAAATCAAAGCAGCCATTGATGCAGTAAAGGAACGACCTGAATATTTCGAAACCGTTGAAGCGGCACTGGCTAAACCCACCACACATGTCCCCAAGGTTACTGCGCTCGGAGTGGTGGTTGCGCCGCAACAGGTTACTCTGCGCAATGAGCTGCCAGGTTATATTACTGCCGTTAATTTTCAATCCGGGACCACCGTCAAAAAGGACGATGTCATCCTCCAGCTTGATATCAGCGAACAGCTGGCCAACCTCACATCCGGAGAAGTTCGCGCCAAGCTTGCTGAATCTGTCTACAAGCGTGGTGTTGAATTACGCAAGTCCGATGTCGTCAGCGAGGAAACCACTGAGCGGTCGCTTGCAGATTGGAACGTAATCAAAGCCGATATTGCGGCGACTCGCAGCATCATCAATCGACGAACAATTCGTGCACCGTTTGATGGTGTGATTGGCATCCACCAGCTTGAAGTTGGTCAATACCTCAACATCAATACCGAAATCACAACCCTGGTTGGCAGTAAGAAGGAGATGTGGGTTGATTTCAGTTTACCGCAGTTTTACGGCGAACCCGCTATGGGAACCATAGTCCGCGCACAACTGGTAGGTTCACATGATCAAATCAATAGCGTTTATCTCAATGCAACCATCATTGCTGGTGACTCAACGATTACAGCTGGGTCACGCAGCCGATTGTATCGCGCCCTTGTGACAGAAGGCGCACAACAACTTATCCATAACGCATCCGTCGAAGTCGAGGTGCCTGTTGGGCAAGCCAAGTTATTGTCGGCACTGCCTGTTCAATCCATTCGTAGTGACAGGGAGGGTCAATTTGTTTTCGCCCTTGATCCGGAGCATGAAAAAACCGGATTCTATCGGGCGCGGCGCATCGCTGTTTCTGTGGAAAGCGGGCAACAGGGGAGCGCGCTCGTTGTGGGTGATTTGAACAATGATGACTTGGTAGCCACGGCAGGTTCTTTCAAGTTGTACCCGGGCATGCTCGCACAAATCGGTGATCGGCCAGATCTCACCAGTACAAAGCAGGAGTAGTTGAAGTGGATATTTTCGCTAAACGCCCGGTTATCTCAATCGTTATCTCGGTTGTCTTACTCCTGTCTGGTGGTTTCGCAGCCTTTAAAATTGCTGTTGTACAGTTCCCCCAGCTTGAAAGTGCCAATATCCTGATCACCACCGCCTATCCAGGTGCTTCGCCAAATGTCGTCCAGGGCTTTGTCACCGATCCAGTCGAGCGGACTGCGATGACCATTCCTGGTGTTGACTATGTCGAGTCTACCACCACAGCTGGGCTAAGCAACGTAGCTGTATGGCTGAAGCTAAATGAAAACAGTAGCGAAGCGCTGGCAGAGCTGACCTCAAGACTGAACCAGATTCGATTTGAATTACCCAATGATGCACTCGACCCATCTATTTCTGTGCGCCGCTCTGATCAGCCACAAGCATTATTTTATTTAAATGTGAACAGCGAAGGGTGGTCCCGGTCGACTATAACCGATTATTTAGCGCGTCATGTGCAGCCACAATTGGCTTCGATCGAAGGTGTCCAACGCATTGCTCTGGAAGGGGGTCGCGACCCGGCGATGCGGATTTGGCTTGACCCGGCCCGCCTGGCCGCCCTGAGTCTCAGCGCAGACCAAGTTCTTCAGGCATTATCGAACAATAATGTACTCGCGGCAATCGGTAAAACCGAAAACGCAGGGCAACAAATCAGCCTGCAATCCAATGCCACACTGCGCAGTGTGGGCGACTTTGAGCGATTAATTGTCAGCAACCGGGAGGGTGTATTAATACGCCTTATGGACATTGCTCGGGTTGAACTTGGCGAAGATCGGGGTGATGACCTGTCCCGTGTCGACCAGGCAGAGACCGTCTTTATTTCCGTTTGGAGTCTCCCCGGCGCCAACGCCATCGAAATTGGCGATGAACTCTACAAACGTCTAGAGAGAGTCAATGCAACGCTACCCAGAGGGCTGGATATTGAGATCGCCTTTGATGCAACCATTTATATGCGTAATGCGCTCAAGGAGATCGTGACAACACTTCTCGAAACCGTTTTGCTCGTCGGCCTGGTTGTTTTGCTGCTGATGGGATCGTTCCGCACATCGCTCGTACCGCTGGTGACTATCCCGATTTCAATCCTGGGGGCCATTGGTCTAATCCATGCGATAGGCTTTACGCTCAACCTGTTAACAATACTTGCAATTGTCCTTTCCGTTGGTCTCGTGGTAGATGATGCGATTGTCGTGGTCGAAAATGTCGCACGCCATATGCGCACTGGCAAGTCCCGCCTCGAAGCCGCCCTCACAAGCTCAAGAGAGCTTTTTGCGCCAATCGTTGCGATGACACTCACAATGGCTGCTGTCTATATCCCCATCGGGTTTGTCAGCGGTTTAACAGGAGCGCTGTTCAGGGAATTTGCTTTTACGCTCGCGATCGCTGTTCTGATTTCCGGGGTGGTGGCCGTCACGCTATCCCCGATTATGAGCGCCCAAGTGTGTGCAGATAAGGGTAAGGAATCTGCGGGTTCACGCTTTATGAATTCTATTTTTGATCGTGTACGCAATGTATACCGCACTCTCCTGACCAGCATACTCGTATGGCGCCCTCAAGTAACCTTCATGGCATTCTTTCTTAGTTTGTTGGTTATCCCATTTTTCCTGTTGTCTGCCAAGGAACTGGCACCGGTAGAAGACCAGGGTAGTATCCTGGTCATCATCGAATCGCCACCAGAGGCGCATGTTCAATACACTGGTAATTACATGCAGGACGTGGTAAAGATCGCCTCTGAATTGCCTGGCTTTTCGCAAATGTGGCAGGTCTTGACACCATCAGGCGGTTTTGCCGGTATTGAGTTTATTGACTATACCGACCGGGATTTTACTGTTCAGGAAATACGTGATTCTGTATTTCAGAAAATGTCTGGTATCACAGGCCTGCGTGTATTACCTGTCATGCCCAGCGCATTGCCAGCTGCCGGGCAGTTTGATGTAGAGATGGTCATTCAAAGCCCGGATACTTACGAGGAGATGGCACAGTATATTGCACCTCTGATCGACGCAGCTTATGCAAGTGGCCACTTCACGTTCGTCCAGACCGACCTGCATATCGACCAGCACCAAGTCCGCCTGCAGCTCGACCATGATCGCATTGCCGATCTCGGTTTAAATGTACAGCAGGTCAGTGCTCAGTTAGCAGCGCTGATTTCTGATCAGGATGTCAATCGTTTTGACGCCAACGGCAAGTCTTATCGAGTTATTCCAATGGTGGAAGGTTATGCCCGCAGTGATCCCCACACCTTACTCAACCTCCAGTTGACGACACCGGCAGGCGATCTGGTGCCTGTTCGCATGATCGCCACGTTGGAGCGGGACACTGGCCCACGTGCACTCGGAAAATTCAACCAATTACGCTCGTTCAGGATTATGGGTGGCATCCATTCGGGCACCACGACTGATGCGGCCCTATCGGCATTAGAGGCGGCCGCCAAGGACATTATTCCCAACAACTATACGCTTGACTATGCTGGCATATCACGATCATTACGCGCTGAAGGCACAAGCTTTGTCTCTGTACTGTTAATCTCAATGACGTTGGTCTACCTACTGTTGGCAATCCAGTTCAACAGCTTCCGCGCTCCCCTTGTTGTGCTCCTTGGCTCCGTACCACTCGCACTTTCCGGGGCCATGCTGTTTAGTTTTCTGGGTCTTACAACAATCAACATCTACGCCCAGATTGGTTTTATTACCTTGGTGGGCCTGGTTGCAAAGAACGGCATCCTGATCACAGAATTTGCTAACGAACTGCAGCAGCAGGGCTTGATGAAACTGGAAGCGATTATTGAAGCTGCCGCGGTGCGACTACGACCTATCCTGATGACCACACTCGCAACTGTGGTTGGTCATTTCCCGTTAGTATTGGTCACCGGTGCCGGTGCCGAAGCACGCAATTCAATCGGGATTATTCTCGTCGCCGGTATGGTGATCGGCACCCTATTCACACTTTTTATTCTGCCCTGTATCTATATACTGTTCGGCGACACACTCAACACCTATCAGGAACAAGCAACCGGGGAAACTGTCGTCAAGTTTAACGACGAAGGAGTGGTAGCATACAACCCTGCTAGTGCAGTGTATTAAATTGACTGATGATATATACTCTGGAGCGCTCTCTCTACAAACTGGAGTTAGTTAGATGCCTGCTCAGGTCAAAATTACACTGTCAGATAAAGATAGAAAGCAGCTGGAAAAATACGTAAAAAGCCGCAAGACATCGGTGAGGCTTGTTGAGCGTTCAAAGATTTTATTGCTGGCCAGCCAGAATACCCCTAACTACAAAATTGCCAAAGAGCTGAATATTGATGTTAACAAAGTTGGGCGATGGCGCAATCGCTTTGCAGATAAGGGCCTTCCAGGTATAGAAAAAGATCTCCCGCGAGGAAGTAACCATGGAGGAAAGGATTCTGTAGAGCAAGCTAAGCTGCGCTCCAAAATTATCAACATGACTACCCAAGATAGACCAAAGGATAGTACCCACTGGACAACCAGAGGGCTCGCCAAGGTACTGGGAATCAATCATTCCTTCGTTAATAGAGTTTGGCGAGAGGTAGGATTAAAGCCCCATCTAACCAAATACTTCAAGGTGAGTAATGATTCCAATTTTGAAGAGAAGCTTCAGGATGTTGTTGGTTTGTATTTGTCGCCACCGGAAAATGCCGTTATTTTTTGCATAGATGAAAAAAGCTCCATTCAAGCTTTGGATCGTACTCAACCGGGATTGCCGATAAAATCAGGACGTTGTGGGACCATGGCCCACGACTACAAACGTAATGGAACCAGTACTCTCTTTGCGGCGCTCAACACCTTAACCGGGGAAGTTATTGGTCAGTGCAAAAAACGACATTGGCATCAGGAATTCTTAGCTTTTCTAAAGACTGTTGAAAAGCAAACATCCAAAGACTTAGAGCTTCATTTAATTGTGGACAATTATGCAACCCATAAGCACGAGAAAGTGAAAAACTGGCTCAAACGCAATAAGCGTGTCCATTTGCACTTTATTCCAACAAGCTCATCATAGCTCAATTTGGTAGAGCGATTCTTTGGGCTTCTTACGGAAAAGCAATTACGCCGCGGCGTGTTCACTTCAGTAAAAGAATTGGAGGAGGCTATCACAAGGTTTATCGATGCACATAACAAGGCTCCAAAGCCATTTGTATGGACAAAATCAGTCGATGAAATTTTGGCGAAGGTAGGAAGGGCTAGGCAGGCCCTTGCATTTCAGTAAATAGTTTAATACACCACACTAGATGATGCAATAGTGATCGCCGTTTACTCTGGTTTGATGGTACATGAATACCCTTTGGGCTACTGTTTATCGTGACAGCAAGGTTATCAATCTGTTCGAATATATACAGGTGCATCACTGTTCGATTATGTAGCATTTCTTCGTACCGGGACCTCTTAAAGGCATTTTTACTAGAAACTTGATCTGAACCTCAAGGGGGGAATTCCGTACTTTTAGTATGAGCTTTCCCACGAGGTTAAGATAAAATGTAGTTCTTTCACCCCCAATCACCACCCGCAGATTCACCGTGAGTTGGATATACGCCATACGCCAAAATTACAACAATGAAATTATGCGCTCCGTCAGCTCTAAGGACGTGGCTGAACAGATGGACCTTTATATTTCGATTCCCGCTTTGCTATGCCACGAATGTGGGCACTGAAATCGTCATCCTCCCCTTCAAGCAATCCCGGTAGTTCCTCCCTGAAATCCGATCTTCGGCACCATTTGCACATATCATCCTCCCAGGATAGCCACCGACGATAAGCGTGCCGTCCCATTTCCTTTTCATAGAGTGCGATGTATGCCTGTTCGAAAACGGAAATCAGC
The DNA here is from genome assembly GCF_047289955.1 of Microbulbifer jejuensis. Taxonomy (NCBI): domain Bacteria; kingdom Pseudomonadati; phylum Pseudomonadota; class Gammaproteobacteria; order Cellvibrionales; family Microbulbiferaceae; genus Microbulbifer; species Microbulbifer jejuensis. Next base: position 9,395 of record NZ_JBLBUB010000042.1, read on the forward strand.
ACTGCGAATAAAACCTTTTTTCGCTCTTTCTGCTCGCCTGTCAAATCCGCCTGATCGCCCTGGGCTTGAAATAACTTCAAGTCTGCATTATCCAGAACCAATGTCAAGAAACTGCTATAGGCATCACTCAGTCGTTGATTGAGCGTATCGGCTTCTGCTCTTCTTTCTTTTCGCTTATCTTGTAGAAATACATAAATGGCCAATGGTAAACCGACTACTGTAACCACATAACTTAATGCCTCAAACCACTGAATCCAATTCATGACTCTTAGCCTGATTACTCTGTATGATTATCAGCAATACACTAATTTTAAATATAACCGATTGGATGTACTTGCCAAGCACTAACCCAAAATATCGTAGAGAAAAACCTAAAACACTAACAGTAGAAAAGCCAGCAAATCCATTATGCTGACTTCTTGTTTTTTTGTACTAGGCACTAAAATATATTACTGCCCAAACACCTGCACCTCAGCGAGTGAAAGTGCTTCATTGGCACTGGCCAACTGGATACGCACATAGCGCCCCACCCCCACATTGATTACATATTTAAGTCGCTCAGCGGGACCAGGGAGAAAAAACTCTCTCACATTTAACTGCTCCTGAGAGTCGCTGATATTTACCCCTGTAAAAGGTAAATCGGATACAAAGACATGAAAATCCTGTAAGCGTTCGTCACAGCAATCGATACGGTTCCATATAGCAATATTTTCAATCTTCTTGATCGAGCCAAGATCCAGTGTCCATGAGGGGTGAGCACTGATACTTGTATGGGTTATACTCCCATCACCCCAGTGGCCGCTAATGTTACCATCAATGGCCCTGCTGGCAGAACCACCATGACTGGTATCTGATTGTGTGGCAGTGCCCTCTTTAGCCAGATTTCTATACCCGGAACTCGCTGCCGCAACCTCGGTTATCGCCCAGCGCTGATTCATACCGCCGTGGAACTCCCACATGCCAACAGTAGCTCCTTTGGTATTCCCAAAACCATCGAGCACCATACTTGGGTTAACGGCATCACGTATCACATCACCGTCCAGAATCCAGCGATGATTAACAGAACAGGCATAAATAGAGGTCCGCAAACCATTGACAGAATTGCCATCGGCGTGCGTTAAACACAGATCATGATTCATTCTGTTACGAATTAAGCCGGTATCCCAGTCAACTAGCCAATGCTGATCAAAATGATTATGTGTACAGGTTTCCAACTGCACTTTTGCGTAGTTCGCAACACCATTATCAACACCGGGAACATCAAGGCATTGACCACTGCGCTTATCCCGAATTTGTACATATTGACTATTGGTTGTAGGGGTAGCACGCTCCCACATCTGCAAATACGCTTCAGCTGAATTGAAGAATGCATTCATGGTTTCCGGAGAGGCGTTCAAACGCATATCTTCCACCAAATCGGCCAGCAAGCCATAATGCGCCAAACCTTCGTTATTTAAATCAAAACTGCGATTCCCCGTTTTCTGGCGATCAAAGATGACGCGACCATCATAGGAGATAAAAGGGTAAGTGACCGGATTAGTATCAGCAGTTGAACTACGTCCTGCCTGTGGTGCCAACCCATTGGTATCTGTACCAATACCCACACCAGCCAGGTAGGGTGTTGTTGCTACAGCAGCATGAATCGTATTTATGTTGCTAATGTTATAGTTACTTGGGCCGTTATATGGAAACATTACACCACCCACGTTTAATAGGCGCTGCTGCAGTGGGCTCAAAGCGCCATTCAGTTTTGGGTTGGAATGACCTGAAATCACACCAGAATAACCGCGACTTTCGACAATTTCCATCGTATCGGCGAAAGCGCCCGCCGACATATGATCCACTTCGATAATCATTTCCTTGTCGATCATACGATTAATCAGGTATTTTCCCATAGCTGTCAAATGTTTGCGATTACAATGCTGGGCTATATTCTGATCGTAATTAGGGCTTGCTCCTAACAGGTTTATGATATCTTTAATGAACGGAACATTACCCAGCAACGGAAAACTGCTTGGTAGTTTGCGACCACTGGGTTCATTAGCTGGGCACGCTTCTATATTATAGAGATGGCCCGTTTGTAGCATATTACCAATATTGATAATTTCATCAGCACCCTGCATATGTGGGCCGCCAAGGTCATTATCAAACTTGTGGATTGGGAACAGGCTGCGTATACCACGGCTATGCAAGTATTGTAATTTATAATCAATCCACGCCTCAGTACAGCCACTGCCTTCATCACAATCCAGCACACTGGATACCTCAACACCCAACACAACGGCGAGTTTACCACTGGCAATTACTGAGCGAGCTTCAGCAGCACTGGTGACGATACGGAAAAAGCCCTTACCAATGCCTCCAGCCTGCGCATCAATATAATCCTGCATTTCATACACGCGCCTTAGCTGCAGATCAATGCTTGATGAGTCATCACAGGCATTGGGATTTATCCAGGAAACCGGGTTGACGACGCTTTGAACCTCGCACAACACTTCGTTTTGCACCATATGCGTTACTATCAGCTTCAAACCGGCCAGGTGCACTCTCTCAATCCATTTGTAGTAGGCCTGCTGATGCGACTGTGTGTGATGGTTAGGCCAATAAGGAAAATTTGGCCAACCGGCAGTAGTATGCCGAGCAGCGAGATTACCGCCATCTTGCAAGTTACCAATAATATCCAGGCCACCATTGGGGCCGTGTATACCACTGCCATCATCCAGTGCATTTTGAATGCCGTAGGGGTGAAAAGGGCGACCATGTAAAAATTTTCCACCCATAAATTCATTGGAATTTAAATGGGTGTGTACGTCAGCAAAACCAACCACTGGCGCATTAACATCACCAGTCGACGGGATCTCAGGATTGATCACAGCATTCAGTTCAGCTTCTGGAAACGGCGTACAATCCTCCTGTTCAATTAGCTCAAAAACATTTTCACTATTGCGATTACCCAAGTTGAACAAGTCAAACAAATAAGTTCCGCCATCGCCTTTGTTATACCTCAAATCCTTCCAGAATTTTGTGGAGAATAACCTGAAATGGCCATTTCCAGCTGGCTCTACTGACCACTGCGCCCATTCTGAAGCGGCAGCATTGCGTGCGATATCCAGAGGCCCCCTGGTAGTCAGGAAATTTCCGGTTTTATCACGCAGCATATACATACCAAGCCTGGTAGGCTTGAAATAAAAATGAGACGCAGCGGTCACATCAATAGCATCAAAGCGATAATCACCACCTCCGGGATGCATATATCGGCTTGTTTGAGGTGCTTTGATTGCGTAACAACCTTGCGCCAAAGCGTAAGATGCTTCGATCGTATTGGCGTTCGTCAACACAGACACACCTGCCAATATTATTAGCATCGATGCCCAGACTTTATTTAACGTTGATTTCATTATATATTTCCATTTCTATTATTTTTAAAATTATGGGAAGATTATTAGACGTCATTACCAAGAATATAGGGATTTTTATTAGATGTCTCGTTGAAATTTCACTTGTTTATTCTAAAGATACCGCATCACTGACTTTACCTCCGTATTAGCACTATTTTACAATGATACATTCATTCTAAGCGGCTCTGCTGGCAAAAGCTACTAGCGTCATATAGTTGAGCTTACTGTGAAGCCGCTCACGGTTGTGGTGAGACCTCCAGGTGCTGAAGACTTCTCCAACTTCATTGAGGCTTCGCAATCAGTGGTGGTCTAAGCATTCCTGACCAAATCTGGCACAGTGCTCTCAACGTCTGTACCCGAGCTTCGACTTATCTAGCTGAATGAAGGACAGCCTGATACCAGAAGTCTTTTTCTAAAAGAAAATCGAATTACCGCTAAATTCGGCGCCATTGTTCAGGCTGTGTTGCGGCTCCCTAAAAGCTGACTGGCCATAAAGCCTTATGGTCAAAAAATATTATGACCAATTAGTACTGACAATATTAGACGTCGATGATCACACTTTTTCATTCAATGCTAACCGGGTTCTAATCTTTCCCTGCAGTTGATAACCCCATCAAGACGCATCTTAACTGTTGATCATTTTATCTGCTTAGTGGTTTCTGAGATTGATGAGCGACAGCCCAATGCACTGTAGGGCCTTTTGCTGGAGATTTTGGGCCTTTTCTTCTTCACTTCTCGCCTTTTCAGCCAATGCGTTTTTTGGCTTCCAGACTCGCATACCTGCTACGCCGATTGTAGATGGCATCCCTGGATATACCCAGGCAATAGATATCATCGAGTTAGCTATCTGTCTCGCAGCCCCTAAAAAATCTGATAATTTGTTCGTGAGTATAACATTTTTTCATATTGAGATTTTCATGGAAGATAAGTTTAAAATATGCGGGAAGAAATTTTACTTACAACAACATTAATTCGCCACACATTACCTGAGGGAATACAATCTTTGAAAATGTACTTAATGTAGTATCTGATTTTACCCGAACACAATATAATTACCAGACATGTTAGCAGTACACCACACTTAAATCTTGCACCTAAAAATAGAAACGCTATTGTTTGTTTACACAAGAAATCAAATTAAGCTTAGGCAAGAGGATGCTATGGGTATCAAAAGGTCGCTTCTGACTTTATTAGCAGCGCTAGCGATAGCTGCTCACACGCCTTTAACCTGGACTGATGATCTGCATGAAAGGAAGGCTACTCAACGGTGCTTAAAAACCTGTAAAGAAATTTACTATAATTGTATTGGGGACAATCAGAAAGCGCAAAACAGCTGTGTTATAAATAAAATAGCTTGCGACAGTGTCTGCCATGACAATAACAAGAATGAACTTTATGATGATGAGAACGAAACCGAATAGCCCTTGAGCAAACGCTTCCAATGCTCTGGCACCCACTTCGGAAGCAGCACTGATGCTGCGGTCGAAACAATCCGCACAGGTATAAATGACACACTGCGTCGATTGATCAGGGTCAGGGAGCGCTTCAACAAGCCGATGGTGATCAACTCCGGTTATCGCTGCCGGGACCACTGCGCCAGTATCGGATCGACCATGACACACACTACCGGGCAGGCTGTGGATGTATCAGTTGCTGGTGGGCAAGATCACACCACCTTGAGAAATGAGTTTGACAGCTTCTGTATATAGAAACTCGAGCTGTTGATGTGATAATTTTTTGGCAACATCTACTCTTTCAGATTCTTCCGTGCACGAGTTATAACCAAATCTGGTGTTTGAGGGTTTGAAAGAAAGCAGCGTATCTGGTTGATTTGTTGTGGCCAAACAATGAAACCAACCGAGAGTACGCCGCTATGAACAAGAATACCGTTGTTGAGTTTACAGGTCGACAGGAGGCCGCTGACCCGCTGACCCGCTGACCCGCTGACCAAGCTTTTGCGCCGAGGCGCACGGGAGCTGCTGCAGCAGGCGATTGAAGCCGAGCTATCGACCTTCATGGAAGGATTTGAAAGCCGCCACCTGGACGACGGCCGCGCTGCTGTCGTCCGCAATGGTCACATGGCACATGAGAGCAAAGGCACTACGTTGGACTACCAGGACGAGGAAGCGCTGCCTTTCACACAGATCGATATCCGGTTGAGTGATGACGTGTTAGGGGGGGAGTTTTAGAGTTTTTGTGCAGGGTTTTTGTGCAGTTTTTGTGCGTTGTTGAATTCAACGCCTGCGGATTTCAGAATATTTATTGAAAACAACAAGTTATTGGTCGGAGCGGCCGGATTTGAACCGACGACCACCACACCCCCAGTGTGGTGCGCTACCAGGCTGCGCTACGCTCCGAAACTTTTCAATGATCTATCTCTCTAACTAATTGATTTTTAAAGAGATAGTGAATTATTAAGGCGCAAATCATACAGGAGTGGTAGGGGATTGCAAGTCTGGATTAGAGTATTGCTATCAATTATTTCAGAAGGGTCAAAACGCTTTTCAGTTCTGCAATAACCCCGGTCAACACTTGCTGAAGCTGCGCGACTTCTGCCTTCTCGCTGCCAACCTCAATCTGCTGGCGGGCCCCACCGATGGTATAGCCCTCTTCATACAAAAGCGCACGAATCTGGCGTATCATGATGACGTCCTGATGCTGATAATAACGGCGGTTACCTCGACGCTTGACGGGCTTCAAGTGTGGGAACTCCTGCTCCCAGTAGCGCAGGACATGAGGTTTAACAGCACAGAGTTCACTGACTTCGCCGATAGTGAAGTAGCGCTTACCGGGAATAGCTGGCAATTCGGAGCTATTACTCGCTTCCAGCATATTCCTCTACTCGCGCCTTGAGTTTTTGGCCCGGTTTAAAGGTAACAACCCTGCGGGCGGAGATGGGAATTTCCTCACCGGTTTTGGGATTGCGGCCGGGGCGCTGACTTTTGTCGCGTAGATCAAAGTTGCCAAAGCCCGAGAGTTTTACCTGTTCGTTACTTTCCAGCGCATTGCGGATTTCCTCGAAGAAGTATTCGACAATCTCTTTCGCTTCGCGCTTGTTAAAGCCCAGCTCTTCGTACAGTCTCTCGGCAAGCCCGGCCTTGGTCAGTGCCTCTGTCATTGGATCCCACCAATTGATTCAGAGGCGTCGACTTCAGATCGTAAGCAGACCAAACCTCGGCAGCTCTCAACCCGATAGCAGACGCTCTCAGGGTGCAATTCAGCCTTCACCAAAGAGCATCATGCTCTATTAGCGCAAACTAGCGTTATACATTTCTTCCAGTTTTTCGACCACCGCCTCTATAGCGGCATTGATTTCTTCGTCATTAAGGGTGCGTGAGGAATGCTGAAAGGTCAAGCCCAATGCGACACTTTTTCTATTTAAATCAATGCCTTTACCCTGATAGACATCAAATATTTTGAGGTCGATCAAGGTTTCGCCAGCTGCGGCAACAGTGGCTTTCACCAAGCTGTTGGCAGGTACATCCGCATCGATCAGCAAGGCAAGATCACGGCGCACTTCCGGAAACTTGGACAAGGGGCTGAAAACAGGCACCCGCCCTTTTCCCATCGCTTCAAGACTGAGCTCGAACACAAAGGCGGGCTTCCGGAGGGCAAGTTTCTTTTGTACCTGAGGATGTAGGGCACCGATTATCCCCATTTCGCAATTACCACGCATAATCTTAGCGGTCTGTCCGGGGTGCAGTGCTGGGTGCTTAGCGGTCTCAAAGTGGAACTCCTCAGAGGCACCAGTATGGGCCAACAGGGCCTCAACATCGGCTTTGATGTCGTAGAAGTCCACAACATCTTTATTTCCCGTCCAGTTTTCCGCGAAACGGCTCCCATAAACCAAACCGGCAAGCATTTGTTCCTGGCGCAGCTGGGGGCCGGGTACAAAACGTAAACCTGTCTCAAACAGACGCGCTCGATTCTGCTGGCGGTTGAGATTGTATTGCAAAACCTTGCACAGACCCGGTAACAAGCTTGTGCGCATCACCGCTAGCTCTGCACTAATCGGATTTTGCAGCGCAACCGGCTCTGCTTGCGGATCGAACAATACAGCACTGTCGCTATCGATAAAGCTGAAGGTGATCGCCTCGAAGTAGCCATGGGCCAGCAAGATCTGCTCGAATTCGCGCTGGGCAGTCTCGCTCTCAGGTCGCGGGGCAATTTCCAACTGGGCTGCAAAGCTCTCACCTGGAATTCGATTGTAGCCATACACGCGGGCCAGCTCTTCGAGCAAGTCCGCCTCAATCGCGAGGTCAAATCGAAAGCTCGGGGCGAGAAAGGTCCACCCCGCTTCATTTTGGTCGATTTTTTCCAGGCCCAGGCGGGTGAGGATATCGACGATTTCATTATCAGTCAGGGTAACACCAAGACCCTGCTGAACCCTTGTACGTCGCAGGGTAATGTGGCGCTCGGCGGGCATGGTTTCACTCAGTTCGCGTATATGTACCGGACCAGGCTCACCGCCAACAATATCCAGCAACAACTGGGTGGCCCGCTCGACAGCTTTTTCCTGTAAGCGGTAATCGACACCGCGCTCGAAGCGGTGGGAGGAATCCGTATGTAACCCATATGAGCGCGCCTTCCCGGCAATAGCAACCGGATTAAAGAAGGCACTCTCAAGAAAAAGATGCTGAGTATCTCCGGTTACCGAGGTATCCAGGCCACCCATAATACCGGCTATTGCCAGGGGCTTTTCCTCATCTGCAATCAGAAGGGTACCCTCTTGCAGTTTGACCTTCTGGCTATCGAGCAAGGTCAGTTCCTCACCAGGCTCTGCCATGCGCACTTTGATACCACCGGAAAGCTTCTCTAGGTCGAAAGCGTGCATGGGTTGGCCCAGTTCCAGTAAGACATAGTTAGTGACATCAACCACCGGATCAATACTGCGTAAACCGCCGCGGCGCAGGCGTTCCTGCATCCAAAGAGGCGTCTGGGCCTTGATATCAATATTGCGAATCACCCTGCCTACATAACGCGGGCAGGCAGCCCCTGCCAGCAGGGATACCGGCAGGCTTTGGTCATTCTGCTGGGATACTGGGCCAATTTCCGGCCCCTGTACTGTACAGCGGTTCAGCACCCCAACTTCGCGAGCAATACCGGCTACGCTGAGACAGTCAGAGCGGTTGGGGGTAAGATCCACCTCAATGGTTTCATCATCCAATTCCAGGTATTCGTGCAGGTCAGTACCGGTGGGTGCCATTTCCGGCAGCTCCCAAATACCGTCACCGCCTTCTCCAAGCTCCAATTCTGCCTGCGCACAAAGCATACCGAAGCTCTCTACGCCGCGCAGTTTGGCCCTCTTGATCCTTACACCACCCGGCAGTTTGGCGCCCACCAGAGCGAAGGGTACCTTGATGCCGATGCGAGCATTTGAAGCGCCGCACACCACCTGCATCTCCCCTTCTGGATGGCCCGCCACTTTACACACCCTCAGTTTGTCTGCATCCGGGTGCTGCTCGCAGGTGACAATCTCACCAACAACCACGCCAGAGAAATCGCCCGCAACTTTCTCAACACCTTCCACTTCCAAGCCAGCCATGGTGATTTGATCGGCCAGATCCTGAGTGGTCAACTCTGGATTTACCCATTCCCGCAGCCAGGAGTTACTGAATTTCATAGTCAATCTCTTTCTGTATTCCATCAGCGCAGCTTTATGCGCAACTAATCAAAGGCGCAAAAACTTGCAGCGCAGGCATTTACAATTTGGACCCGCATATCAATACGAGTAGCCCCGCGCTACTCGCTCTCATATATTCAGCTAGAACTGTTTTAGGAAGCGCAGATCATTGTCGAAAAATAAGCGCAGATCATTGACGCCATAACGCAGCATGGCGAGACGTTCAATGCCGACACCAAAAGCAAAACCCGAGTATCGCTCACTGTCGATATCACAGGCGGCAAAAACATTCGGATGCACCATGCCGCAACCGAGAATCTCCAACCAGCCACTACCGGAGCACACACGACAGCCCTCTCCGCCACAGGCAGTACACTGAATATCGACCTCCGCGGAGGGTTCGGTAAAAGGGAAGTAAGAAGGGCGAAAGCGCACCGGGACTTCTGCTTCAAAGAAAGCGCGCAGAAACTGGTCGATACAACCCTTCAGATGGGCGAAGCTAATATTCTCTCCAATAACCAAACCTTCCACTTGATGGAACATGGGGGAGTGAGTGACATCTGAGTCGCATCGATACACACGTCCCGGACAGATAATGCGAAGCGGTGGGGATTTCTTCTCCATAGTGCGAATCTGCACAGAAGAAGTGTGGGTTCTCAGTACGGTTGCCGGATCTATGTAGAAAGTATCATGCATCGCCCGCGCCGGGTGATGAGCGGGAATATTCAGCGCTTCGAAGTTGTAGTAGTCCTGCTCTATCTCTGGGCCAGTTTCAATGGAGAAACCGATGCTTATGAAAAACGCTTCTACCCGCTTTAAGGTGCGGGTAATAGGGTGAGCATTGCCCTGCACTTCGCCGCGCCCAGGCAAAGTGACGTCAATGGTCTCCAGCGCCAGCTTCGCATCAATTGCCTCTTGCTCCAGCACAGTGCGGCGCAGGTTAATCTTGTCCTGTACCAGCCGTTTAGCTTCGTTAATTTTGGCTCCCGCTGCCGGGCGCTCACCCGCAGACAACTTGCCCAGCCCCTTCAGCAGCGCCGTCAGTAAGCCCTTCTTGCCCAGATAATCAATACGTATCTGATCTAATACGGCCAGGTCGTCGGCCCTCTTCACCAGTCCCAAAGCCTGCTCTGTGAGGAGCTGCAACTCTTCTACTCTGTCCATAAAATAACAATAAAATCAATTAGTTGACAATTTCTGATGCAAAATAGCTATCATTCATGCACCTGCCGGGGAGAGCATTATAACAGCGCCAGTAACTTGCGCGCCTACCCTCCGATTCCCGGCAACCCGAATTCCAGACCATGCCCAGGGAAGTACGATATATAGATCGCATACCGGCCTGCATATCCACATCCAGAGCACGTCCGACAACACAGTAAGGTAAGCCACTTTCAAGCAGCAATTATCCTGCCTAGCCCGGATTTTGCATCAACAATCTGACTTGGCAGCATTTTATTCTGATACCCAGTACTCTGCTTGAGTAGTGTGAGGACTGGTTGTCATTTTTCTCTTTGATAAGGTTTAAGGAGATCCAGTTTTTTTCCGAGTACCACTACCCCTTACCCCATTGTTTTCTGTGCCGGGAATAGCACACTTTCTGACTACGTCGGCACCAGACGGGATACCGGCGCGCGGAAGATTTCTCTGTCCGGCATCGCTGTTGGTAACAGAAAGCGAAGGCGGCGTGTATTCTTGATGACTACAGCAGCAATTTTGATCAGACGATTACGTAATGTGGTTACCGGTGCCTTGGTAACCTTGGTGTTGTGCAGGTGGTCCCGGAGGTATTCGGACAGTACCCATGTCAAGGCCGAAAGTGAATCATCCTGGGTTTGCCGGAGGCAATTTGATTTGAGTCATGCCGCTTGGGCAGACTCGGCTTGCTGATAATACAGTTTTTCGTATTCGGCTGGAGACATATCGCCAATCGGCTCGAGAATGCGGCGATGGTTAAACCAGTTGACCCAGGCCAAGGTTGCGCGTTCAACCTCATCCAGCCCTTTCCAGGGGCCTGTTCTGTGGATGACCTCCGCCTTGAACAAGCCGTTGATGGTTTCTGCCAGTGCGTTGTCGTAGGAGTCGCCGACGCTGCCGACTGACGCCTGGAAGCCCGCTTCATTAAGCCGTTCAGTGTATCGAATCGACAGGTACTGACTCCCTCGATCACTGTGATGGGTAACGCCGCGGGGTTTGCCTCGTGCCCACAATGCCTGCTCCAAAGCATCAAGCACGATGTCGGTTTGGAGGCTCTTTAACACGCGCCAGCCAACAATGTAGCGGGAGAATACGTCGACAACGAATGCGACATAAACAAAGCCAGACCAAGTTGCGACATAGGTAATGTCGGCCACCCAAAGCTGGTTGGGACGCTCCGCCGTAAACTCGCAGTTCACCAAGTCCAGGGGCGTATCGGCCAGCTCATCTGGGATAGTCGTAACACAACGCTTGCCTCTTCGAACGCCTTCCAGCTGCAGCACTCTCATCAGCCTTTCAACTGTGCAGCGGGCGACCTTTACGTCCTCACGGTTAAGCTGCTTCCAGACCTTGCGAGCACCATAGACAGGATGGTTTTCTTCGTAGACCTTCAGCTCATCGTCACGTTGAGCGCGCACACAGCGCTGCTCTGGATTGGCCTGCAGATGCTTGCAGTGGTAGTAGGTCGACGGTGCAATCGGCAGAACCTCACAGATTGACTCGACACCGTGCGCCTCACGCTCCTGATCAATGAATGCCACCATTACTTCGGTTTGCGGTCGACCTCCGCCTGGGCGAAAATCGGCAACCTTGCGCAGGATCTCGTTAGCGCGCTTCAGCTCGCAGACTTCACGCTCCAGTTCTTTAAAGGGGGGGGCTGCGTCACCACTAGTGGTGCCGGGCTTAGTGCCGTTATCGACTTCCATCTTGTTGACCCATGATCGTAGAGTCTCAGGCGTACAGCCGGTCTTGGAGGCGATAGATGTGATCGCTGCCCAACGTGATTTATGTTCGTACTCGCCGGTCAACACCATGCGAACTGCACGTTCCCGTACTTCGGGGGAGTATCCAGGTTGTTTGCTCATTGGCTAATTCTCTCAAGAAAGTTTGCCTCCGAGAAACCCGGGGTGATTCACGAGGAGGCGCTGCCTTTCACACAGATGGATATCCGGTTGAGTGATGACGTGCTAGGAGGGGAGTTTTAGGGTTTTTGTGCAGGGTTTTTGTGCAGTTTTTGTGCGTTGTTAAATTCAACGCCTGCGGATTTCAGAATATTTATTGAAAACAACAAGTTATTGGTCGGAGCGGCCGGATTTGAACCGACGACCACCACACCCCCAGGCTAGCTGGAACCAAAACTTAACTGTTTGAATTTAAGTGGAAAAATGGCGATTTTAGTTAGTAGATTTTGGCGACTCCATTTTTTATGGACGCTAGGATACTTGTGTGGAAACCTTTAGCTTTGCTGTAACTATTCAGCACACTACCAAATTGCTCAAAATGTGCTCTAAAAACGGCACTTTCTGTATATAATTTACACGAAACTTGATGGAACTTTCAGCATATGGAATAAATTATGCACAATTTTACGATATGCTGAATAGTTACGCTTTGCTTAAATACTAACCAAAATCTAAATAGACTGTACCTCAGTTACACTCTTCCAAAAAAACTGAAAGTACTGTAAGTTCCCGCCCTTCGCACGAAAGTCCAAAAAGCAGAATTTTTTTACGCTATTCGTATTGTTATTAATTGGAAATCAAATGAAGAAGCAAAAAAATCCTAAAAATTTCCGCTCCCAATGGTTTATTTTTTTTGGAGTATTTTTCACGCTTTTATTATCTAGCTGTACCAGCTCAGGAAAGTTGATCAACTCGGAGTGGCATGAAATAACAACACAGCATTTTCGTGTAGTGACAAATGGGAGCCCAAAAGAAGTGAAGGTGCTGGCCGAAGATCTCGAACGCTTTCGGTTGCTTGCTCTCAAATACATCACTTTTCAGCCGGATCAACAGCGGCTGACCATATATGCGCTCGCAGACCGGCTAAGCTTTGCGGGAGTCTCTGGCAATGAAAACTCTCGTGTCATAGGGCAGTTTCAGAACACATCCCACGGCAGTGTTGCTTTACTAAATCTCACCGGAAACCGATACTTGCCCGACAACCCCGCTCGCCAAACCCTTTTCCACGAATATACACACTTCCTTACCTATGGCCGAGGCTCTTACAACTATCCTTACTGGTATAGTGAAGGGATTGCCGAGACCTTTTCTACGGTCAGCTTTAGTGGGGGAGACGGCTTTGAAATAGGAAAAATTCCGGTAGATCGGGCTATCAGCCTAAATTATCTAAAAGCCCTACCTCTCAAACGGCTTCTCGAGGCAACACGGGGCTCCCTAAATAATAAGGATACCGAAAAACTCTACGCCTCTGGCTGGATGCTAACCCATTGGATGTTATTTGATCCCGAGCGAGAACAGGCTTTAAGTCAATATATAAAGGCATACCAGACTGACGTTGATCCGGTTACCGCGCTCCCGGCTGCTCTCGGTATGACATTCGATGAGTTGGACGTACACTATCGACGCCTTTCTAAAGCAAACTTTGCGCTTTTAAGCGGTCATTTGAGTGAACTCGACACCATTGTTGCGATTTCGGCCAAACCTATGGTACGCGAAGCTGCAATTGCAGAGGTCGCCCACTTTATGGCTATTACCGGGCAGAAGCCGGCGGTGCTGCAGGCATTCCTTGCTGTTGCCAAGCAGAGGGGAGCTACCAGCCCACCACTACAGGCAGCGCTAGCGATCTCCGAATCCCAAGCAGGTAATTTCCCCCGAGCCAGGGAGGTCCTAGCAGCAATACCGAAGGAAAACCACCAGGAAATCTGGTATCTTGAGGCACATGCGGAAATTGCTCTCGCGCAAGCACTGGCAAAAGAAGAGGAATTAGATTTAAACGCGATATCCAATATCCGCGACGAATACGTTCAACTTGTGAATACGCAAGACGAGGTATCTGCTTACTGGCACAAACTGGCAATTACCATGCAACTGTTGGGGTATCCCAGAACGCAGTACCTGGAAATGCTCGAACAGGCCTATCTTCGCGCACCGCGGGATAGAGACATCGCTTGGTGGTTTGCCCACGAGCTTTACGTCAGCCGCAACCGGGACTTATTGAACGTCGCCCGCCCACTATTGATACAGATTTCCAACCAAGAGTCACGGATGCATCTAGAGTCTATGGTCAGGGAAATCGAACAGGAGCAGGAGCCGATCACAACCTCTGAGCCAACCGCATGGCAGCACGGTGAGATGCTCGCGAATTACCACCGAGTACCTGGGCACAAGGCACTGGCCTTGGCAATAGACTATAGAGGCGCGCTTGCGGTGGGGTATATGACACAGCAACCCAGTCAGAGCGAGGCAAACGATTTTGCCCTCCAGAACTGTGAAGCACAGCGGAAAAAATACCTAGTGCGCGATACCTGCAGGATTTACGCGGAAGGTGACCTTATTGTAGATTCCGCTCCAGCTGCCATTCAGACGACAACCAAATAAATTGCTCTCCGCACATGCGGCATAAATTCTACTGCTGGCGGTGATACAGGAGGCCCTTCACTCCCCAATCACCACCCGCAGATTCACCGTGCGCTGGATGCACTCCATGCGCCAGGCTCCTTTGTTGACCTCTTCGTTCTCGGTACCCTCTGCAACAGCGGAGGCCTGCAGGGTTTCCACCTTGCCTGGGGTTTGCCAGGGCGTGCCGGCGGCATTGTTGCGCACCTGGTTATCCGTGGTAACAAAGGCACCGATCATCTTGTAGGCAAACTGGTCGGGGCTGCCGTCCTGGTCCAGATCAATGGGGTTGCGTACCTGCGCGATGCGCACAATATCACCGACATAGATGCCGCTGGTCAGTTCATAAAAGTGTTCGCCTTCTCCAGCGTTGCTGATACCGCTGGCTTGTATGTATTCAATCATGTTGCTTCCTTTATTAGGGCTTGTGCCTTTGGTTATGGGTAATCACCCGATGCTGGGAATCCACACCGGCGGCGTAGCTGATATTGCCCACACTGATCTTGTACACGGTACGCAGGCCGGCGCATTCGACCCGCTCGACGGTTTCCCAGGTGAGGGGTTCCTCTTCATGCAGCACACCCAGTTTTACCCCCTGGCAATGTTGAGCCTCATATATTTGACCGGTGTTATCGGTCACGGGGGTTTCACGACTGCAAATCACCTGGGCACCGCTTGCCATGGTGAGCAGTAAACAAGGCACTTCGTCCTGGGGTTTAACTTTGTGAATGGGTGCCAAGTGGGTATCGCTATCGCCAATATCCCAGCAGTCGATCTGATCCCCCGCTTTGCAATGATCCGCCTGCAGCTTTTCTGTCAACCAGGTGCCGGCGGTCAGCTGGGAATAGATGGTGGTGGCCTTATAGGTGACAGCTCCGCCTTGGGGGCCTGGATCATCACAATAGACATAGTATTTTCGGCTGAACGACAAGCCACTAATACTGCCGGCGTTATAGTTCACCAATCCAAAATC
>NZ_JBLBUB010000043.1:0-22117 GCF_047289955.1 Microbulbifer jejuensis
CGCGGTAGCCCTTAATTTTTCGGTGTTGATTTTCCATTCTGTATTCCAATATTTTCAGTTAAAAGCTGCCGAACTCTCCCGGCTGTCACACCACTCCCCAGGTGACGGGTTTCCCGGTACACTGCTGGCTTTCACACCAACAGCAACATAGATTTCCCTATGGAAGATTCATTCGAGCGCATTGCCGCAGATATCCTGATCGCCTCCATTCAACGCGGTGGCGGAAATTCCCCTCACTGGCCATCTGGTGAGATGATCGAAGGCGACTCCGAAAAACTTGCCAATGCCTTTGAAGTGATTTACGACGCAGTAAGCAATGCGCACAAAAACAAGTAATTGGACTTCTCTTTCCTGTATGGAAACCCATGGCTGGTGGTTGATTAACTGGTGTTGTCCTTGCCCTTACAATTAGTTAGCTCGATGGATAAGAGGGCGTGTCGCCGCTTTCATTGGCTTCAGGTTCTCAAGTAACTGATTCGCATTAAATTTGCCTCCGGAAAGCGCAGCCAAAATTTCGGCATATTCTGTTTCACCGGTGTACTCAGTTCGCGGTAGTCGCTCGTTGGTAATCCACTTATGCACAGCACTGGTGGAAATTTCACAGCGCCTTGCAACTTTCAAAGGGCCTCCAGCAAGCTTGACGGCCTCTCTCACGCCTACTGGTGAATCTAAATTTGGAGCATCCATGACACCTCCGAAGAGCCAACTTTTAGTTGATAATACATATCAACTGATAGTTGATCAAGCCCTATGCAATACTCAACCAATGGTTGACACTACTCAAATACGAAAAGAGTTCGTCCAGCGGTTGAAAGAAGCGCTTGACGATAAAGGCATCTCGAAGAATTTTGGCGTTACTATTTACGAAGAGCTGAAAAGACGCGGAGCCAAAGCAACAACACAGGCCATTAATAAATGGCTAAATTGTGAGTCGATGCCCGCTCGCGCCAACATGCAGATACTGGCTGATTGGTTAGACGTGCGGCCAGCATGGCTGCAATTTGGGGAGCACCCTAAAAGATTTAGCAACGAGGCGCGAGAGGATGCGTCTCCCTATATCTCTAACGTCACTCCTGGACCTGAAAATCTTGGTTTAGTACCACTGATTAGCTGGGTACAAGCGGGCGAGTTCTGCGAGGCCATAGACCCATACATCGTGGGTGATGCAGAGAAGTTAATGCCCTGTCCCGTGCCTCATTCACTACGCACTTATGCACTACATGTCCGCGGGGACTCAATGACCAGCCCCTACCCTGGTCAGCGTTCGTATCCAGAAGGAGCGATTATCTATGTGGACCCAGAAATAGAAGTGACAAACGGCGCCAGAGTGGTAGCGAAGATAGATAATCAGGCAACCTTCAAGACATATATTGAAGACGCCGGCAGGGTCTACCTGAAAGCAATTAACCCTAGTTACCCCCCCCTTGATGTAACAGGCAAGGAATTTCATATCTGCGGAGTGATAATCGGTTACTACATGCCGGGCTAAATAACACAGCTACGTAAAACTCCCCAATTTCCACAAAGCCCCATATGGGGCTTTTTTATCATCTGTAGATCGCCTCTTGATTTTCTGGTCTTATTTTGTGCCAATAATCAACTATTAGTTGTTGACATAAATCAACCATTAGTTGATTATCAGTCTTGTAGATACAACCACCCAAGGCAGGGACAGCAATATGCAGGCCACCAGCTCAACCCCTAAGTACAGGAAACTGGCCCCCCGCCAGGCAGAAGCGCTGACACACCGCGCTCGCGGACTTAGCAATGCTGAAACCGCCGCCGCCATGCACTGCTCTATCGCCAATGTCGCCAACCTGTTGACTGAGTGCTTCTTTAAATTGCACGCCCGTAACAGTACCGATGCCGTCGCTAAAGCCATTAAACACGGCCTGATCCAGTTCGGACTGCTCGCCTCCATTCTCGTCAGCGCCGGCACCGATTCCCAGGAACAACTCCGTACCCGATTCCAGCGCAAACCCACCATTAAAACTATTCGCATACGCAACCAGGGGGAGAACACCGTATGAAGCGCATCAAATTTATAACAGCCCCAATCACCGACTCAGGGAAAAACCCCGATAGGCCAGTGGTCGGCATGGAAACCGTTGTGCTGCAGGGCGATATCCTCGGGCATATGATCTGCCGGCGTAGGTTCGACGGCAGCCTGCGCTACCACGCTTGCCTAAACATCAACCCAGACGATCTCCTTAGCCCTGCTTCAGGCCTGGCACAGGGCCACGGCGCAAACCGCACAGAGGCCATACAAAACGCCCTCAGTGAAAGCCGGGAAGCTGCCACTGATTACCTCGCATCCCTCGATCACCTCGCACAGCAAATCAATGGGAGCGAAGCCGCGTGAGTTCTGAAACAGTTTCACCACCGGACTACAGCGCCCCAGCCTTTCTGGAAAAAGCCGCTCAGCATATGCGCGACCGTGCTGAACAACGTGATGCGGGAAATGGCGAGCGCTCCATGGCCAAAACCGTGACCGCATTCAATGCCCTCTACGGGTTTGAACTTACGGAAGAGCAGGGATGGCTGTTTATGGTGCTACTGAAGCAATCCCGTGCGAGCTGTGGGGTGTTTGTACCAGACGACTACGAAGACGGTGCTGCCTACTTTGCCCTGGCCGGTGAAGCCGCAGCAAAGAACAGGAGCTAAAGAATTTCCACCGCGCCCCTGGCGCATTCAGTCAGCTGTAACCGTATGGGCTGCCTGTGTGGGGCCCTCTTTTAAATACTTGGAGCATCCCATGGCTACTAATGTAAACCGGTTTATTTCAGAACTTGATGGCGGCGTCTTTGAGGAAAAACTCGCCCATATCCTGAGCGATGTTGCCTCTGCGGTCACGGATTATGACCGCAAGGGCGAAGTTCAAATCACCCTCAAGGTGGGGAAAATCAAGAACAGCCATCAGGTTCAAATCGAGCACACCCTGAAATACAAAAAGCCAACCAACCACGGCTCTATCTCCGAGGACAACGCCACCTCTACCCCCATGTACGTCGGTACCAAGGGCGCCCTGTCTTTATTCCCTGAAAAGCAAGACCAAATGTTTGACAAAAAAGGAGCAATTAACGGCGATGTAACCCCGATCCGAAACTCGTAGCTCAAAGAGTCATCGGCTTTCACTAATCACCTACCAAGACCACTAAAGGAAAATTGCAAATGCCCATGGATCAAAGCGCAATCAAGGAGATCAAGGAATCTCAAACCACCGCAGAGTTGGCAGCCATCATCGGCAGCGCTAACTTGGATATGCCAATCATGGCCGCTCCAGAAGGATTTAAAATTCACAGTCTGGAAAAGTATCTCCCAGGCCGCAACCGCTACCGTGGCCTGATGGAAACTGTCGCACTAGAGGATTTCACTTCTTATTGTCTGGATTTCGGCGGAGCTGAATCTGCTTGTTTCGTCGACCCACAGCGTATGACAGCACGATCTGTTTTCAACCTGGGCAGCGTATTAGAGCCCGGCCATGCTGACTTCACCGCAAAACTCAGCCTAGTCAAGACCGCGGAGTTTGAAGCGTTGCTGCAACTGAACGGCGAACGCTGCAAGCAGAAGCGCATGGCGGAGTTTATGGAGGACTATGCGGACAATATTACCTGCTACTCAAGTGACGGCGAGGCCATTCCGAACAGTAAAGCCGTTGCTGCAATACGCCGCCTTACTATCGAATCCTCCAGAAAAGAAGAGCACGAGACTCAGGATTTCAATACAAGCCGTAGTGCTTTGGAAAAAATCGAAGCCCGCAGTGATGAAGGCTTACCAGCGGGCTTTAGATTTGAATGCATCCCCTACAGCGGCCTGGACGCTCGCAGCTTCGACCTACGTTTGTCCATTCTTACGGGTGGTGACGCACCCACACTCACCGCCCGCATTAAGCGCCTGGAAGCGACCCAAGAGGATATGGGCAAGGAGTTACAGGAAAAATTGGCCAATGTATTCAAGCCCGCCAACATCAACACCTATATCGGCAGTTTTGCTGCGTAATTAGCTGATGGCTGTACCCCCACTGCTTGGGCCGCAGGTACTGGGCCCCTTTTTAAAAGGAGCAATATTCAATGAGGCGATACGCAGTTTTTTGCGGTAGCTACAACCTGATGATAGGTGGTGCAAAAGATTTATTGGAGTCATTCGAAACCCTCGAAAAGGCAAAAGAAAAAGTGGAGCAAATCCCCAAAGAAAATTCCTTTGCTAACTGGGTACAAATCTTCGACAAAGAAACCGAAGAAGTAACCGTTTATACCATCGTTGACGGCAAGTTAAAGGAAAGGACCGACGAATAATCACACCCCCTAAATAACTTCCTCAGCCCGCCTAGTGTGGGCTTTGTGGGTAGTAGAAAATACCTGGAGACCTAAAAAATGGTTGATGAAATAGAGTTCGACACCATGGAGGCTGACAGATACAGAAATGAGAATTTCGAATGTGATAGATGTGATAGAGACAGCGGCATTCCTTGGCGCTATGAAATTGATAATGACACTTTGGAAACTCTAAAAAATATGCAATGGCTTTATGAAAAGAGCGTATTGCTCTGCGACGAATGCAAGGTTGATGGCAGGCAATAAAAACTAACCAGGGACACCAGGAGCGAGCAATGAATATTGCAGATGCAGCAAAAGAATGGACAGGAGACCTATGCCCCCTACTGGATGAAGAGGTCGAGGCCGTGGGTTACAGACCCAATGAGCCCGCGAACAGCGGCGAATCCCCAGAGGAGTGGGCGGAGATTGCCGAGTGGGAAGACAGCCGCGCCGAGTTCTGGAAAGGCAAGTTTATCGAACTGCAAGCCAAGACCGTCCGTGGATCTGGAGGCGACAAATGAAAATTCCCAGTCCTGGCTGCTATAGCCAATGCCCTGGCGATAGGTAGGAAATAAGTGATGGCAGCTTATTACAATGAAATTGATCCCTTTTCCGCCCAGTGGTTACGGGAATTAATTTCAGCCGGTCACATAGCACCAGGTGAGGTTGACCAGAGGAGCATTGAAGATGTTTATCCAGATGAGCTTGTGGGATACACACAATGCCACTTTTTCGCCGGCATTGGAGTCTGGAGTTACGCACTCAGAAAAGCCGGTTGGCCCGATGATAAACCGGTCTGGACCGGCAGTTGCCCATGCCAGCCTTACAGCCAGGCAGGCAAGGGAGAAGGGGAAGCTGACGAGCGGCACTTATGGCCCGCGTGGTTCCACCTCATCGAACAGTGTCGCCCTGGAGCAATATTTGGCGAGCAGTCTGCAAGCAAGGCTGCACTCAGTTGGCTCGACCTTGTACAGGCTGACCTGGAAGGAGCGAACTACATCAGCGGGGCGCTCGATTTATGCGCTGCGGGCGTCGGTGCTCCGAACATCCGGCAGCGTCTCTATTTCGTTGCGGAAGATCGGATGGGCAACGCCAGCTGCACGAGACTGGAAAAGCGAATCAGCCAGCGAGGAGTTCAACCAGAAAAGGTGGTTGCATTCCCGTGGCAAGCCACTGAGCGCGCAAGTGACATTAATGGGCTGGGGCACACCAACAGCCAGTACGCAAGGGAGCACACCGGAAAGAGCTCTAGAGCGGAAGCAAGAAACCAGCGCGGGACAATCTGTAACAACACTGGCGCATCAAGTGCAGTTAGCAGGCCCGGTCCGACTGACGGCTTCTGGCGAAACCCTGACTGGCTCAGCTGCAGAGATGGAAAGTTCAGGCCAGTTGAACCCGGCACATTCCCGCTGGCTAATGGGGCTCCCGCCCGTGTGGGACGATTGCGCGGTTATGGCAATGCAATCAATGCGGAGTTAGCCACTGTATTTATCAGTTCTTATATCCAATTTAGGAGTGCGGTGTGAGACTCTGGCAATCCCTCACCGGCATCGCCGCACTCATTTTCTGATGGATTAAATAGGCATGAACATGCAAAAGGCGCCAATACGGAAGAGCACACTCCCCCTGTTGACAAAAATCGGGGAACAGTGCCATGCTTACCTCGCCCTCGCAAAATCGAGAGCCGGGATTGGTACCCCGTATCTACAAGGCGCCGGGAAGACGCCTCTAGCTGTATGCGTCTTTTTTTGTGCGCGAAACCTCCTTGTTATGGTGGGGTATTCGGGGGGCACTTGTGCCCGCCGTTTCCTTGTAGCGGTAGTACCAACCCGTTTACCCCGCCACCATTTCGAGATTGGTACCTCTACGGTGGCGGCTAACCCGCTATGCAAGGAGGCTATCATGCCTAATTCTCCTGTCATTCCGTTTGATTTTCATTCCCATACTGTGCGCGTCCTAAACGTTGATGGCGAAGCCCGGTTCGTTGCTACTGATGTGGCGGAGGCCCTTAACTACAGAGATGCGGCCAATATGGCTCGCAATTTAGATAGTGATGAAAAGGGTACTCAGATTGTGAGTACCCCTGGCGGCGACCAGGAATTGCTCACAATCAGCGAGTCCGGCTTGTATCACGCCGTACTAAAGAGCCGCAAACCCAAGGCCCAGGAGTTCCGCCGCTGGATTACTTCGGAAGTCCTGCCCTCCATCCGAAAGACCGGCGGCTACCACACCACTCAAACCACAGACGCCGACAAATACGCCCTGCTAAACGCCATGGTGGCTCAGATGCGCCTGCCAGGTAACCCAGTCATAGTGCCTTATCTGGACCTGATCCGCCTTGCCACCCGCTGCGACGCAATGATCAAGTTAAGCCATAAAACCGCGGGTTTGGCAGAGTGCCTGACACAAGACCTGCAACAGCTAAAGGCCGCAACCGGGAGAGGGCTTCTACTGGAGGATGGTACATGAACTATTCACAGGACCACATCCAATCTGGCTACCTGGAGCAAGTGTTAATGACCCCCGAGGGTTTGGTCAAGCTGGCTGCTGCTCTTTAGGTCGCTGAAGCGGTTTAGGTTTTTAAGGAGGAATTGCGTGCGTCTATTAACAATCGAGGAAATTCAAGAGCTGACAGATTACCGACATCCAAATAAGCAATGTCAAGCCCTTGTCGCTATGGGCGTTCGCTTTTTTCGCTGCCCAAGAACAGGACGACCGAAAGTACTTTATGAGGATCTTCGCCCGGAAGACCGACTAAATCAAAACAAGATGGAACCAAAATGGGAACTGGCAAATTGATTAATAGGCCCTTTGCCAAGGGCGTTCGTTGGAAAAATGGCGCCTGGCGCTATCGGGTGCCCCGCTGGCTCGATGCAGCCACCCGTCAACGAATCTTCGATGGTAAGGTGGAGTTCACGCTCGGGCGTACCATAGCCGACGCAGCTCAACGATACTCCGAGATAATGCAGGAATTAGACAGCGAAGCGCCCAGTATCAATACCATGAGTGACCTGATGGACCGTTACATTTCTGAGGTGGCCCCCCTAAAGGCACCAGCGACTCGCCGCAGCAACCTCATCAGTCTGAAGCGACTGCGTGCCGTCTTCGGGCATATGCCCCCTGGTGAGGTAGAAAGTCATCAAGTTTTTAAGTATCGCGACCTACGTCGAAGCACTCCCACATCCGCGAATCGCGACCTTGAGGTGCTTTCGCATTTGTTTAGCAAGGCCATTGAGTGGGGCGTATTGCGCAATGATCAGCACCCGATGCGCGGCCTGCGCATCAAGAATCCAGGACGCACCCGCAAGCGATATGTCACCGACGAGGAACTGGATGCTGCTCTACCCTACGCCAACACCTTTCTGCAGGCCTATGTCCGACTGAAAATGACATTGGGAGCACGCAAAGCCGACATGCTTCGTCTTGAGCTGCGCTCCAAGACAGCTGAAGGGATCAAAGTGCAGCCAACTAAGACAGCCGAGTCCTCAGGTAAGGTGACTGTCTACAAGCTGACACCAGAGCGCGAGGCCGCCTGGAAGGCCGCACTAGCGATACGCCCACAGCGCGTATCCAATATTACCTATCTATTCTGTACCCGTAAGGGTAACCCGTATATTGATGAGGAAGGCAACACCTCTGGATTCGACAGCATCTTCCGGCGCTGGATAGACAAGGTGATCAAGGAAGGAGTAATCCAAGAGCGATTTACTGAGAATGACCTGCGGGCCAAGGTAGCGTCGGATAGTGAAGATATGGAGCAGGCAAGGCGTCGTTTATCACACACCAGTGCTTCAACAACCAGGCGACATTACCACCGCAAGCCTGAAGAAGCCGACTGAATCAAGGTGATCTTGTGGGACAATTGGGGTTTTGTGGGACAGCTGTAAAAATCGAATGCTCTACAGGCCCCGTGGAATGGTGGGTCGTGCTGGATTCGAACCAGCGACCAATTGGTTAAAAGTCAAAAATTATGCTCTTCAGCAGTGCCCTACATGCCGCAAACCCGCATGAAACCTAGGGTTCGGTACTCACCATTACCCTGTTTTCCTCATTCGCGTTGACACTTTGTTGACACCTTGACGAAGCCTCCAAAGCCGCGAGAGGGTTGTTTGTAGCGGCCTCTTCGAGGTGTTCGGGTGCCAAGTGGGCGTAACACATGGTCATCTTGATATCAGCGTGCCCAAGTATCTCTTTCAAAGTAAGGAGATTCCCACCATGAATGACAAAATGGCTGGCAAAAGTGTGCCTTAGGACATGGCTGGCCTGCCCTTTGGGCAAATCAATGCCACTATCCTTGAGAGCCTTACGAAACGCGTTATAGCAATATTGGAACAGTGGACCACTATCTGAGCGCTTCTTGTACAACTCCTCCTCAAGCGCCTTACTGATCGGGACTGTTCGTGTCTTCCCACTTTTTGTTCTGGCAAATGTAATCCTACGATTGCGCACTTGATCGCCCCTCAAGCCTTGAGCCTCACTCCATCGAGCGCCGGTTGCCAGGCAAACTTTGGCCACCAACAGCACGTGCCCGGAATTACTTTGCTCCAGCGATGCCAGCAGCTTCTTGACCTGATTCTCTCCAAGGAAAGCTAACTCCCGTTGATCAATCTTTAGAGGGCGCACACCTGCAAGTGGATTTTCAGGATGCCACTTTCCCAAGCGGGATAATTCATTGAACATAGCCCGCAAATAGGTCAGTTCATGATTACAGGTTTTAGCGGTAATTGATCCACGATGGCGCTTGTTAGCCTTGAGTCCTCCGGCCAGACGTTTCTGCCGAAATTCCGCATAGAATTCGGCTGTAACAGACTTGGCTAAAGGGTCTCCCATCATATCGCAAAGGGAAAAAAGCCAATTGCGGCGCTCCTCACCTCTTTTAAGAGTGTGCCCATGCAACTTGTACCAAGTGTTTACCAAGGCGCGTAAACTCCGTTTGTCTCTCTGGGGCGGCGCCCACCCTCCCCTATCGGCGTCTGTCCGTTGCACCCTTTCCCAGCGGACGCATTCCACCTTAGTATCAAAAGTGCGGCGTACCCGCTTGCCTCCACGACCTTCAGGCTGGATATCTACTTGCCAGCGGCCACTCTCAAGTTTGTTGATCGCCATTGTTTGGTTCCAGAAAAGCTGCATTAGGCGTTAAGCCAATATTGATTCGTACAACCAATAACTTGCTGAGCTCCCCCTTACTCTGGCGAAGCTGTTCCACAGGGATAGTGCCGCCAAAAGCTATCCAGGGCAGTAATTCCGGCATTGATTTTCCGAAGGCAGCAAACACCTCTTCGGTGACTCTGTGCCGACCGTATTCAATATTTCTGATTTGATACGACTTCAAGCCCAAGGCATCCGAGAATTCCTTTTGAGTGAAGCCAAGTGCTTCCCTGACTATTCGGAGCCGTTCCCCCGGCTTTTCAGCTAGAGCTTCCATCCGCCTTACCCACCTTTATTGCTCTTTACGGCGGCGCATCTTGCCCAAAGGTTACTGTGTTTACAACTAAAAGTATTTATTTAATAACAAACATAATCAATTGAGCGACAAAATCTTATTTTAAAATTGATTATGTATTGATTTAATACATTTACTTACCTAAAAATATCCACTGTGATTGTCAACCAAGAGCAATGGAGAGCAAAAAATGAACGAACAACTTGACCCACCACCCCTGAAATCCCCGGTTTCCACCCAAGAGCAGTTCGCTATAGATGCCGGTCTCACGCTGCCGACAGTCCGCGGCCAAGTGGAGCGCGGCCACCTCCCCACCATCAAGCTTGGGCGCTACCGGTTTATCAATATGATGAAGCTGGCCCAGCGCTGCCTGAAAGATGACGGTGGTAAGGCAAAGCACAAGTAGGGTGCAGGCAATGGACTACACCCAGATCAACCGGGATGTGGTGGCGGCACTGGAGGGGGACGGGGCGCTTAGCCTCGTCCTCAAGGCCAGGTCCAATATCTACCGGGAAGGAACCTGCCCCAAGTGTGAACGCAAGACGGTCTGGATCAGCGCCGAAAAGCCGATTGTGTTGCGCTGCGATCGCGAGGACAAATGCGGCTACCAGGAGCGGGTCCGCGACCGCTATCCGGATCTCTTTGAAAACTTCTCCAAGCGTTTCCCCTCCAGTGACGAAGACCCCAAGGCCACCGCCAGGGCCTATCTGTCCATCCAGCGCGGCTTTCCCACGGCGGATATTGAAGACTGGTTTGACCAGGGGTTTTACAGATTGCCGGACAGTACCTGGGCCGAAACCGTGCGCTTCTATCTGTACGGGGGCAAGGAGTACTACTGGGAACGCATTATTGATAAAGCCCATGTGGAAAAGGCGGGCAAAAAAGCACACTTTAAAAAAGGCGGCAGCAGTAGGAGAAAACACTGGGCACCACCAGGGCAGGAAATCCAGCCCGAAGACAGGGTCTTTATTGTTGAAGGCATTTTCCACTGCATCGCCATGACTCTGGCTGGCTATAAGGCTGTGGCGGCCTTTAGCTGTTCCAACCTGCCGCGGGCGCTGATCGAAAAGAATAAAGGTCAGGAAATTACCTGGTGTCTGGCCTATGACGACGAGCCCGGTGCGCGCAAACATGTTGCCAAATACTACAGAGAACTCAAAGACCGGAATGAAAGGGTCGAAGTCCTGCAGACCGGTAGCCGCAAAGACTGGGATGACCTGTATCGGGAAAAGCGGCTCAACGATACAACCCTTGAGGAATGCCAGTGGCGCGGGCGGGTATTTATTGCGCAAACCCCCAAGCGCAAAGCCTATGCGCTGTACGGCTGGAAGCCCTTTGGCAAAACCGTGATTGCCCACGGCGACAGGCTCTATGCCGCCAGGTTCTCCCTGGAGGAGTTTAACAAGGCCAATGATAACGACCCATTCGATTGGGACTTTTCCTGGGATGCCTTCAACCAGGCCACCAAAGTCGAGCAGATTTCCAACTGTGTACCGGAATTTCAATATACCGAGATTGACCGCCTGACCGGCGAGCGGCGTTACTTTTTCCAGATACAAAAAGCCGGCAGCAAACGCAATTACCTGGGGGCCTTCTCCCCCAATGCCTTGTCCGACCCCCGCGCCTTTGGTCTCGCGCTGTTATCCCATACCGATGGCGGCAGTTTCGAGGGCGGAGCGGGCGATTTAAAAATCCTCAAGGCGCGCTGGCTGGATGGGGAGGTGGCCCGTGTGACCACTTTACCCCACATGGGGTATGACGAGGATGCCCGCACCTATATCTTTCCCGGCTTTGGTTATCGCCAGGGAAAATTTTTGCCCGCCAATGCCCACGGTTTTTTACAACTGGGCGACACCGCCATTAAAACCACCTTGGAAGATATGCCGGTGTGCCACAGCGACCAATTCCACAGCCGCTGGTGGCCGGATTTCGTCACGGTGTTTCATTTCAACGGAATTGCCGCGCTGGCTTACTTTACCGCCAGCCTGTTTGCCCGCCAGATCAAGGAGCAACACCAGGCGTTTCATTTTCTGGAACTCACCGGGGAAGCGGACGCAGGCAAGTCCACGTTACTCCGCTTTCTCTGGAAACTGTTGGGGCGCGACAACTACGAAGGGGTGGATCTGCTCAGCACTTCCATTTCCAGCTACGGGCGACAACTGGGCAAGGTCAGCAACCTGCCGGTGGTGGTGATTGAAAGCGACCGCGAAACCAATGGCGGCACCGGCGGCAGACCGGGCAAATCCTTCGACTGGGACATCTTTAAAAAGGTCTACGACCTGGATGGGGTGATCGACTCCCGCGGCGTCAAGACCAATGACAACAAAACCCACGATCGACTGTTTCGCGGCACCCTGGTGATCAGCCAGAACGCCACGGTGCAGGCTTCCGCTGCGATGCTCTCGCGCATTGTGCATCTGCACTGCACCACTGCTCACAAACGCCCCGAGAGCCGCCCCCTGGCCGATCGCCTCAAGCGGGAACCGGTAAAACACCTGGCCGGCTACCTGCACTGCGCCTTGACTTGCGAGGATGCCTGGCTGGCCCAGTTTTTTGCCGCCTTTGACCGCCACCGGGAAACCCTCAGTGCCGACGGTGGCATTACCCAGGGCCGCGTGATCGACTGTCACGCGCAATTAATGGCCGCGGTGGACGCCCTGCAGGTCTTGCTGCCGGCCTGCAGTGGCGATCTGCTTCGTGCAGTACAAGCGCATTTACAGGAACGTGCCCGTGACCGCCAACGCCGCCTCAATAATGATCACCCCATCGTGGAGCAGTTCTGGGACACCTACCACTTTATCAATGACCAGGGGATGCACATCGATGATCAGGACGGTGAACGGGACCTCCCCATCGAACGCCTGAACCACAGCATCGACCCCGCTTTAATCGCCATCAACCTCAACGAGTACCTGGAGCACTGCCGCAAGCGGGGCCAGGAGCTGGTGCCGGTGGCCGAACTCAAGCAGCTGTTGCCTACCAGCCAGCGTTACCCCTTCACCAGCTACAAGCGGGTTCGATCGAAGCGGGAGCCGGGATTTAGCCCCTGGTGCTGGGTATTTCGCAGGAGTGGCGGAAATGGCCAATGAATCTGCGATTTGTATTTTTTTTGTTCTGTGGGGCAAAGAGAAAAAATGCGGGGGACGGGGTGTAAAAAACATGGAACAAGGCGGAACAAGAGATAAATAGAAAAGAAAAAACAATTAAATCAATGAGTTAAAGGGTAAAGCGCAATGGAACAATTTTGGAACATTTATGGAACAACCCGGAACACGGCATTGGTAACAAGTTCCGAGTCTGTTACCAAAATCAGCCATCGCCCCAAATGCCGCAAAGCCAGTAACCACGGGGCCTGCAGCAATATCGGAAAATCTCTGTTCCAAGTTGTTCCATTTCCTATGGAACAAGGAAACACCCCTGCAGACCGCATAAATCCTGGGGTGCAAGTTGAACTGTCCGCCTTGTTCCATTGTTCCGGGTTTTTTGAGGGGGTCCGCGCATTTTTCTTACAAGGCACTGCACGGCCATGAACCAGTGTCGGCTGCGGCTTTTCCACCGCGTGAGCGAAATGCAGGTCTATCACGCCTGGATCAACAACGCTGCCGTGCATCGCGCCTCCAGCTGGAGCGCGCTGGTCTGTGACGAAGTGCTTTTCGGTTGTCTCGCCCGCGAGGCCGCCTACACCCACCGCGGGCAAAGTCCGCGGGCATTTTCACCACTGGAGGGACACCCGATGGGAAATGAGGTTGTTGTACTGGATCTGGCCCAGGTCCGGCAGATTCGCTTGGCGCTGGCCTTGTGTCGCGAGCGCATCGCCTGCCCTGCCACCACCACGGTGGTTCAGGAAGAGGCCATGCGCGAGCTGCGCGCCGCGCAGGCAATTTTTCTGGAGCACGAGGAGCGTGTGAGCCAACTGCAAACCCTGAACCGGGAACTGCTCGGAGGTGGTCATGTGTGCGCTTGATATCCATATCACCCTTTTTCCCGAGATGGCAGACAAGGTTCGCGCCTGGGTCCGCCGCCGCAAAGAGCTGGAGATGCTGGGAGAGCTGGGCAAATTGTCCCCACGGGAGGCACAGGAACGCCGCCAGATTGACTTCCAACTGGCAAGATTTACTAGCGCGATGATGCAACTTGTAGAGCCGGTGCAGCCGACGCTGCATTAATGGAGGCAGCACCATGAGCACTCAACTGTATGCAGCCATCCGCGAAGACTCCAGATACTTTTACCAGAACCCGCCTCAGCGGGCCTTGCCGTTCCCGGTGAAAATCCTCGACACCACGGATTGTTACCGCGTCAAGGGGAACGGCGACCAGTACCGCCTTGCCGATGTTTGCTTGTTTGTAAAAGCCGGTAACAGCTACCGGCCACTGAACGGGGGGGCGGTGTAATGAAACTCTGGCGCTATGTGATTGGCCTGGCAGCGCTGATTTTCTGCGGTACCTCGCTGGTATTTTCCGTAGGCCTGTGGATCTCTATCCCCGCCGCGGTGGCTGGAAAGCTGGTGGCGGGATTAACCGCTTGCGCCCTGGAGCTGTGCAAATTCGCATTCGCGCCTTTTGGATTGTGGCTGCGCGCCCAGGGCCGCCCGGTGGGCTATGTCTTGCTGCTGCTGTGGCCGCTGCTGGTGGTGATCAGTATTGCGGCCACGGTAGGGTTTCTGGCTGGCCATGCAGCCCAGCAGCAACAGTTGAACGTTCGAAACAGTCTGGAATACCAAACGTTTAAACAGAAGCTAGCCAGTTATGAACAGCAAATCACAAGCCTAAACGGTGTCATCGAAACCGACGTTAAAAACGGCTACCGGCAGCGGGCGTTGAAAACGGTTGAACGGTTGGTGGCACTGGAGCAGCAGCGCAACCAGGTGCTGGCCCAGCTCAACACCCTGCGTGTGCCGGCCACAGACAGCGCCCAGGCCGCCTTTGCCAATTTTGCGGCGCTGATCCATATCAATCCCGCAGTGCTGCAGCAGGGCGGCCTGCTGGCCTTGGCCATTGTGACGGATGTGGTTGGCCTGGTTGCACTGCTTGCGTTTAACAGTTCAGGAGCGTTTAGCACCCGTATTGAACGTTTAGCCCCCAGCGCTGAACGTTCAACCCCAACCCCTAAACGTTCATGCCAGACCGTTGAACGTTCAGGCTCAATTTCTAAACGTTCAGCTCAAACCGTTGAACGTTCAACCCCAGTTTCTAAACGTTTAGCCGAGGGCGTTGAACGTTCAGACCCAATTTCTAAACGTTCAGCCCAAACCGTTGAACGTTCAATCCCAGCTTCTAAACGTTCAACCCAGACCGTTGAACGTTCAGCAGTCACTGTTGAGCAGAAAAAAACGGTTGTAGATAACGCCAAAAACAATCCCAAGCTTAACCCCCAACAAGTGGAGCTCGCCACCCGTATCCGGCTCGGTGAGTTCGGCTGGCAACCGGTGCTGCGCAAGATTAACCGGGCAGTGCGCGGTGGCAATCTGGTGGTCAAGCCCGTGTTCGATTCCCTGCTGGCCAGCGGTGAACTGATACGCAAGGGGCGCGGCTACGCACTGGTAGTGAGCCAGGGCAAAGGCGCCCAAATGAACGGTAGCAATCTCAAATGATTTTTCTTGCGCTTCGGCGTATTCATCCAGCAGTAACCACCAGGGCTGCAGGCACTGAGCCCATTTTTAAAAGGATCTGACTATGGAAATCCAACTAGAAAGCACCCAACCTCCCGTTACTACCCAGAAACCAGTACAGCCTGAAACCCCCGAATGGACAAAATTTGCAGGAAACGAGACTGGTGATCTTCCGGCAGGGATTGAAGCAGATACCCCAATCGCTATTCGCCTGCGCGAAGGTAAAGAACTGTTTGCGTTTGCTGGTGACTCGTTTGACCTGCCCCTCGGGGATTGGGATCACGACGACCATGAAAAAGACATCGTGGCCTACCGCCTGCTGTCCCCCAAAGACGCGCGAGAGTTTATCGGAGCCCAAGCCGTTATCAAATACGTCTCCAGACACTTGGAAGAAGACATTGATCACTGGGCACGTCTTACCCATGCTCTAAAAGCAAGATTCGACAATCCCCTGTTGGAATACATGCTGCCCAAGCTGGTTGCCGCCCTCCGTTCCCCTGAAGGCTGCGGACATAAAGCAGTCGCTGCAAACGTCACTCAATCCGAAGCCTGGGTTTTACAGCAAGCCATGCCGGCGTTTAGAACACCATCTAAACACTGAAAACTTCGAACCGATGGAAGGCCGACACCTAGCCCTCTCCCTTGTAAATGGAGGGGGTTAGAAACTTTAACCCCACACCTTTCGGCCACTACGCCTACAGACAGGTTCGGTGTATCCACAAAAACCTCTTATCACACGGAAGAAAACACTTTACCTCAACCAAACATGAGGTTTTATCCTGTATTTATCAACACAAACGAGCCGGATTGATCCACGAAGAAGGAGAAAGGTTATGATGCATTTGGAACATGTAAATCTGGTGGTAAGGGACATCCCCATGAGCCTGAGTTTTTATCAGGCTGTCTTCCCACACTGGCAGATCAGGGGTGGCGGAGAGGGAGAATGGTATGGAAAACCCAGAAAGTGGCTGCATTTTGGTGACAATTACCAATATCTGGCTCTCAGTGACCACGGTGACAGTGATAACCGGGATCTGACAGGCTCACAGGTTGGCCTCGCTCACTTCGCATTTGTCACCGACAACCTGCAGAGGCTCATAGAGCGACTGGATCAAGCCGGATTCCGGCCCTATAAAGACGGAGCCGAGTCACCTCACCGAAAGAATATTTACTTTCTGGACCCGGATGGCTTCGAGGTAGAGTTTGTAGAATACCTCACGGACCTGCCTGACGAGCGCAATCACTACGATATTTAACCCTCCCGATGCTGTCTCCACAGTTTTGTGGAGACAGCCTGCCCCTGCCCCACCATCACAAAATCTTTTTATTACAAGGCATTACAATCGATGTCAGGCTTTGTCAGAACATCAGGGAGAGGACTTATGCTCTCGAAGAGGCTGCTCTCGAAGAGGCTGCTCACGGACAGGGGGCCGGCAACCCGTTACACCTTTCTTTTTCCATTCCAATACGAGCAAGGATTACCCATGTGATGCGATTGTAAATACGCATTTCTGCAAGTTACCAGTCGTTTCCGCACGTACATTCATCCACCCTCTTCATCAAGGACCTCCATACTTCTTTAATGTTTAAAAAAGGGTTTTCTTGATTGGTAAAATTTCTCAAAGATATTAATGTCAAAGTTTATTTGTTATTTTTTTAAAAAATTAGAAACTGAAAATATTAGTTGCAAATCAAACTTCAGTTGGTAAATTGTTCTCTGTTATGATTTGCTTATAAGTCAGAACAATTCTCTAACAGGAAACTGGAGAATAATGCCATGGATAACTTTTCTGTAACTTCTATTTCGAAAGCTCAGGTTGGGCATCTGGATGTATGTCGAGCAGGTTTGATTGATGAAGTTTCAACTGTGCGACGCGCTCTTGACGCACTTAACCTTGATTCCCCCAAGGAATGCAGTGAAGCTTTCTTGCAACTGGTTGATGAAAAGCTGAATCGGATAGAACGGCGTATAGA
This sequence comes from Microbulbifer jejuensis, assembly GCF_047289955.1. Classification (NCBI taxonomy): domain Bacteria; kingdom Pseudomonadati; phylum Pseudomonadota; class Gammaproteobacteria; order Cellvibrionales; family Microbulbiferaceae; genus Microbulbifer; species Microbulbifer jejuensis. The sequence continues at coordinate 17,343 of NZ_JBLBUB010000043.1, forward strand.
CAAGGAAATGAAACCGATCACAGGGTGGTGTGTTAAGAATCTATGATGATTTTTTTCGGCCTGAATTGATACAAACCCATATTCAATCCCGTACGGGCTCAATGCACCACAGTTGTCGACGTTCTTGCTGGATTCTTTGCTGAGCGGGTGCATTCATGCCCGACATTTCTATGGTCAGTGATTTGATAACTCTGTAAAAAACGCCAACATTCGTTGGTCCAGCTTCCCACTACAGGTATATCAGGTACTATTACTATGAACAACTGATCAAGGGCACAGTGATGGAAACCCAGGCAATTAACGAGACCGGACCCAAGCCGGTAATGGACACAACCCCCATGCGCATCGGCCTCTGTTGTCCCCACTGTGGCGCAAAGGCAAGAGCGCGCACCAGTCAGCAGATCACGCCGCTGTACCGAGAAATCTATTTTCAGTGTACGGATGTGGAGTGCGGGCATACCTATGTCGCCGCACTTTCCGTGCTGCATAGTCTCTCCCTCAGTGCGAAGCCAAACCCGGAAGTGAATATCCCCCTGTCCCCCCGAATTGTGCGCCACTGAGCCAATTGCCGCGGGTGCCCTCGCGGCACCCCGGTCCCTCCCCCTCCTTACCCTTGATCGTGCGTCGTTTTGCGTCGTCCGCAAGCCCCCTCCAATCCCCACGCAGCCCCCGCCGGGCCTGGCCTAAACCACCCTTCGCCAATAAGTCAAAATCGACACATAAAGACCGCAGGCGAGGCGTGGGGCTGACTGCGCGCGCCGGGGTGACGCGGAGTATGCGACAGGCTGCGGGATAGTTGAGGGAGGGCAATATAGAAGGCAACACAGTGTGATCAATGGTGAACGTCTTAAGGGTGAGGGCCTACAAGATATGGTATTCCGACACACCGTAGACTTCCAAGTGGATAACCGGTTCGGCCAGGTGAAAGATCACGCCTTCACGGAAGGCGTATTCTTCCTGCCAACCCTAATGAATAAAGCTGATTGCAGACTGGCGTACGTAGATAGAAGCTAATGCTTGTTTATGGAATCAAACAAAGCCAGACGGTCCTTTGCGGGCAGTGTCATTAACAGATTCTTAAGTAAGCTCTGTTGGTCGTTTTTTGGCGGACTGATGGTACGACAGAAAGCAAGGTCACACACAAAGGTGTGGCCGCAGTCCTGATTTTTGCAGGCACAATATAATTGTGAGAGTTTGGGATCGACTCTGTTTCTACTGGTGATAACTGCTCTGGACTCACATTTAATACAATGTATCATCATACCAAAATGTCCGACCCGGTAAATTCTATCATCCATTATACAAACAAAGGATTTAAAAATACAGTTTTCAGTCGCTTAGCTGTAGTTGAAACTTCATTTATTATAAAAATGCCAATCCCGATGCAACTAGACTGTTGGATGCCTAGGTGGCCTTTTGCATTACAGAAGGACAGTCTACCTGTAAATTAATCCGCATGCAGGCAACCCGGATGGATGGGGACGTCAATAACGGCGGTAAGGTGAACCAACTCAACCTGAAAGGTGAGGACATAGTGATTAATCCGGACCACGCTGTCAAACTCACCGCAGGGGGGCGCACAGAGGAATGCCTAGCGAGCATGGAAAGCATTCTGGGGTTGGCCATAGTCGACACTAGGGTGAATGTAGAGCGTGCCAGGCAGAGGTGATCGACGGGTGTGCCTATCGGTTACTGAAACTGGTCGAGGCTATGCAAGTCAGAGAGTGCATCCCTGGCAATAGCCAAGTTTTTAGATAAACCAGATGCATATTTTTTTGTTTAGTATACCGAACCCCACATCAATCAGACTCAAGGTCATACTCTGGTTCAAGTGAGCCACCGTTTGAGCGGAGTGTGTAAACGACATAGGCATATGCTGGCTGAGGATATTCCATTCAAGGCCAAGCAGCTAAAACTGGATTTTATTCAAAAACAGATTAATGCGGTGTTAGTGCAGACATCATTGAACACCGAAGCCGTCCTTAAGAATATTTATTGTTCTCGCTTAGTGAGTTTCTCTATTGTGAGTGATGCCACTGTAGAGAGCACTGCTGGCCTGCCATAGGGAATACCCAGCTCGAAATTGGGTGTACGCACCGCATATTGCCACTGAAAGTGAAGCCAAACGTGAAATAAATCACTATTCCTATGTAATGTAGCTGCAATATTTTTTGATGTAATGGCATGTAATTGACATTTGATGGCGCATTACGTGAACTCCTTTTGCGAACTGAGGGACGAAGGATTGAGAATTTTGTTGTTAAAATAAAAGAAAGCCACCCAGGAAATTGTTATCATTGTTGTCTTGCAGCGTTTAGACGCTGATTGATTTCTTAATCTACGGATTTTAAACCAAGCAAATAATAATGGATTGGCTGTAATTTTTTAGAATTGTTGGATTAGATTGAGCGCGAGACACATTTTATTGTTTCTTTAAGGGTTTTTGTGATGCATGGTATAAAAAAACAACAACTTATTTTTCTTATCGTTTTCTTTATTTTGGAAATTTTAACTCTGAAAGCAGCCGCTGCAGAGGTTTTCACCACTGATGTATTAAAAGTTCACGAGATTTATGGGGATCGGTTTCGGCTACCAGACCGCGACGCCGTGATCAGCCGCTGGAACCAAAAATCAAAAGAGAGTTTTGATAGATGTATGAAGCAAGCGGAATACAAAATTTATTGGTCTTGTAGTCATCATTATACTACGGGATCTGAGCCAGTATCAGGTACTTGGTATACCAATGGGGAACCAGACAGTGTTCATTATAATCTAGCGAGGTACAGCGTTAGCAGTGAGTATCCGGGTCGTGAGATAGATATTGAGGGACAGTTACGCGTAATTACTTATTGGTTTTGCCCAGATAACTTTAATCGTATTAGAGTTGAAGAAAATGGAAAACATCGAACTTATGAATGCCAACAAGTTGCCCCAATGTGCGAGCCTCCAACGAGATTTAATACGAAAACTGGCCTATGTGAAAAAGAATGCCCAATAGACAAACCGTGGGATAGTTCGGCCAGAGATTGCATCGCACCTCCAGAACCTGAGAATTGCTCAAATGAAGCCGGCAATCCGATTAACTTCTTTAATGGTCACAAATTACAGCGCGAGACTGTTTTTGAGGCTGAGGGTGATTTCCCTTTAACATTCACTTGGTTTTACAATAGCTTTGGAAACCAAAAAAAGAGCGGTGCCGGATTTAGTATCGGTGAAGCATTCTTAAATAATGATGAGCCTACTCCAAAAATACAAACCGTGTTACATACAGAGCCTGAGGTTATGGGAAGGCTACCGCGCATTTCTTTACCTTTAGGTAAAAAGAATGCTATGGAAAGGCAACTCGAAGTGGGTGTTGGTAATTATTTTGCATCTGTGAATAATAATTGGCGGCATAACCATAGTCTCTTTCTTGCTCACTACACACTACCTGAGAGAGAAACTGAAAGAGTTACGGAAAGGGTTATCGCTTATCGTCCCAATGGCAAGGATCTTCACTTCAAAAATGAGAATGGCATTTTTGTGGCAGAAGCCAATAGAGACTGGCGAGTAAAAAAAGCGCTGGATGAAAACGGTAAATTCACTGGCTGGGAGCTGAAAAGTAGCGAATATACAGAAACCTATGACAGCAATGGCCGTATTCTTCGTGTAGAAAACCAGCAGGGTCAGGGTATCACCTATACTTATAATGAGGTTGTGGCTGGGCCTAGTGTCTACACTATTACCGATGATAATGGGAATAGTATGAATCTCATTTGGTCGGGTCCTCGTAACCTTCTTGCAATCAGTCGCAATGATGGTTCTACCTACAGGTTTGGCTATACAAATAGTGATCTGTTGCAATCTATCACCTTCCCTGATAACGATAATTCTAAACGCATCTTCCGCTACGAAGACAGCCGTTTCCCCAATGCCTTGACAGGCGTAACTGATGAGGCTGGCAATGTCTACAGCACCTTCACTTATGACGATCAAGGTAGAGCGATTCGCACAGAGCACAACGGTGGTGCGGAATCCGTCGATGTGGAGTATGTCGATAAGAATACCCGTCGTCTTACTAATGCCCTCGACAAAAAAACTACCTATAACTACTCTGATGTGCATGGTGTGAAGCGTATCACCTCGGTAGAGGGTGAAGCATCGGCCAATTGTGCAGCCGCGAATATGAATTATTCCTACGATGCCAATGGCTTTGTTGCCAGTGAAACGGACTGGGAAGGCAATACCACCACCTACACCCGTGATAATCTGGGACGTGAGCTGACCCGCACCGAAGCTGCAGGCACACCTGAAGCCAAGGTAATAACCACCGAATGGCACGATACTCTTAACTTGCCTAAAAAAGTCATTACTTTCGAAGGTATTACCGAGTACACCTATGACACCGAAGGCCGTTTACTCAGTAAAAAAGTCACACCGGCAGAAGACTCTTAACAAGATCCGATTGCATAGAGTTTAAACAAAACAAACTAACAACTAAGAAGATTCGAAGGAATTGATATGTATTTCAGCAAGTCTATTCTTGCGGGGGCTTTTAGCTTATTGGTGGCCCATGGCACCCATGCGGCGATTACTGAGCAGAACTGGTCCTATACCTACACTACTGCGGGTAAGATGGAAACAGCAGATTGAATCGCCCTGGGTTTGCCGGAGGCAATTTGATTTGAGTCATGCCGCTTGGGCAGACTCGGCTTGCTGATAATACAGCTTTTCGTATTCGGCTGGAGGTATATCGCCAATTGGCCTGAGAATGCGGCGATGGTTAAACCAATCGA
>NZ_JBLBUB010000044.1:0-15477 GCF_047289955.1 Microbulbifer jejuensis
ACCACTGCCAACAGCCATCTCACCTGCGCCAGTGTAGCGGGTCCAGGCGTTTATCCAGTCAGACGTTTCGAAAGCTTCCAGAAAGGTGTGACGCGTGGTGCGAAACTGTGCCCGCTCCTCAAGCGTGGCCCCCACGGTGGCATTATCCTCCGGTTTATTGCCACCATAGATTTTGTCCCAGTCCGCTTGGGAGCCGGCCAGCTGGTCGATTTTATTGAGCAGTGCCTGTCGTTGGGTGTATACCCCCTGCCATTTGCTATTCCAGGTGTTGCGGTTGATGGTGGTGACCGTGGCGGTATTGTTCCAGCCGGTACCGCTGAGATAATCCGATAGGGCGGTAATGGCTCCGCTATAGGCGGTTTTCTCGCTGGTAATACCGTAACGGTTCGCTTGGGTTTCAATACCGGACTGCTCTGCGAGCAGTTGATGGTACTCGCGGATAACCTGGGGTTTTTCCCCGGGGTGCAGCTTGCCATCTGCGGCAATTGTATTTAAGTCGGCCAGTGCCTCGGTGGCATCGGCCTGGGCATCAGCAGCGGCGGCTTCGGCGGCAGCGGCCCTGGCGTCGGCCACAGAGGCATCCAGCAGTGCTTGGGGATCGCCGCTGCCACCGAGGGTGACCACCAAACCGCCGTAGGTGCCGCCGTCACTGGAACTGGCCCACACGGAAAGCTCATTGGCACCCGCCACCAGCGTGATTGGAAAGCTGTACCATTGGGTAACCCCATCGTCGCCACGCATTACGCCGACTTCGCGGCCATTGAGGCCAACCCGGGCACCGCCCTCGGCATCATTGGCCAGCACATGCAGATAGCCGCGCCCGGCACTGGCGTTAAAGGTGTATTTGGTGCCGCCGGCATAGTTTGTACTGACAGGCCAGCTCAACCCCAGGGGTCTGCGGTCCCATTTAAATTGCAGTGCGGCGCCGAGCATACCGGCTTCGCGGGCCTGCTGCGCAATGGCGTTGAGCAGGGTGTTGCGGGCATGGTACGCCGCCTGCCAGTTGATGTTCCAAAGGGTGCGGCTGATGGGGGTATCTGCACTGGTATTGTTCCAGGCGGGTGTGAGGCCACCGAGGTAACTGGTGAGCGCGGCCAGGTTGCCGGTGTAATCGGCTTTTTCCGTGGTCAGGCCGGCGCCGTCGGCCTGGTTTTCCAGCCCCGCCTGCTGAGCCAGTAATTGCGCGTACTCGCGGATAATCTGCAGCTTTTCGCTCTGATGCAGTATGCCGTCCGCGGCGATAGTATCCAGGTCCGCCAGGGCAATATTCGCATCGGCCTGGGCCTCGGCAGCGGCATCCATGGCCTGTTGCACACTGGGGTCTAGCGCCGGGTCCTCGTAGTCGTCATAAGGCGTGCGGGATTTGGGCACAAACAGCAGTCGCACGGCACTGGTGCCGAGACAGTGATCCCCCAGCCCGGCACTGCCGGGGGCGTCGGGACTGTGGCCATAGCAGGCAATGAGTTTATTGTTGCTGAGTACCGGCATTGGATTTTGAGTACCGTCTACCAGCAGCACCACACCGCCGGGGGCGCCGCCACCGCCGCTGCCACCGGGGATAGGTCTTAGCTCAACACCGCGACCGGGGCCACCATCACCACCGGAGCTGTCGATTTTCCCGGACACACCCAACGCGATACCGCGGGCGATCACCGCCAGGCCGGCACCGCCGCTGCCACCAATACCGCCAAATCCTGCCGGCTCGTAGCTGAGGTCACCACGCAAATAGCGGAAGGAATTGCCACCGCGGGCGCCACCCGTGCCGCGCAGATCATGGGGTATGCCCTGCAGATCCCCGCCCTCGTTGGTGATATTGAGTGGCGGCATCACCGCATTGCGCCCGGTGATCACAACCCCGCGGCTTTCCTCGAAAATATGGCCAGGCACACGCTTGCCAACCACCCGCCCGGAGCCGCCGCGACAGGAACCCAAAAAACCCCGCCCGCCATTGCTGGGGGTACCGCGCAGGATGCCGTCGATCTGCAGTACCCCGCGCACCCGCAGTTCCACATTGTCACTGACAGTAAGCATACGCCCGGCGGGAATGGTTAAATCCCCCGGATAATAAAACACTGCTCGACTATTTGGGTTGCCGGCGAGGCTGCCATCCGCAGTTAAAAAACCACTACTGTCGATACTGAGGCCGGCGACAGTCATGGCGGTGCCTTCGGCGCTATACCAGCTGTCCGGCAGTTCCGCACCGGTGCTGTCGGGCTGATCGTCGATCCTGCCGGCGGGCTGGTACGCGACTGCTGCACCCGATCACCGGTAATAGGCAGGCCGGTAACAGCGGCGGTCACCGCGTCCAACAATTGCTTGGCGACATGGGCCATTTATTGCTGCTCCAGAATCAGGGAAACCCCACCGCCGTTGCGGGGCTGACGCTCGCGGATGGCATAGAGCGCACCCTTAATAGTCAGCGCCGCACCAACACCGGCGCCCAGGGCGATTGCGGTATCGGCATCACAGGTGAGCACCGGTACCGTGCCCGCCTGCTGCGCGGCCTCCTGCCAGGCATCGGTAAAAATACCCGGCAGGGTGCCGGCGGGGGCCCGGGCTTCCACATAGCCGGGCAGGTCCGGGTCGATCAGTTCGGTGTACATGGGTTATTTGTCGTCGGACTCTTTTGCTTCAGTCGCTTTCTTTTCGGCGGTGACCGCTGCCAGCGTGCGATTACATTTACCGGGCAGGGCCTTGCCACAATTGAGTAGAACACGGGCATCGTTCTTGCTGACCTGACCAGTGTCTTTGCCGATTTTGAGCACGGTGCCCCGTGCGATAAATTTATCGCCGACTTTGGTGTTGCGGGTGATGGTAATCTCGGCGACTTCATTCTGTTGCTTTTCCATGGGGAATTCTCACAAAGGGAAACGGATGAATAAAAACAGGGGCCCGCAAATAGCGGACCTCTGCGTTAGAAAGGTTGAAAAATTTAAGGAGTAAACTGCTTGCCGTGGCAGAAACTTTCCGGGTGGCGTCCAGCGGTATCACAGGACTGATGCGCAGTAATGCGCACGGTGCCGGCCTTGTCACCACTGTAGGGGTTGACCAGCATATCCAGGCCGCCCCACATGCCGATAATCACATCGGCAAAATTGCCGTGCAGCAGATCGCCCACAGCGGCCTGGTTGGAAACCACTGAGTTGTAGCCGTTGACCTGGTTGCCCGGCTCCCAGATGGTCTGGCCGTTGCTGCCGCTGAATTTTTCCGTGGTCTTGAAATAACCGCGCAGTCCCGGCGCCATCACATAGGCAGCACTCTCCACGTCGGCGTTATCCAGGGCGGTCTCAGTTTCCATCTGCACCACTTCGGCAAAGGTCGGATACACCCCGACAAAATCGACGGTGTTGATACCAGTCAGATTGGTAATGCCGCGGGGCTGGCCGTTGGCGCCAGTGCCGTAGAGCGCCGCCCGGTCCATACCCAGCGCCATCTGCTTGGCCAGGTCCATACGCACCAGATTCTCGGCATCCGGGGAACCTTGCAGCAGCAGCTGGCGGGATAGCTCGGTATAGGCGGCACCGTTTTTCGGGGACAGTGCCACCTGATCAAATACCGGTAGACCCTCGGCGGGGATATCGCTGTTTTCCGGATCCAGCCAGTACATGGTGACGCCGCCGATCTGGCGTGGAATCGCCAGGTTGCCGTTGAGGCCGGTTAATATTGTGGCGCCGAGGTTGGACAGCACCATGCGATTGCGCAGCAGTTCGATAAAACTGGCGGCAAGATGGGTGGTGCCTACCAGGTTGCCACCGGTATCGCCGCCGGTGGCGGTGAGGGCACGCAGATTAAAACCGGCCCGCGCCAATTGCCCCTGGGTCACCGCTCGAGTGGCCACCAGGGCATCGTGGGGAATCATATGGGAGCCTTTACGCTCGCCCTTAAACTTGTCCACGGCAGTCTGGCTGCACTCCAGTTCAAAGGCGGCATCCTCGCGGTAGGCGGTATTCTCGGGAAAACTCATAGCACGGAGCAGTTTGACAAAACTGAACCGGCCCACTTCGCGCTCGCTCAGGCCGATTCCCGGGCTCTCCGCCTGAGTGCCCTTTTCTTTGGCGCGGGCCTCCAGCAGCGCGGTGGTAAAGTCGTGCTTGGTTTTCGTTGCGTCGCGCAGGTATTCGTTTACCAGTTCGCTGGGCGCATTGTATTGGCGCGCCAGGTCGAGAATATCGGTCATGCGCTGGGTTTCATCGGCGGCGCCCTGTTGACGGGCGGCTGCGGCGGCAGCTTTTTTCTCTTCTTCGGTCATAGTGGGTTCTCGGGTAGTGTTGGGGGTTGCAGGCAGATCGCTGACAGTGGGTGCCGCACCGCGGTCCCCGCCTCCGGCGTTGTTGTCAGATTCCTGGGGAGTTGGTGTCGCCGTCCTGGTGGCCGCGCTGCGACCGACACCCACGGCGTCATCGGCGGGCAGCGACACGTTGGAAATTTCATAGGGTTGCCAGCGTGTAACGTGATACACGTCCGGGCTGTCTTCACGCTCCTCCACCAGTTTCATTTCGAGGATGGAGTAACCCACGCTGACCTTGGTGCGAATGCGATCGGCAATATCCTGGAACAACTCATCACCCCGTTGGCCGCGGCTATAACGCAGAGTTGCGCGCGCGATGTGATCACTGTCCACACGGGCGGAATCCACTACACCCACCTGGGTCCATCTGTCGTGTTGGTCCAGTACCGGAGCGGCGTTATTAAGCAGGGACAGGTCCACCGCTTCGGGGGTACAAATCAATACCTCAATGCCGTACCAGCGTTCGACCGCTTCCGTTTCGCTGGCAAATGCCACTTCAACAGTGCGGGCCTCCTGATCGATAGGGCTGCGTTCTTCCTCACCCTCGGCTCGGGTGCCGCTCGGCGATGAGGTACAAAAAAGGGCCGCTCGATGCGACCCTTTGTCATTGATCTGGCGAATCAAATCGCCCAGGTTTTTAGGTGTCATCTTTGTCGGACTCCTGCTTTTCTTGTTCGGCGGACTTTTCGGCAGCTTTGTTGGTAGCAATCTCCGGGTCGATACCGCGGCGGCGCAGCTCATCCTCTTCGCGCTGGATTTCGTCCCAGACCTCTTCCGGTTCGCGCCCGCGGTCGCGGATCACTTCGCTGCGACTGGTGACGCGCAGCACTATGGCTTCCCTGTGCGCGTCTATTTCTTTTTTGGGGTCCACCCACGCCCAGCGTCGACCGTTGAACGCGGCACCTTCGCAATAGCGGCTGAGCCCGGCGGCGGGCAATGGGCTTCCTCCACTGAGGCGCACGGCCCCCATTAGCAAGGCTTGGGCCAGCCAGTCGTCGAAAATGGGTTGGAGTATGTTTTCTACCAGCCAATCTTGAAGCGTCTTCCAAACTCCATGGTCCTCCAGAGCACCAATACGACCGCTAGAGAAGTTCACCCCCTCAAGATCGTTGGCAAGGCTGAAATAGGAAACGCCCAGGGCAGCGGCGATGGAGCGCAAGATCCCTTTCACAAATTCACCGTAAGCCTGGTTGGGGTGTTGAGGATCCCAGGTGTTCAGCTTGGCGCCGTGAGGCAGCATTTGAAAAGTACCGCCTTCTACTTCCATGTGGAAGTTCTCGTCGTAGTCCTCGGCGTCCTCGTCGTACCCGGGTTCTCCCTGGCCGTCAAAGCCATTATCCTCTTCGCTGCGCTCAAGCACTCCCATGGTGGAAGCACCCACCACTGCGCCAGATAGCTCGGCATCTTCGTACTGATTCAGTTTGTAATGCCGTTCGGCAGCGGCGGCCGGAATAGGGAAGCCGCGCGCCTGGTCGATATACTCATCCAGAAATTCGTGGATGATGCGATCGGCAGGGATGCGCAGATAACCGCGTCCATGCAGGGTGTAGTAGTCGGCATGGGTGGTGTCGGTGCTGTGCAACCAATAGGCCACCCGACGACCAGCGCTGTCGAACTCGACCCCCAGGGTGATTTTGTGCCCAATTTTTCCCGGTGCGTGGTCGCTGGTTAATTGCAGCAGCAGCGGGTCTAGCAACTGCACAGCAAAGCCAAACGGCTTGATTTCCGAATTGCGGATCTTGAGGGCGAGTATTTCGCCATCACGCAACAGGCTGAGCAGCATTAATTCGCACAACCCTTTGTAGGATTTGCGCCCGCGATAGTCGAGCACCCCTTTTTTACAGGTCTGGCGCCAGGCGGTTTCAATAGCGCGGCTGGCACGCTTATCTGGCTTGTCACTACTGGTTTTGACATTGGCGGCAAATTTAAAGCCGGCGTGGCCAATCACGTTGTTTTTCGCCAGGCTAAAAAACCTGCGCAGATAAGGATCATTCTTTGCCAGCTGGCGGCTGCGCGCGATCATCGGCAGCAGATCCCGCTGCAGCTGCTGGTTGATCGGGTGCGGAATGGTATCCCAATCTTCGGTCAGGCGGCTTTTCTGCGCGGCTTTAAAGTGCCCGGCGTTGCGCATAGCGCCGCGCACGTTGCGTGACTGTTGACCCAGCTGTTCGACTTTTTGTGTCAGACGGCCCACTTCTTCCCGCAAGGCGGCGCGCCCGGTGAGACGATCAAGAATATTCATGGTCTGCTCCTATCGAATACGGACAAGCACGCGGTTCGATGTGCGCCCGGTGCGCTTTTCACGTTCCCGACGGCGTTGGCGGTTGACCCGGCCGCGGTAATATTTTTCAGCGTTGACCATTTCGTCCCAGGTGGCATAAGTAACTGTTTGACCATCTACGGTGATGCTCTGCTTGCCGCTGGTGGCTTTTTTCTGCAGCTGTTCGCGCAGCGCTGTCAGCATTTTTTCAGCGTGGCTGCGGGGGTCATAGTCGGCACTGGCGGGATTGGGCATAACCCGCACACGGGCCTGGCTGAGAGTATGGCGGTCGTCACCCTTGCTGACCCAGGCCACCAGACTGTAGTCGCCCTCCACCCAGTTTTCGGTATCGGCACCGGAGAGCACCACCTGATGCTCAGCGCCGTTACCACTGCTGGAAATCTCATAACTGTTGTTTAACGAAACCAAACGGTAGCTCAACGTCCAGCCGTCACTGGGCAGGTAGCCGGACAGGGTGCGACCCCAACTAACACTATCGCCGGCAATTAATTTTCGCGGTTCAATCATGGCTTACCTTTTGATTCCGCCCACCCTGCGGGCACTGTTGCGCCGGCGGCGCTTCTTGGGTTTTGGGGGCTCGGGGTTGAGCACCAGCACATCGCGTTCTTCCGGCTCCGGCTCTTCCGGTTGCAAACGGGTGGCCAGGGCAGGGTAGTCAGGGTTGAGAATTTCCAGTGCAGCCAGGGCGTAGACGTAGCAGTCCAGGGCTTCATTGCGGTCGCGAACCGGTTCGAACTTTTTGACAATGCGACCATCTTTCTTTCTCGGTACGCGCTTCTCCGAGGTCAGCTGCTCGAAATATTCCCGATCAATTTTTTTAGCAACCGGAAAATGCACATAACCCGGGCCGGGCTCGCTAATCTGCAACCGCCCCAGAATGGATTCCTTCGCGGTGTCCGTGCCGATTAAATACAGGTTGACGTTGCCCTTGTTGCTTTTGCTCGGGCGACCAACCAGCGGTATACCCGGGGTGCTGGCGCCCTTGATGGCAAACACCCGTTCCAGGGCATGCTGCTTACAGTATTTGTACACCATCGCCGTATTGTGCCCGCCGGTGACCAGAGTGCGCTGCATATGAATCAGATTGCCAGCCGTGCTCGCCGTGAACACCGCAAGAGCCCGTTGTCATTGATCGTGGTGGATTACCTGCAGCAGGTGCGTGGAGATGGGATGAGCCGCGAGCGGGAAGTGGCCAGCGTCTCTGCCGGGCTCAAGGCATTGGCCAAGGAGCTGGATATACCGGTACTGGCACTGTGCCAGTTCAACCGTGAAGCAGCCAAGGGTGGCCGGCCCAATATGTCCCAGTTGCGTGATTCCGGCTCTATTGAGCAGGACGCCGACATAGTGACTCTGCTGTATCGGGAGGACAAAGACAATCCCGATTCCCTAAACCCCGGACTGGTGGAAGTGATCACCGCAAAGCACCGCCGTGGTGAGCCGGGTATCGACAACCTCAAAGCCAAGCTCAACCAGTTCCGCATGGATGTATGGACGGCGGAGGTACACCAGGCTGAGCCGTCTAAGAGATTCCGGCAATTTGTTGGTTAATCGAGATAGGGGAAAAGATGGTCAATGAAATCAGCATTCGCGAGCGCTTGTGGGAGTGGTCCAGGGCCTATCCTGAACGGGCAGGAGATTCGGTGAACTGGCCCCGTATGGCTTCATTTGGCCGAAGGATGCTACCAGGGCGCAGGGAGAGCCCGGAGCCGATAGATTACGAGAGAGCAGCCCTTACGGATGCGGCAGTATTGGCTTACCTGAATGTGATAGCCAGGCGTCAGGACAAGGAGAGGGCTACGCTGGAGAGGTTGGTTTTTTGGTTGCGGTATTACTACCGGTGGGAAATGCAGGATGTGGCCAGGAAGGTCAAAAAGTCAAAGCCCTGGGTTGAAAAAATGTGTCAAATTGTTGAAGCAACGGTGGAAGCTTTCTTTTTGTCGCAGAATGCCGCATAACTGTATTTAAAAACAGCCTGTATGTATTGACACCATACGTCCATATGGACTAACTTTGTATAAGCTGTCGCGAAGTATGCGCAGCGGGACCATACCCCCTTTGAAAGCCCCGTCTGGTTAACCCGGCGGGGCTTTTTATTCTAGCTACTTTCTTGTTTGGGAGTGAAGCTTCTCTATTAAATGAAGAAACTTTGCAGTAGAGGGCAAGCTGCGTTATCACTTCCAGTAGTTGTTAGCTGCTGCAATGGTTTGAAATTCAATTGCTACAACTTGGCTTGCAGCTATTAGACTGTCTGGAGCAGTTGCATATTTTTCACGACCAGCCACAAGCTTTTCAAGGTCTGGTTGGATGTTATGGATCGTATGGCGAGCGATCATCATCGCTAAGGATCTTCCCTCTTCTGGGGTAGCGGTGATTAAACTCCCGCCAGGTATCATAGTTAACTCTTCTTCTGGCAAATGATTCATTGCACGCTCCTTAACTAGATGTACTTGGGGTTTCGACAAAAGAGTAGCAGGGGAGACAGCATCTCTGTGACTACTATGCTTGGCGACCGAGTTTGACCAATGGGGCGAACCGCACGACAGAACTCGGGTCAGCCAGTTGACATTGTTTTGTATTACCGCGTGTGCGCTTCGAGATGTGAACAGAAGGCCCGTCAACCTAAATCATGCTCGCGAAATCCTGGGCTGCAATAAGACAGAGTGGAACCGGGAATGAGTGAGGATCTGGAAGCGATTTCAACGCCGCCTGGATAGGGGGGGCATTAGGCCCAGTGGCTAAACTCGTAGAAGATTATCAGGAGCGTTTCTTAACAGGGTGTTGACAACTTTGTCCTGAGAGGGTGTACAAACACTAGCATGCCCATTTTGCACATTTCCGGCTAAGAACCCGCTATTTTGCGGATTTTTTTGTGTTCGTAATTCGTCTGGTTGCTCCGAAGTCACTGCCCCCTATGGAAGAAACTCTCAGATGCTTTGCAATAGCCAGGCGCTGGAACAGGTGGGTACTCTATAACGATTTCAGGTTGAACCACGTAGTGGTTCACCCTGATGATTTTGAGCTCATGGGGTTCCCTCAATACTGGCTGGGGATTCCAGTAAGGTCTCTGAGTCGAGAGTGACTTGGCGCAGACTCGTATCGAAAGCAGGACAATTAGTGCGTCAAGAGGAGCACTTTTTGTGCCTGGGTAGCAGATACCAGAGAACTCCCGCAATCAAATACATGACGGGGATATTTCCGAACAGGTTCGCTAGTTCTGTTCGATCGATTAGCACCTGAAACAGCATAATGGTGGCATGCACCAAGTTTGAACAGACGGTAAACCAGATGAGACCGATGTAAGCACCGATGTTTCGGGTGGCGAGAATCAGGAATACGCCCAAAGTTGCATAGAACCCAACAATAATTTGCTCGTATTCCGGCTGTGCTGGTGCCCAGCCCCATCCTGAAGGCCATATCCATACCATCAACGGATATATGGCAAAGATATATATCAGACCCGTTGTAACTAGGGCGATAGAAAGGTATTTGGCGCGAGTAGTGTCATCCATGGTTAACTCCTGAGTGCGAGTCGCCTTTATTTGATTTTGTCATAATCAGGACGTAGAGGAATGATTAACTTTCCTTGTACCACTTCAGTATAAAAATCCCATGTTGCCATAAATGCGCAGATTCATAGCCTAAACCATTTCTGAGCCCCGCCCAGTGCGGGCTTTTTCGTTTCTGGTAAATCCAATGTTCGATAATGACTACTTCACGGAAGAGGAGTTGTCCTGCCGTTGCTGCGGGAAACTCCACTTCTCAAATGACACAATGCGTCGATTGATCAGAGTCAGGGTGCGCTTCAACAAGCCGATGGTAGTCACTTCCGGTTATCGCTGCCCGGCACACTGCGCCAAGATCGGCTCCACCATGACACACACTACCGGGCAGGCTGTGGATGTATCAGTTGCAGGTGGGCGTGCCTATGAGCTGCTGGGGATCGCGATAGAGGAAGGCTTTACCGGCATTGGGGTGAAGCAGCATGGTCCTCATGGCGGCCGATTCCTTCACTTGGATGATCTTGAGCCTATACAGGGTGAGCGTACCCGGCCTACTGTCTGGAGTTATTGAGGGGGAGAGCGTATGAAGGGGCTGGCGCAGAATTGATTTGGAGACAGTAATCAGGATAATGGTGATCAGTATATAAATGTTATGGCTTCGAGCAACGATGAGCACTAAGACGACAACACTTTATCGACCTACGGGCCCAAAAGAACTCAAGCTCGTAGAAGAGTCAGGTTTTAAGCGCTGGCCACCTCGCTTGCCAATGCAGCCTATTTTCTATCCCGTTACGAACGAACGCTACGCGAAGGAAATCGCCACACAATGGAATATCAAGGATAGTGGTGTGGGTTACGTCACCAGGTTTGAAGTAAACTCTGATTTGATGGCCAAGTACAAAATCGAACAAGTAGGTGCCTCACATCACACAGAATGGTGGGTTCCAGCAGAAGAACTGGAGCAACTAAACGATAATATCGTAGGTCTAATTGAGGTCATAGGTGAGTACAGAAAGCCATAACAAAGTGGTCAAGTACGTTCCGGGCCTTCGGTCCAAGACAGGACGTGCAGACAGCGCGCACCTATTACCACGACGTTAAATGTCATATGAGTAAGATTGGAAAACATTTAATACTTGTGGCTGTTATGGGGGCTGCCATGCTGTGTTCAGCATTGTACATACGACCTCCCAGCATATTCGATCTTCCGCGCTATTTGGATATTTTTCTAAACCTCAAGAGCTACTTTGCTCAAGGGTTTCTTTCTGGGATGCTGGGCTTTGTTCTTGCAAAGCAATTTGGTGTTTCCAAATACTCTGTCTTTAACATTGGCATAAGTATTTCCGTTCTGGTTTTGGCTTTGAATAGTATTAGAGTGCAAACTGTGGATTTGTACTACGTACAATATTCAGTATTGCCATTAGTCGTTGGTATTGCAGGTGGAATCACTGTAGCTGAATATGTGCAACACTTTACAACTTTAGGAATCCGAGGACTACGACGCAGGTTCAAAAAGTGTTATGAGTAAGAGCGTGAAAAAATGCATAATTATCTTGGCTGGTTTTTTATTATGGGGAAAAGCTTTTGCGTGCTCCATCCCAGCTCAAGGCTCTTACTGGACTCATAATGAGCTTATAGAAAAAACAGATACAATATATCTCGCCACACCGGTCTCTAAAGATCACCGGTTTAAGTTCAAAGTAATCGAAGTATTAAAAGGTCAAGAAGTAGCAGAATTTCAGTGGCGTGGCTTCCGCTCTAAAGATGAGCATAAGTCGGTTGACTTCGACTCGCATGAAAACCCTGATTTCTGGAAAGAAGGGGATGAACTAGTTGCACGATCACTATACTATGCTGGGGCGTGTACATTACAATTTACTTTCTTACCTGGTGAGAATTATCTTATATTCAAAGAATCTCCAGGCCATTTTCATTCTGCTGAAATTATTAAAAAATCTAGTGACAAGTGGTATCAATATGTTCGAGCCAAAGTCACCCATAACAAGTAAAAGTGTTCGACCTCAAAATTTGATACTTAAATAAAAAGCCGGCCCCTGAGCCGGTTTTTTTACGCCTAGAGGAAGCTACTTCCCCAAGCCACAATCTGGAGCTACTGAGGGGAGGGCGTATGGAGGATTTCACTATTCAGGCTGGAGATATCCAGGGAGACAAAGTGAACCTGCAACCCACCCGCATCCCAAAACTACTGAGGCTGGCCAAAGGCCGTGATTGCGTCCGCTGTGGCAATAACGAGGGCAGTACCGTGGCCGCCCACTACCAGGGCCAGCGCAGCCACAGCTACGGTAAGGGCCGGGGAATCAAGCCCCACGATGCCATGGCTGCACACCTTTGTTATCGCTGCCACGCTGAGGCGGATAGCAGTGGTCTGGGTAACTGTCCCGAGGCCCACAGCAGACGCTTTCTGCTGCTGATCATCACTACTCAAATGAATTTGTTTATAGAGGGGCGCATCACCGCACGAGACTATGCCCAGGCCTTCCTGCTGAAGCTGTGCCGCAATACGGCGGAACTTATGGAGTGTGGAGAGCCTGAGCTTCACGACATCGCCTGCCGCCTGGCCGAGTGCTGGGACTCAGGTGAGATCGCTATCGCCTCCCAGGGGGCCATGGTTAGCAGCTTTGTGGGGGCATTCCATAGATAATGTGACCAAGTGAGAGAGAGAACTTCGATCACTGTGATTATTATTTTGGCAGGGAGGCTTATTTTTCCTAAAAACCAAAAAATACAGCGGGTTACATTCTGTGGTGGCTTTTGAGATACTAGAGCAATCATAATCATTTTTCCATGTGGTACATTAGCACTAACTTTCTGTATCTGATTGATTCACAATGACTTTTTTATGATTTGGCGTGGAATCAAATCTGAGATAATAATTATGAATGGGTTTATAGGATAAATAATGTATGGGGAAGGATATTTTTATGGCATAGGTTTGGTACTTTTATTGTGGATTCTTATACGTTATCGTAGATAAAGGTTACTTTAAGAAAAGGTGTGATCTACTAAAAAAGACTTAAGAAAAAAGAGCGTTCGATGTCGACTGGCAATACGAAGCCATCACAAGTAAATAGAAATTGGTCATAAGCAGCCACACACATAACAATCTCAGACAGTTTGCGTTGGCCCCTGGCGAGGTTTCTGTGAGGCAGTCTTCAATACATTTCGACCGCACCTATAGTAAATAATAGAAAACAATAATTAAATAGGATTTTCTAGAAAAGTAGTCAACAGGAGGGTGCTAAAATGGCGGTAACGGATGAGTCAATAGAGAACTTTCAACGTGGTAGAGTTGGTGATAGTTTTTTAGGGGTCGTTATATACGATCCGGAAAAAGATGAATACTCACTTCATTTGGCTTTAGCGTTGCGACAAGACAATCAAGATATACCCAATGATGCTGATACTCAACAAAACCGTCTAAGTCGAATCAATGGAGTAATACGCTCTCCACTTCCTGGATCTGGTGGGCATTCACAATTGGTAAACTGGGCAGGTGGGCAAGCAGTTCAAATCGCCCGAGGTCAAGCACAAGGGAACGCAATAGGTTTTTCAATAATTAAAGATGGTGCAGGTTCATACAAGATCGGGACTTATCGCTCAGGTTTTAACACTCAGCATTCTGGAAGGCGTCCAGGATTTGCCACAAGAGCAGGAAATGCAGATAGAACTCTAATAGAGAGAGATATTGCAAGCATGCTCTCTGAGTTGAATGCAAATATCAGAACAAAACATGGGCGAAGCCACTCATTTTCCTAAATAGTTAGTTTAATCGGGTAAAGGAGGGTTTCTAGCCCGCCCTCCCCACACCACCGCACATGCGGGTCCGCATACGGCGGTTCATTGGACCTTTTGCGTTTTAGAGGTATAAATCAGCTACTTTGCGATTGTTGTCTTTATCAGACACCTAACTTCCCAAACCGGTCGCTGAGCCGGTTTTTTACTCTGAAGGGGGTGATCATATTTTGCACGATTGCACCAAATCCATGTAACTGGTTGTTTTTAATGCAGGCTGTGGAGAGTTGGCACAGAATTGCTTCCGGGCCAGTAATCAGGATAATAGTAGTCATTGTTATCAGTATATAAAGTTTATGCATTGCAAGGGAGTAGAGATGAACACTGAAACTCGTGAACGATATTTAAGATGGCAAAATTTTAGGATTACACAATTTTCATTCGCCATTAATCTCTTCTTAGGCTTCGGTGTTGCGTCACTCGCATTTGCAATCAACCAAAAATTGAGTGAAAGCTCAAAAATTGTCGGTGATATAGATTCGGTTATTAGTTGGTGGGCAGCTTCTTGTGTATTGGGTTGTTTCGCGACCATAGTTCGTCTTTTAGATTTTAGATATACAGCAAAAAAAAATTAAAAACCCAGAGGCTTTCAATCGAATTATGGCTCAGTATCCTGGGGCAGCTTCTGGGTGCAAATCATCGCATACATATATGGAGCTCTGATTCTAGTGCGGGCCGTACTCAATGCATAACAACGCAAGACAACAACACCCACTCTGTGGGTTGGACCTCCATTCCAGGCTTTCAGCCTTCCATTACGGCCGTTGCTTGCGGCGTTAAGCACTCTTATGGATGAGCAACCAATATTAAATCTAGGTGGTTATCTTCTGGCTCTTAGAAGGCTCAGCGGAAACCGCTGCGATTTCTGGGTGGAGATATTTGACCTTAAAGGTGATGTGGTAGGCGATTTTAAAAGATATCTATCAAACCGAGATGTATCTATACTTGATAGAGAGTTATAACCAAATCTGGTGTTTGAGGGTTTGAAAGAAAGCAGCGTATCTGGTTGATTTGTTGTGGCCAAACAATGAAACCAACCGAGAGTACGCCGCTATGAACAAGAATACCGTTGTTGAGTTTACAGGTCGACAGGAGGCCGCTGACCCGCTGACCAAGCTTTTGCGCCGAGGCGCACGGGAGCTGCTGCAGCAGGCGATTGAAGCCGAGCTATCGACCTTCATGGAAGGATTTGAAAGCCGCCACCTGGACGACGGCCGCGCTGCTGTCGTCCGCAATGGTCACCTGCCAGAGCGTGATATACAGACCGGGATTGGACCAGTAAAGGTGAAGGTGCCGAAGGTTCGCAGCAAGGACGGGGAGCCGGTGACCTTCCGCTCGGCCTTGGTGCCACCGTATGTACGCAAGGCCCGCTCGTTGGAGACGGCGCTGCCGTGGCTATACCTGAAGGGCGTTTCAACCGGTGAAATGGAAGAGGCCCTGTCGGTACTGGTTGGCCCAGAAGCAAAAGGCCTGTCAGCCAGTACAGTGGCCCGCCTAAAGGCGCAGTGGAAAGGCGAGTATGATACCTGGCGAACCAAGCGACTGGATAAAGATCGCTGGGTGTACATCTGGGCAGACGGCATATACAGCGGCCT
>NZ_JBLBUB010000045.1:0-1231 GCF_047289955.1 Microbulbifer jejuensis
AGCTTCTCCAGCCTGTCTGTAGTGCAAGGCCAGGGAGGCAGCGACAGCCTGGTGGGCTCGGATGGCGCGGACAGGTTCGAAATTACCGACCTGAATGCGCTGATGGCCAATAATATTGCCTTTAGCGGTATCAGCAGCGTTGATGCTCGTGGCGGTATCGACACAGTCAACGGAGCCGAAGGTACCGAGTGGTTACTGACCGGCAACAATAAAGAAGCGCGCAACAGCGATATCCTGTTTTCCGATGTAGAAACCCTTACCGCCACCAATGCCACGCTGCTGGGTACTGCCGGCAGTGAAGCCTTTACTCTGGGTACTGACGGTGCAGTGGAAGTCTACGGGATGAGCTTCTCCAGCCTGTCTGTAGTGCAAGGCCAGGGAGGTAGCGACAGCTTGGTGGGCTCGGATGGCGCGGACAGGTTCGAAATTACCGACCTGAATGCGCTGATGGCCAATAATATTGCCTTTAGCGGTATCAGCAGCGTTGATGCTCGTGGCGGTATCGACACGGTCAACGGAGCCGAAGGTACCGAGTGGTTACTGACCGGCAACAATAAAGAAGCGCGCAACAGCGATATCCTGTTTTCCGATGTAGAAACCCTTACCGCCACCAATGCCACGCTGCTGGGTACTGCCGGCAGTGAAGCCTTTACTCTGGGTACCGACGATGCAGTGGGAGTCTACGGGATGAACTTCTCAGGCCTGTCTTCAGTACAGGGCCGGGGTGGCAGCGACAGCCTAAACGCCCTCACTTACACGGATGGCCTGACCTTGACTGGCAGTGATAATCAACTGTCGGCAGGCACACTGACTTTCGAAGGTATTTTCAGTGCAACCACAGCGCTTTTAACCGGCAGCAGTGGCGATGACCAGTTTACCATCACCGGCACAAATACCGTGAATACAGCGGGTATCGACTTTAGTGAGCTGGATACAGTCAATGCGGGTTTGGGCAGCGACAGCCTGGTGGGCTCAGATGGCGAGGACAGGTTCGAAATTACCGGCCTGAATGCGCTGATGGCCAATAATATTACCTTTAGCGGTATCAGCAGCGTTGATGCCCTTGGCGGTATCGACACGGTCAACGGAGCCGATGGTACCGAGTGGTTACTGACCGGCAACAATAAAGAAGCGCGCAACAGCGATATCCTGTTTTCCGATGTAGAAACCCTTACCGCCACCAATGCCACGCTGCTGGGTACTGCCGGCAGTGAAGCCTTTACTCTGGGTA
>NZ_JBLBUB010000045.1:1241-14858 GCF_047289955.1 Microbulbifer jejuensis
CATAAACACGGCCACTACCATTTGACCAGTAGCGGTGACGACGGCCAATTTTCGCGACACCAACGTGACTTTTATGGAAGCTTTCAGTCACACGGACGGCTGTCAACTAATAGTGACGGTCAGTTCCAGTCCGGTAGGCACATTCACTTCGAAGGTATTTTCAGTGCAACCACAGCGCTTTTAACCGGCAGCAGTGGCGATGACCAGTTTACCATCACCGGCACAAATACCCTGAATACAGCGAACATCAACTTCAGCGAAGTGGATACAGTCAATGCGGGTTCGGGCAGTAACCGCCTGGCGGGCTCGGATGGTGAGGACAGGTTCGAAATTACCGGCCTGAATGCGCTGATGGCCAATGATATTGCCTTTAATGGTATCAGCAGCGTTGATGCCCTTGACGGTATCGACACGGTCAACGGAGCCGAAGGTGCCGAGTGGTTACTGACTGGTAATAATTGGGAAGCCAGCAACAACGGCATCGCCTTTTTCAATGTAGAAACCCTTACCGCCACCAATGCCACCCTGCTGGGTACTGCCGACAGCGATACCTTTACCCTGGGTGCCGGCGGTGAGGTGGAAACCTATGAAATGCGCTTTACCGGCCTGTCTGCAGTGCAGGGCCGGGGTGGCAGCGACAGTCTTGATGCCCTTGCCTACATTGATGGCCTGACATTGAATGGCAGCGATAACCAGTTGCGAGCTGGCACCCTTGCATTCGAGGGTATTTTCCGTGCGACTACAGCGCTTTTAACCGGCAGCGGTGGGGATGACCTGTTTACCATAACAGGCACAAATACCCTGAATACAGCGAACATCAGCTTCAGCGAAGTGGATACAGTCAATGCGGGTTCGGGCAGTAACAGCCTGGTGGCATTGGATCTGGTAAGCCTGACTGGCAACAGTAAGGAAGCCGTAACCAGTGGAATCCGTTTTGGCGAGATCGACAGTGTCACAGGAGACAGCCTGGCGGGCTCGGATGGCGAGGACAGGTTCGAAATTACCGACCTGAATGCGCTGATGGCCAATAATATTGCCTTTAGCGGTATCAGCAGCGTTGATGCCCTTGGCGGTATCGACACGGTCAACGGAGCCGAAGGTGCCGAGTGGTTACTGACCGGCAACAATAAAGAAGCCCGCAACAGCGGTATCCTGTTCTCTGAAGTGGAAACCCTTACCGCTAAAAATGCCAACCTGCTGGGTACTGCCGACAGCGATACCTTTACCCTGGGCGCCGGCGGTGAGGTGGCAACCTATGAAATGCGCTTTACCGGCCTGTCTGCGGTGCAGGGCCGGGGTGGCAGCGACAGTCTCAACGCTCTTGCCTACAGTGATGGCTTGACATTGACTGGCAGTGATAATCAACTGAACGCGGGTGCGCTTACTTTTGCTGGTATCCATAGTGCGACAACGCGAACCCTTAAAAACCCGATTGATTCAGCCATCTTCAAATTGGCGGGAAGCAATACCCTTGAAACCGCCGGAATTCGAATTGACGGGTTGGATAGCGTCAATAATATTGGGCGTGGCGGTGTATTATTGGGAACTAGTGGAGACGATCACTTTGGGCTCTCCATCAATGGGGATATTAGCGTGGCCAGCATTAATTTTGCTGGTTTGGATATCGTTGACGGAGCAGATGGCAATGATAGCGTAACAGCGGAAGGCGCTATCTGGACCTCTATTCTTAAGGAGGGTGCTTTAGTCAACCGCAGTGCTAAAGCCACGATCAATAGCCTTTCTGTGTTGTTTGAGAACCTTGAATTGGTTGAAGGAACTGGAACTTACACCGGTCAAGATATTGATAGTGAGTATGTGTTCAGCAGTTTGAATACAATGACCATTGGGGGTATAGCCTTTGCTGATCTCAATAATTTAATCGCGGGCAGCGGAAATGATGTTATACAGGGTGCTGATATTGATGCAAGCTGGGCTATTAATGATTCACAGCAGCGTGTCAGTAGCGATGGCAGGTCCCTGATATTTAGTGGTGTTGAATCGATATTTGCCGGTAGCGGTGTTGATCAGTTCACTTTGGGCGGTAGTCAACTTACGGAAATTGATACTGGAGCAGGTAATGATTCGGTAGTACTTTCTGGTACGGTTATTGACACCATTTCCTTGGGTCAGGGGGATGATTATGTACAGGTGGATACTGTAAGCAACCCGGGAATAGAGCTATTTGGAGGCATTGGAAATGATGCATTCCAGTACACCCTTGCTGATGGTATTTGGCAAATATTCTCAACAGGGAATTCAGTAGGCAATATACGATTTGACGGCTTTGAATGGTTAGAGAACACCGCAAACAACTTTACCCTGGAGACGGATTTAGGCTTTGATTTCACCACTGAAAATACTGGTTCCGGTATCTTGAACCAGAGTGGCGCAGGTGTGGTATTTACCAGGAGTGGCATGTATTTGGGCTATGATGGCGAAGGTGATGTTAGTGTTGTCAGTAGTTCAATAGAAACTATCGGAGGACGTCTTAAAGCTGACCGGGCGAATTTGACGGTTGCTGGGGATCTTGATATTGAGACAGAAGTAAATATTTTGGGCGTTTCTACCTCCGGCAGAGATATTGATATCAGCATCTTGGCTCAGGGGGATCTTGTGATTGATGAAATCAATGCAGGGCGGGGTACTGTAACACTGGCCAGTACCAGTTTTGGAAACCTGACTGCTGAAACCTATGGCGATACCCATATTACTGCAGGTGTGGTAAAACTGGGGGTTGAGGCCCAGCCGTGGGCTTTAATTGGCAGTGCCGTAAATCCTCTGCGTATGGACGCCACAAACCTGGTTGAGATTGTTTCAATAACCTATTATGAGCCAGATTTTATTGGCCAGATTCCTGTTTTTTCCAGCACGGGGGACGAACTTCAGTCCATAGCCGGCGCGCAGGCTGCCCAAGGCTTGAAATCTGCTGTACAAAATGGGGTGGAAGACTTCACGCAAATTGATCCGGCAATATTCAATGCGGTGAATCCCTATAGCAGTGGCGTAGATGCAGTAAATTCACCAGAAATGCGCCTCAATTCCGGTGAATTAACGCCCATCTATTGATCTGGGCGTATTTAGAGTAGAGGTGATGAAGAATGACAGAGGTGAGCCATCGCTGGTTCCATTATTTTTTTTGTGAACCTATGGGCGGCACTGCATCGAAGTATTGGCAATGCGAGGCTTTATTTCATGTCATTCTTATACCATTGCCGAAATTATTCTATACAAAGTATTATCAGGATACTTTGATCAAAAGAATGCCAAAAGTGAGCAATGAATTCAAAGAACTTTGTAACTTTCTTGAAAATGCATAAGCACAAAGCTCGATATTGCGGAGCCTTTTGTATTTGTCTTGCAGGCAGCACCAGCCGCTCCTAAAAAATTCAGCCTTGATCTGTGTGCCTTAGCCGACTTGTGCTGGTCATATGTATTATCCCTGGGCTCCCAATTGTATTGAAAGAAACCACCTCATAAAGGCCCAGGTAAGCGATAGAGTGTCGTTCTTATTGTTTTCGCTGTCCCTGTCACCCTCCCGACAACCAGTTAACGCTTTTGGTACCTTTGGAAAGTTGCGGCAAGGGAAACCCTGTAGGTCTCTTTCGAGGGTATTGAGAATGAGGCAGTAGACGTGGTGTGGCAGCTATGCAAGATACAGTAAAATTGCAAGTGATGACAGGGGTTGCCCTAGCTCAGGATCTATTGTGCTCCCCGCCTGTTGCGAATACAGTTGCAAGCATCTGATTGAGAGTCATAAATTTTTAACAAGAAAATCATATATTGGATAATCTTTCGATTAGGGTACTTGATAAGAGAGATGAAACAAATTAATCGCAGAACTGTACTTAAAGGCATGTTTTCTGCAGCAGGGCTCTCGCTGGCCCAGAATTCCCTGGCAAATCTTGGCCTTTCTCTGGATCTGCCGGATTCCCCTGCCTTGCGCCGTATTGCGTTTGGGTCCTGCTGTGATCAAAACAAGCCCCAATTAATATGGAATAGTGTGATTGCAAGGAACCCGGAATTGTTTATTTTCCTGGGTGACAATATTTATGCAGACACGGAAGACATGGAGGTTATGGCGAGTATCTATGAACAGCAAGCCAAAAACTTTGCAGCCATTCGGAACCAGTGCAATGTTATTGCTACTTGGGATGATCATGACTATGGTATGAACGATGCTGGCATTGATTACCCAAAGAAGCAGGAATCCAGAGATATTTTCCTCAAATTCTGGGGTGAACTGGACAGCCCAAGACGTCGGGACGACGGCATTTATCACAGCTACTATTACGGGCCTGCTGATGCTCGTGTACAGGTGATTCTGCTTGATCTTCGCTATGAGAGAGCCGCAATTGATAAAGTGGGCATGTTGGCAGAGGCGGGCAGGCATATCAGAAAAATGGGGCCTTATAGTCCGGCAAAAGATATGCGGAGTATGATGTCTGAACAACAATGGCAGTGGCTTGAAAAGCAGCTGGAGCAACCTGCCGATTTAAGAATTATTGGCTCCAGCATTCAGTTCCTGGCAGATTTTACCGGCTGGGAAGCCTGGGCAAATTATCCTGCAGATAAAAACAGGATGCTCGGTTTAATTAAGAAGACCCGGGCAAACGGCGTTATCTTTGTGAGCGGTGATACGCATTGGGCGGAGTTGTCCAGGCAAACAGAGGGCGTTCCCTACCCACTCTACGATTTGACTTCAAGTGGCTTAACGAACACCTGGTCACAGGTTAGCCCCAATCAATACCGTAAGGATGATCTCTATTTCGCGGAAAAAAACTTCGGCCAAATCGCGATAGATTGGCAGGGAAGCAACACAGAAATTACCCTGCAAATCTGCGACATCAATGGTAACGCCAAAATCTCGCATACCGTGGCCCTGAATGACTTACAGATCAAAGAGACTGCGTGAGTGGGTGCGGAGTGAGCCGAACAATTCACATGCGCGCCATGTGTGCAAAGAGGTGGAGATTGCCGGGTTTATAAGTCAAACTGTCTTGTATTGTGAATAAATAAGCCTTTCAACATCAATACAAATGATCATTCATTGCACCAAAAGATTGGCCGCCAGGCTCCCGGCAGTCTCCACTGAATCACTCACGGAAACCAGCCCATTGGGCAGCTGGCATGGGCACCTTTATGTGATTCACCGTCGTAATTGCCTATTGTTCTGCCATGATGAAACCCGCTATACCGTCTTCCTGCCCGGGCTTCGGAAGCCGGAATTGGCGGACTTGGGCCGCTGGTTTAAAGAGGCCTTTACCGCATCGCTGGCCTATATGGGCCTGCCAGACAATCAGGTGCGCCGCGCAGCACTGGCATTGGGGGCGGTACAATTTGACACCAACACCAATCGTTCGGTGCAGGGCAGCCTGAACCAGATGCGCTTTATGCTGGATGGCCGCCTGGAAGAAGTGAAAGACGTGATGCTACTCAACCCGCTATCGGTCACGCGCTGGCTCTGTCACTATCCAGTGCATGTACGCGGTGGCAAGGGATGCTGGATGGCCGATGATGCCATGGCGGAGCGGGTTGCGGCTTTATCCCACGCACTATAAACAGGCTCTGCAAGAAACCGAAAAGCTGGTCGGTGTTGGAGTGTGAGTAGAGCAGCAAGTTGGCAGGTTAAGGCTGTAAATTCACTTCAAGCTGATAGAGCAACCCTCAATTAATGCGCCAATATTCAATTTTTATCCATAATGGCTGCCAGTGAGTTTTCAACTAATCCCTGAGTACTGGAAAACCTGCTACTGATCGCCCGCGAGACGTTGCGTGGCAGTAGGGATGCCCGTACCTCTCGATAATCTGGTTTTGGAAGGATCACCCTATCCTGCCCAAAAGTTGGCGTGCCCAATTGCTATGGCTGCAACGGTTGGCAAATGACCAATCACCCGGCAGCACTGCCCGCATTTACTGGCAACAACCGTGTAGTCCTGGCCAGAGTGATGGGGCAGAGGTTGAGGGCTTTGCATCGAGTCAGTTGGGAGGGCAACATAAATTGACAATAGGTGTCAAAGCCGGTAGAAACCACAGCAAGGTTTCAAAAACCTACAGTTGCTCAACCGTGCTTACTGGTGGTGTTCTCTCTTAAAAACCGGGAGTAAAAATGGACGAATATACGCATGTTGTGATAGATAAAAATAACGTTGGCCTGGATGTACTCAGGCAGCGGATCAGGGCGCGCGGTTTATTAACGGCAGAAGCCAGTGGCTATCAACTGGCAGATGGTTCCATTAAGCTAGAGCACCACCTGCATGTATTTTTGTGGGATAGCACTCCCGCTGGAGAAATAGGTCGCCGGGGGATTATTGTGAACAGTGAACCGGGCACAACTTTTAGGGTGATAGTAAGATGCCCGCACTTCACAAAGGATGGCATATTTTTTTCAGGGACATTACAGGGCGATAATGGCCATAATGGACCACCGAAAGGAATATCTACCAATGGCGCCTGGGGCTATAAAGGGAACATTGAGTCAAGATTTTGTTTTATCGAAGGCCTTCATACCCGTGATAGACCGGGATATGAAGGCTGGGAAAGGGGGGATGGATGGCCGTAACCCGGGCACTGGCCACCCAGGCGGGCTACTGGGAAAATCCCATTTCAGCGTTGGGTTTTCGAGCCTAGCAGAATGCCTGTGGTGTATGCGTGTCTAATGGCAATTAGCGCCGCGCCACAGCGTATATCTCGGCCAGAATAATACCCACCACCGCACACTTTGGGCAGCAGCGGTGCCGAAATCCGCAGTTCAACGGGTTTCCGTGTCCTGCATTTGTTCCTTCTGGATACGCAGATACACTTCTTCCCGGTGTACCGGCAGGGATTTGGGGGCCGCGATGCCCACCCTGACCTGGTTACCGGTAATACTCAATACGGTGACGGAAACATTGGTTCCGATTCTGAGGTTCTCGCCGGGCCGGCGTTTTACAACCAACATAAGCCTTTCCTTCCGGGTTGCAAATCCCGGGATGACTTTTTTTATGATGGGAATACTGGGAAAGTAACCTGTGAAGACACTACAGGGAGGTGCACGGGAACGGTAGGCGGTAAAGCGAAACAGGCGCGTGCAACGCTTCCAGAGCCTGGGCAACCACCCCTGGCGTCTGATAATGTCCCACTTTATTGAAGACGAGCGGGTTTCTAGCGTATGATCCATAGAGCCACTTTGATAGTGATGTTATCAATTTGGTTAGCTGGCCCTTTGGTGTTAGTGCACCTTGGGTCAGCGCCTTTTACTTACGCTTAGGTCACGTACCGTTCTCCTGTTGTAGGGAAGGCTCTTTGAGAAATGCCCGGGTTGGAAACTGCCTGGGCTTTTTGGGCCCCTTGCGCTACTGGCTCGCAAAAACCGGCCCAAATACTGATAGAAACCTTTGGATTCTACGCCGCTTTGACACGAAAGAAAACGGAATGCAATCCAATAAGATCATTTGGATGCCTATATTTATAACCCCAGGGGCTCGGGAAAACTGCCATTCCCTTTTTAAAAGTGCCGGTTACAGGGGTACGCACTACCGCCGCTTACGCCAGAAGATCACTGGACAACATCACCATTTTTCGGTTGTCGAAATTGCCCTGGAGTCCAACGCTTCTATCTGTGATGCAAGCCTGGGCTTTATCCCTGGCGAGCGCTGATCTCTCAAATACGCCAGATAGCAATTAATCCGTGTGCTGAACACTGTAACAAGTAGGCCCGGCGCCGCCCGCTAAGGCCGCGCCAAGTATGGACACAGGGGGGCATTTAATGGGGCAACTGGCAGTGCTGCTGCTGGCCAGGTTGCAGGAACGCCTTGATAACGAGCACGGCGTAAGGATGCATTTGGTTGGGTTGCTGGCGGGTTCTCAGTAGCCGCCAGGTGCTAGCTGGCATTGGGTGTTGTACCAAACCCTTTGTAGATTTTGTTAATAAATAAATCTTTCTGCTTTAACCCCACTAAAAATCCCGCAGTAGTCACCGCAAAGGGAAATTGCACCACTCCCTGCTTTTGGCCCACGGGAATCAGCGCCATAAGCGGATTGCGCTTATAGGCTTTTACAGCCTTGCCTTTGAGCTTGTTCACGATCACCTTTGCAAGGTGTTTACCCTGCTCTACGGCAAGATAGCCCAGCCTGGCCTCGCCGACATCGGCAATATCGCCTAGCGCATATAAGTTGCCCATGCCTTCAACCTGCAGTTTCTTATCGACTTTAACAAAGCCGTTTTCATTCAGGATATGGGCAAGTTCCGCTTTAAGGAAATCATTATTGGGCAATACGCCGGTTGCTTCATACACCAGGTCGGCATCACTGATGTGGCCTGTATTCTGGTCAATGTACTGATCATCCTGCTTCTGGTACCGGCGATTGAATTCAATCTCAACCCCCAGGCTTTTTAGTTGCTGTTGTGCCCTGGCTTGTGCCTTTTGTTTAAAGCCATTCAATAACACATCATTATTGTGCGCCAATACGAGCTTGATGTCCGGATGCGCATGGGCAATTTCTCCGGCCAACTCGACACCCACAACGCCACCGCCAATGATCATCACTTTTCGCGCTTTTTTAAGCCGGGTATGGGCTATCATCAATTCATTATTGCGAGCCTGAAGACCCATGGACTCGTCTGTTTTGGCAATCGGCAAACCGGGATAGCGGGTGCCCGAGGCTATGATGCCGTGCTTGAACCGGATCTCTGCGCCATCGGACAATACCGCACGCTGAGGGTCGAGGGTTTGAACGCGGCTTTGAATAAAACGCCCTTTCAGGAAATCCTTGTAATGCTTGCGGGCCCGATTACCGGTTGTGCCGGGATCAGCCAGATTCCTGAGGGTAGCGAACGTCACCTCAAAGTACTCTTTTTGGTCCACCAGGGTGGTGTGAATGCCCTGTTTCTCCAAAGCCTGGGCCACGGAGACCCCGGCAAAGCCACCACCTACAATCAATACATCGGTTTGAATCGTCATTTCACTGCACCTGAAGCTGAAGTCTTACTCTTTGAATCGCAGAATAATCTGTTGCATTTATGTAGTAAATGCGTAAATATAAGACAGGTATGTGCATAAATGCACATCCATTAACAGACAATACCAGTGTCAGAAGAATGATGAGTCAGGTGTAGTATGGAGAAGTGGACTGAACTGCGCACGGCCTACAAACTGGCCAAACTCGGTACCTTAAGCGCCACCGCCCAGGCAATCGGCGTGCACAGGTCAACGGTGATGCGCCATATTGATGCCCTGGAAGAAAGCCTTGGTATCGTGCTTTTTCAGCGCAACGATAAGGGGTACCTCCCAACCGAAGCGGGTCTGGAGATTATGCGCCTTGGGGAGGTGACCGATAACCAGTTCAACAATCTGTCTGACCGGCTGCAAAGCAGGGAGAAACCCCTGCAAGGTACATTGACCATCACCATGGTCAATGAAGTGGCCAGTGTATTGATGCCCACCATCAGGCAATACCAGGCCCAACACCCGGGCATGCGGATGAATATCATTGGGGATTTACGCAATTTCAAGCTTGAATACGGGGAGGCAGACATTGCAATCCGTGGCGGCCCGAAGCCCGAAACCCCGGACAATATTGTTTTACCATTAACCACTGTTGAGATTGTATTATGTGCCCATAAAAGCTATATAAAAAAGCACGGCCACCCGGCAAAAGCTAATCTGCAAAAGCACAGGTTTATCGCTTTGAATGAGAAGCCAGTTCACTTGCCATGGAATGACTGGATTTACAGCAACGTAGATGAAGATCACATTATTTTAACCACGTCGGCAACCCAGATCCTGAGCCGCGCGCTTTTTTCTGGCATTGGTATTGGCGGCATGCCAAAGACGCTGGTAACAACGAACCGGGACCTGGTTGAAATTCCTGTGGGTGAAGACTGGAAACTATCTCTATGGACGCTGGTGCATCGGGATATGATCAATATGCCCAAGATCAGGACATTTATTGACCTCCTGAAGCAACAAACCGATTGGGAGATTAATCCACTGTAGAAGCTGAAGTGATTCCGCAGTTTTTGCGATCATTAAAAATCCTGGGTTGGTTATTCCCGAACAGGAATCAGCACTGGCCCCCTCTCCACCTTTTAGTGCGGGGAGACGGTTACTGCCGGATCAGAACTATACACCGGGCTGATGGCGTTTATGCCATTGCGCCAGGGATTCCTGGGGGTAGGTATCAAAGGTTTCATCGTTATTGCGGATATCAGGCTCAATCCAGAGCCTGGCATACTTTAGCATCATATGGGTGCGCTGGGGCGGTATGGGCAGCTCGGTATCTATGGCCGAGGCAAAAGGATGCACCAGCTCTGGCCAGCGTGGGTCCCAAAGCCAAAGGGCACTGCCACACCTGCAACAGAAGGAGCGCTGCGCAGGGCTCATATTTTTTTCTCCTGTAGCAGAATCCCTGATTTCGGCCTGGTAGATTGATAAAAACGCCTTACCTTCAACCTGCAACGAGTTGAAATCACCTCCCAGATTAATGGCATATCCCCCGCCCCCGGCGGTTTTTCTGCATATTGAGCAGTAACAGCGGTTAAAGGGGTACGGTTGTTCCATATTTAAACTGAAGCGCACCGACTGGCAATGGCAGGAGCCCGTATATTTCATATTCAAATCCCGAGTGTTTGCTTATCATTATAGAATCAATAAATTCCTGGTATCTCTTTGCAAGCAAAACAACGGGCGGTATACCGCCATAGTTTAGTGTATTTGGGCCAGACGAATTGCACACCTTTTAAAAAGTATGATTGACCTCACCCCGTACATTTGTGACTACGCAGGTAGAGAAGGGCAGACATCCATCCTGGTAAAGATACGCAACTGGTATTCCAGCAATCTTTTGACGTGCCGTAGTGGAGTAACGCCGATGAATTGATCCGGATCGCGTTAACTGAAGCAAGCCTTTGCGTTCGCAAAAATCAACAGCCAATACAGTAATTCCACCGCGTTTAGCGACCTTCCCGCTGGTTAAAGCTTTTGTCACCTGACGATTCTCCAAGCTGTTTATCAGTCTATACTCGCTATGATCAAGTGCTGTCTTTCTAAGCAGATAGAGGCTGACGAGATGAAAAAAACTGGATATGAACATGAAAACCTGAAAGTAACCCCCTGGTTTCATTGGGGATTAAACGTAGAAGATGCCAGGGAATTTTTCTTTGTCACCGGCCAGTGTGATTTCGATAAAAACGGGGTGACAAAGTGCATGAATGATCCCGTAGGCCAGACCCGGGTCATTCTTGAGCAAATAGAACAGACTTACACCCAGGCCGGATACAAGCGGAATAATATCATCGGCATCAACTGGTGTGTGACCAAAGGGGTCACTGAAGAGCAGACTGCCGAAATTCTGGCAGTTTGGGCAGAGTTTATCAAGGATGTGGAAGTGAAGCCTGCCGGTGGTATTTGGAAGCGTATCGAAGGGCTGATTCATCCCAATATGCTGGTAGAGCTTGAGTTGACCCTGGGCCGCTAAGTTGCAAGCTCCATATTCCCTGGCAAGATCGATATTATTGTATGGTTCTTAAATCTACAACGCCTGATCGCTGGGGGCATTTTTTTGAGCAAGAGCCTGCTCAGCTTCTGGCACGATTGAAAGAGTAGCCTGATAGTTAGCAGTGCAAGAATGACGTCGGTACCCTCGAAAAACACCTGGCAAAGTGGAAGCCCGGAAAGCTGCCGAGGGCATCGAAAACGAGGAAGGGACAAAGGGCCCCGGCCTATAGTACGTTAGACGGCCAGAGGGAAAGACTGTTAATATATCAAATAATTGAAGTGGCCATGGCAGCCACGATATAAATATCAGACTGAATTTAAGGTGCTCGATTTGTCTTTACCTGATTACTACGAAAGAATTTTTAACGAATTAGAAAAGAATGACCCAATCCAGGCAAGTTTGGAAAACTTGGTTTTTTGGGCGGATGGGGGCAACCCTGACTTGCGGTGGCTTAAATTGCCGGCGATGCTTGGGGCAGACGAACAGGAACTTGCCCAGGCTTGGTTAAGCGCAGAGGTTTCTAATATGGATAATATTCATTCTTTTTCTGTTCTATATTTTAGTTTGCGTGAATTTAAAGACAGCGCTGGGCGAGAGTTTTCCGATGTAGGGTTGGTAGTATATCCAACAGCTTCAGACAGCTGGCCCTCCAGTCGAGACTGTTTGTATTCAAAATCTGATTTGAGTTCGAGATATTTGCGGAATATTGGTGCGGTATGTAAGGGTAATTCCAAACCGAACTATTTGAGCAATGATGGCTATATCGGGTTTAGTTTATGTTATGTCTCCTTAATGGCCAGGGAACTGTGTAAAAGCGAGCAAATTCTTCGATACAGCAATATTAATCCCATTAAAGTGGCAGTTGGTTATACTTCGGGCGATATTCTCGAAATTATGAATATATCTAGTGGTTCCATTTCTTATGCGCGACAGTTTGCCTAACACTCCAGTGAGTCATTTGATTTCTTTGACTTGTGTTGGACCTGTATTTTTTTACAGCTGGTTATAGTGGGGAGGGTCTGGTCAGGGTAGTGGAGCTGATGCTTAGTATGCTAGGGCCTGTTCACACTAATTAAAGTATCGACAATAAGCGCAAAGTGAATAAAAAATGTGAAAACGACATCCAGTTTGTCAAAACGAGAGAAAATTCTTCTGAAGCCCTTCAGGCGTCGAAACAGCCTCTCCACTTCATTTCGTTTTTTGTACGCCTCTACGTCGTATTTCCAGGTGCTCAATCGGTTACTCTTCGGTGGCACGACAGGTTCCATGCCCAGATCGAATACCAACCGCCGGGTTTCATTACCCTCGTGGGTCTTGTCCATGATCACTTTGGCACCATCCCAACCGCAGTTCTCAAGGGTTTTCAGCAGCTTTCGGCCCTCAGGAGCGTCTCCAGCCTGCCCCGGTGACAGCGAAAATACTACGGCGCGGTTGTGGCCGGCTGCAACCATATGAATCCTGGTGGTCCATCTTGCTCGTGATTTGCCGATAGATTGAGGACCGTTTTTTTTAACGCGCCAGTGCCATCTGGATGAACTTTAACAGCCGTAGAATCAAGAGAGATATGATCGACCTGGATATTGATCACATTATTTTCCTGGAGGGCCAGAAAGACCCTATCCAGTACACCTTGCTTGGCCCAACGATTCGCCCGCATGTAGACGCTGTGCCAACGACCGAATTTCTTCGGCAGACCTCGTCATTTGCAACCATGCTCGGCTATGTAAAGAATGGCGTTCAGCACTTGTAAGTTGGATATTTTCACGTTGCCGCGCTGGAGGGGCAGAAAATCTTCGATAATTTTGTATTGTTGCGCTGTAATTTCCATATAGCATTTATATAGGATTTAGTGTGAACAGGCCCTAAAAAAACCGAGCGGTTCTTCCAGCAGAAAAAGTAAAGTTCTTTGAGCTGATTGAGAAGAATCATAAGGGCACGATGTCAAAATGCTGTGTATGGGTGTATCGAAAAGCGGATTCTATGTATGGCGTAAGCGCGAGGAGTGTGAATGTCGGAGATATGACCGTTGCCTTACTAGCACTATCGTGGCGTTACACCAGGATTTCAAAGAAGAATATGAGGTGCGTCGAATACATATCAGCAGTTAAAGTGTTGTGGTCTATCATGCAGCGTCAGATGTGT
>NZ_JBLBUB010000046.1:0-14809 GCF_047289955.1 Microbulbifer jejuensis
GCCTCAATCTGGCATCTTTGCTCATAGGTCAGTTGCTTGTAGTGTCTCATTGCATAACTCTTGCCGGAGAAAAAGCGAGAAGCCTACGGGCAACTGACCGCTTTTTCTAGCTCCATTGAGATATGCACTTACAAGTTGAATCTAGGGGTAATCGGATTTCTCTGGTTTTTGCTTTGCCTTGATGGCACACCGGTGTGGCTTTGTGAGAGCTTTTTCAGGTGTTGATACTGAAGCTGTTTAAATGTCTGTACCGTTTATTACTGGATTAAAATAATGAAGTTGCTGTCCGCTGTCCTGATTTTTCTGTGTCTTATTTCCCTTGAAGCTGCTGCCGTAAACTCTCCCTCTATCGATAGGGATGGGAGCTTTAGGATCAGTTGGGCGCTCTCATTTGGTCAAGAAGATCCAATAGTTAAAGAATATAAGGATGGTGTGTTGCAGCAAGGTGATCATTCGCTGCTTCTTATCGCCCCCTTGCAAACTTCGGTTACAGTTTCCGGACGTTCAGATGGCGTCTGGACCTATTCAGTATCGGCAATGAGCACAATTGGTGGCGGTGGACCCGGCCCTAATCTCACATCAATCGTAGAACAGTTTTCCCGGAACCCCCTTTTCTTCCTGATCAGTTCGGCCAATGCCGCGTCGGGAAGGGCCCACCTTGGTTCAACCACTACAGAGGTTCTACTTACTCCAGGTGTACCTGGCGGAATCACAGCGCCGACTTCAAGTTCCAGCGGCGTATATACGGTTTCTTGGGGGAGTGCATCTGGTAATGTGGATAGATATGAGCTCCAGGAGCGGAAAAACAATGGTGGATGGACCAGGATAAGTAACTCAACCAGCCGGTCAAAGAGTGTAAGTGGCCATAACAGTGGGGTTTATGACTATCGTATTCGAGCATGTAATGATAGCGCCACCTCCAGTGCGGTATCTTGTAGTGGGTGGGCTCCGATAAAAGCTGTTATCGTAGTCAACCAGCCTGCTTCTATAACTGTTCCCGAAAGTGATGCCAATGGTAGTTACAGTATTA
Organism: Microbulbifer jejuensis; assembly: GCF_047289955.1. Lineage (NCBI taxonomy): Bacteria > Pseudomonadati > Pseudomonadota > Gammaproteobacteria > Cellvibrionales > Microbulbiferaceae > Microbulbifer > Microbulbifer jejuensis. Next base: position 1,031 of record NZ_JBLBUB010000046.1, read on the forward strand.
GCTGGAGCTCTGTCATTGGTATTGAGGCCTATGAGCTGCGTGAAAGGTTGAATGGCAACAGCTACACAACAGTTTACACAGGCAGTGGCACAACAGTAAATCTATCGGGAAAAAAATCCGGGAAATATAAATATGCGGTGAGAACAAAGCTTGCCGGGGAGTACAGTGCCTGGCGGTATTCCAGCGAGTTTTATGTGAGTGTCCGGCCCGGCTCAATTTCCATTCCATCGGGAGTTGACCTGGATGGCGCCTTTTCGGTCAGTTGGAGTGGTGTGACCGGTGCTGACAGCTACCTGTTGGAGCAGCAAAAAAATGGAGGGGCTTGGAGCTCAGTGGATACGGGGTCGGACCTTTCCCATGCAGTATCCGGTCTTTCGAGTGGCATATACGCCTACAGAGTCGCCAGTATTGTGGGGGGAGTAAAGAGCGATTACCGAGTGTCAGGCAATACACTAGTTGTACGAACTCCCGCATCGATCACTGTACCCTCTCAAGATGCTGATGGGAAAATTTCGGTAAGCTGGTCAAACCTGTCTGGTGTCACGGATTACGAGCTTCAACAACAGCTTGATGGTAGTAGCTGGTCTGCTGTGGCTATCCAAACCGGGACTACGAAAAGTCTCAGCCTGAGTGCTTCGGGAATCTACAGATATCGTGCTCGCGCAAGACTTAATGGTGCCGCAGGTGGTTGGAGGTATTCGGATAATGTGACTGTGGCTGTTGTACCGGCCAGTTTACAGATCGCCACAGGAAATAAGTCTAGTGGCAGACTAAGTGCTTCCTGGAGCCACATTGCTGGTGCGGATGCTTACAAACTTGAGCAGCAACGCAATAAGGGTATTTGGGAGCCAGTTTATGAAGGGCCAGCCACATCCAATGAATTATCTGAATTGGTTACAGGGCGTTATAGTTATCGCGTTGCAAGTATCGAGAACGGTTTTCAAAGCGGGTACCGGCTTTCAGGTGAAACAGTATTGGTCAGGAAGGTCAGTCAGATTTCTGTGCCTTCAGAGGTTGCCGGTGTTGATTTTGCAGTTAATTGGACTGGTGTTGAAGGGGCTACAGGCTATGATTTAGAAGAGTCGTTTGAAGCTGATAATTGGTCAAGAATATTTAGCGGCGCAGAACTGACCAGGGATATCTCAGTAACAACCAAGGGTATTTACAGATACAGAGTTCGCGCGGTATTTTCAGGAGAAGTGGGGGAGTGGGCCACCTCTAATTCTGTTACTGTGATAGGTATTTCCAATCCATTGGATCCCGACTGGGTTGAAACTCTTCTGGCGGATCTTGTTCCTCCGGATTCCCCTGCTCCTACAATTGATTTGGAAAATCATCTCCCAAGTGTGGGGATGCTCGAGGGCATGGGGTCAGTTTCGGGCGGAGCGGCCTCATATACGATTCCAATCAACATTCCTCCTGGGCGTAACGGCATAGAGCCCCGTGTCAGCGTAAGTTATAGTAGTCGAGCCGGTAATGGTCTTTTGGGAATTGGCTGGCGTATTCACGCAGGTTCAAGAATCCACAGATGCTCCCGGACCTTGGCAATTGATGGCATCAAGGGAGCTGTTGAATACAATCAAAATACCGATAAGCTGTGTTTGGATGGAGGTAGACTGGTGTCTGTCTCGGGTGCCTATGGGCAGTCCGGTACAATATACCGGCTTGAATCGGAGAACTTCGCAAGAATCACCCAGTATGGAGGGATCAACGGCTCGGCGACAACGTTCAAAGTAGAGCATAAAAGCGGTCTAGTTGAATATTATGGCGCTACCACAGACTCACGTCACTCTCATCATGGCGTGAGTCAGACAATGGTCTGGGCTATTGCCAGGACCGAGGATCGCACACTTGTCTCAAATGCAATACACTATGAATATTCCGAATTTTCAGAGGGGGAGCACCTTTTAACTGATATATATTATTCTGGGTCTGGAAATACACAGGGAGATAGGAGCGTTCATTTTGAGTATAAAGCCCGGCCAGATACCTCTTCAGCGTATTTGGCGGGAGGGCTTTCCCGTTCAACGCATCGACTAAGCCGTATAGATACGCGGATTTCCAATACTGTGATAAATAGCTATCACTTCTCATACAGGCTGAGCAGTGCTTCAGGCAGAAGTCTTCTTGATGGGATAGAACAGTGTGATTCAACTGGGCAGTGCTTTCCCGCCACTAGTTTAAGCTGGAAGGAAAAATCGCCGGATTTTGTACTTGAAAAAGTCGGCTACCTTAATGATGACGGTACTTTTTCTGAGCAGATGCAGGATTTGAATACGATCCGATATATTAACTCCAAAGGTGATGTGGATGGAGATGGTGTCGCGGACTGGCCGTTATGGCGACATGATGCCGAGGGTGTTTATAAAAACTCCAAGGCTTATGCCGGAGATTATTGCAGCCATAACCCACTGTCACACAGGATGTACTGCCTGATTTCCGACTTCAATCAGGATGGCAAAACAGATATGTGGCGGATAAACTCCAGCAAACTACAAATCAGTTATGCTAACCAAAATGAAGACAGGGTGTGGCAAAATACCGATATACCATTTGATATGGCTGAGGCTGAGGTTATTCGTAGTTTTGGAGATTTCAACGGAGATAATTGGCCAGACGTTGTAGTGGAAAGAAGCAGCCCTACGGAAGGCTATTTACAGTTGTACTTACACTCCGGAAATATCGGCCGCCCTTTTTCTGTGCCTGCAGTAAAAATTTATGACTTTAGAACTGAGAATGATGGGTTTCCTATAGGGGACTTCAGAATCAGCGATGTGCAGTTTGTTGGTGATATTGACGGGAATGGTCTGGATGATTTTGTCGATTTAAATTTGTTTGTTGATGTCGAGGAAAGGGTGGCTGTTGATCAGCCTACCCCCAGTAGAATGTATCTGGCCAAACGCGACGTTAACGGAGGAGTTTCCTTTGAGCAGAGGATCATGCCGTCAGGCGCTTCTGGGGCTTCATTTCCGAAAAGTCATTTCCACTATTTTATGGATGTTAATGGCGATGGACTGCCGGACTGGCTCAGTTTGCGATTCTCTGTTTTAGCGCTTGCGCTCAATAAAGGGGATGGAAGTTTTACAGACTGGCAGTTTGTTGGTGGCTCGGGTATTGAAACCCGCGAAATACCCTTTGGTGAGCCTGAAGGGGATGTGATAGCGCTGCAGTACCCCCGCTATTCCCATAGCTTTAGGCAGTTTGATTATGATGCCGATGGCAAAGCGGAGTTACTCATGCCGGGCGCCTATCTAGCAGAAGCCTGCCATACAATTCGTGAGGAAGGTATTGAAGAGCGGCGCTGTGGCAGTGAATTGTATGACCCCGTTGACCAGCAGCCTGGGGGTGCCTACTCCTGGACATCGTTACTTACTGAATCCTTGGATGACAGTGTCTTTCAATATAAGGCAATGAAGTTTATAGAGAGTGCAGATGGTCAGTTTTCTGTACAATTGGTGGATACGCCGCTGGTTGGCTCTGCTGTTGAAGCAATGGTGCTTGATGGCTATGGAAATGGCCTCAATGACTTTGTTTTTGCCTATGGATGCAGGAGCACTCGATCTGATTGTGAAATCCGAAATGTTTCGGGAGTGATGACGGGTAAATCGCCAGGGTTATATATCAATCGCAATCGTGGTGCTGCTACAGGCTCCGAGCGCTATGAGCCGCTGGATATGCTGGTTTCAGTGGAAAACGGCTTCGGTGCGCGTGACGAATGGCACTATCGCCCACTGTCTTCCCGCGATGATCGATACCACAGCAACGCAAAACCCTTCTACGAGCGTGGTGGCTATCTGGATCGTCTGCCAAGCTCGGTGCAGGATGATCACTTCGAATTCACCTCCAGCATGTACGTGGTGGCCGAGCACCGCCAGTCTAATGGGGTTGGGGGTCTGAATAAAAAACAGTATCGCTACAAAGGAGCTGTATTCAACAATAAAGGCCGCGGCTTCCAGGGCTTTCACACCATTATCGAAGAGGATCACGCTGCGGATATTGAGATCCGGTCTGACTTTCACCAGATATTTCCACTAGCTGGCAAGCTGTACAAACAGCGCAAATGGGCACTGGGGGACCAAGCCTCGGATACCAGCGGCGTTGCGGCCTTTGAAGAAACCAATTTCCAGTGGCAGTTCTGGTCCAAGGGACATCACATGTCACCGATAATTGTCGATGCCTTAACAGACCAGTGGAATATCTCTGCAAATGATCCTTATTTTGTCGGCCCCGAAAAGCAGCGTGTGGTGCGCCGCACCCTCAATCGATTAGGAAACAGTCGTACCCATTTGTACACCCAGAGCCAGACCAGCAGCTTCGACCAATGGGGCAATATCTTGCGCGGGGAAAGCCGCTATGAAGAGGCCAACAGCACGCATATTGTTCTCTCTACCACGGATACCCAATATGTTGCTGCGGACGAGAGCAACTGGTGGATCAACAAACCCCTGCGACAAGCGGTCAAGAAAGAATCCGTCCAAAACCGCAGCGGTGTCGCCATTGCCGCTAATACCGATGCACAACAGTCTGTGGTAGTGGATTTCCTGCAATGGGACGATAATGTCCGCCAGCCCACACGGGTGAAAACCACCCCCACCAGTGGCAAATGGACCCAAGTGGATACCGCCTACAACAGTTACGGCCTGCCGAAAAAAATCACCACCGCGGCCCAAGGAGAAACGCAGACCCGGGTGGTGGAGATCATCGCCTTCAGTAGCGATGGCTACTTCCCCAAAACGGTGAGAAACGCCCTCGGCCACTCGGTTACAACCGAAACCAACGCCAGGTTCGGCAAACCGGACTCGATCACCGACACCAACGACCTCACCACCCGTTACAGCTACGATGCTTTTGGCCGCGCTATTACTGTTACCGCCCCAGAGGCTTCTGAACTCAAGGCAGCTCCCGATGTCCATACCGCCCTGCAATGGTGCAGATCAGGTTGTAGCCGAGCGCCCGGTGCCGTGTTTAAAGCCATTCAGCAGCAGGCCGGCACACCCATGCAGATCATCTATCATGACAGGCTGGGCCGTGTGATCCGCACCGAAGCGCAGGCCTTCGATGGCAGCGACTGGATCGCGCGAACTGTAACCTATAACGCCCTGGGCCAGACTACTTTCGAATCGGTACCGCACTACGCCAGCAGCGGCACCAGTTACGGCACCCGCTACCTGGATTACGACACCTTCGGCCGCGCCCTGCGCAAAACGGTGAACCAGACCAACGGCCAGCAATTGGAGGTGACCTACACCCACGAACAGGGCAGTGGCTTTACCACCAGTATCCAGGTGAATGGCCGTTTGATGAGCCGCACCTACAACGGCCTGCAACAGCTTACCGAAACCGTCGATGCCTTAGGCGGCACTACCCGCTATGCCTACGACGGTGCCGGCAATCCCATCGTACTGCAGGATGCTGCCGGCAACCGCATCACCGCCAGGTACAATGCCCTCGGCCAGAAAGATTGGGTGGATGACCCCAATATGGGCTCCAAGTCGTTTACCTATACCGGCTTTGGGGCAGTGGAAGCCGAGATCGACGGCAACCTGGATATCACGAGCTTTACCTACGACCGCCTCGGCCGCATGGACAGCCGCAGTGTGAATGGTACCGAGGAGGCCAGTTGGATATACGACGTTGCCGCCAACGGCAAGGGGCTGCCCGCACAGGAGAACCGCAGTGATGCCAGCTATGCGCGCAGCTACAGCTACGATGCCCTGAGCCGCCCTCACAAGGTCACCACCGCCATTGATGGCGAAGACTTTGTTACGCAGAGTCACTACGACAGTAATTATGGCCGCCTTAAAGGGCTCAGCTATCCCGGTGGCCTTACGCTGCAATACGGTTACAATCCCGCCGGCTATCAGTACCGCACCCGCAATGCCGCCAGCGGCTACACCTACCGGGAAATCACCCAGGTGGACGCCTGGGGCGAATGGGAAGTTGCCAGTGTTGGCGCCAGCAACTACACCATCAGCCGAGACTTTCATAGAGAAACCGGCCAGATGGCCGGCACCACCTTCGACAGCCTGGTACAAAACCACCAGGGTATAGCCTACAGCTACGACAGTTTCGGCAACCTGTCTGGACAGGTAATGCAGCTGCCCTCGGAAAGTCCCGCCCTGAATGTGGAGAGCCACACCTACGATGCCCTCAACCGTCTGGACTACAGTACCCGTACCGACGGCCCCGGCATTGACTACGACTATGATGCTATCGGCAACTTGCTCAAGAAAGATGACTTTGCCAGCAGCTATCACTACACCGGTGGTGGTACTGGGGGCCCCAGTGCCGTCAAGAGCGTCACCCTTATCACGGGTGCCGCCAGGACCTATGGCTACGACGGCAACGGCAATCGCACCCATGAAAACGCTATACAGCAGGTGTGGTACAACGCCTTTAACAAACCCACCCGCATCAATCGCAACGGCGCCAACCTGTACTTCTACTACGGCGCCGACCAGATGCGTTACAAGCAAGTGAACCAGGCCAGTGGTAAGACCACCCTGTATATCGACAAGCTGTTCGAGAAGATCACCACCGGTACAGAAACGAAATACCGGTACTTTATCGGCGATATCGCCGTAGTTACCACCACGGAAACTTCCGGTGACACAATACACACCATCGGCTTTACCCACCGGGACCGGCTCGGCTCTGCTGCCGCCATCGGAGACCACCAGGGCGATCTGAAGGAAAGCCACAGCTTCGATCCCTTTGGCAAACCGCGCCTCGGCAATATCCTTGACAAGGATGAAGCCGTTTTGGATAGTACCTACACCACCCGCGGCTTTACCGACCACGAGCACCTGGACGATGTGCAGCTGATCCATATGAACGGGCGGGCGTATGATTACAACCTGGGCCGGTTCCTCTCCATTGACCCGGTGATCCAGGCACCGGGGAACTCGCAGTCCTTGAATCCCTACAGCTATATCATGAATAATCCGCTGGCGGGGACGGATCCCTCAGGCTATGTAGTTCACGAGGAGGTAGATGAAGAGGATGAAATTGAAGAGCAGGCTGTCGAGGAGGAATTTCAGGCTACAGGCAGCCGAATTAAGCGTACCGCAACTCTGGAAAATGGCTCTAACGTCTCTCTGGGGAATTCTTTGTTTTCGATCTCCAGCGCACAAGCAAATGGTATCGCTTCGGATCTGATGAGTCAGGCCAGCCGTGGCAATATGCAGGGTGTGGGGGGAGATAGAAGTGGCCAGAGTAATGAAGGTTTAGGATCCAGCCTAAAAATTGGTGCTGATGCTGCACTCGGAGCTATTCAAAGGGTCGCGTCGGATGCCCTGTATACCGTCACGCATTCACAAGAAATCTATTTTAATTTAATGCTTCAATGGAGCTTTGGAACGCTACCAGAAAACCTATATGAAGGAGTTGCTGCGGAAGGTTCGGCAGCTTTAGATGCCGCGGCTGAAGGTGATGCCCGCATGTTTGGAAATCATGCGATGGGTATTTTTGGTGCAGTGACTCTAAGGAGAGGAGTCGCGACAAGTGGAGTAAAACCCCCAAATCTAAGTCCTTCCGGCGCTGGTCGTAACGGTGCTTTTAGAGAAGCAAAACGACAGTCAGGCGTTCCTGTTAGTCAACAACCCAGCCGTGTTTTGCCAAACACAGATAAACGAGGAAACCTACAACCAGGGAAAGTTTATGAGTTTGAAGTACCTGCAAAAGGTGGTGGAGTCCGAACAGTAAGAATTCGGGATGACGCCGGTGGGCATACTTATGGTAGGGGTGACCCTCAAAATCGCGGATCACATTTTAACGATGAAGCAGGTAATCATTTTGACTACTAATGTAACATCTATGATTACGATGGATGTCACCAAAGACAACGCTGTGCTTAACATTGCTTTGGATCATTTACCTGTTGATCGTAAGTTCGGAGGGGGTAGCTGGATGGCTTCCTCTAGCTCTCTCGAAGAATCAAGAATTATAGTTCTGCGCTACATTTTTGGGTTAATTTTACGTGGCTTAGTTGGATTTAAACTTTGGCTGCTAATGGGACATTCTGCATTTCAGCCTGATAATAGAATTACACGACACAGGAAACTCTGGGGCTCGATGAAAGCAAGGGGAGCTGGAATATCACATTCAGGAGCATCATATGAAGAAATGATTGAGCACGATGGCAAACTCAAATATTTTGGTGCAAAGGAGTTGTCGGAGTTGTCTGTTGAATCTGTTGTGAAGGCTATATCCGAAGAGCATTGCGCTTATTTAGCTATCCTTCCGGAATTCACCAATGTGAATGAAGTCATTGATTCAGGCTGGACTGTTGATGCCGGATTTGATAAAGCGCTTCTGTATCGTATCTCTAATAAAAATGGCCTGTTATTAAAAAGTGCCGGGGAGTTCGATGATCCAGAATCTGGATTTGTAGCCATTGGAGATGGAGAATTGCTCAAGAAAATAATCCAGCAAGATTGAGGCCGAAGTAAATATTGACACAATATTCTGCTTCCCATTCCTACTTGGTGCCAGAAGTCCAAGGCCTCCCAGCAGACGGGTCTGTCGGGATTTATTTTTAGCAGGGCTATTCAACAGTCAGCACCAAACACCCCTCCATCACTCTGACTTTGATCGGCGTATTGATCTCAAACCCCGCTTGGCGCAGCCAGTGGCCTTTCATCTGAATCCACGGCACTGAGCGGCCGCCAGTATGTGGTGGTTGCTCCTTGAGGCGGTATTCATAGTAGGTCTCATGGACCTTAATGTAGCGCTCCTGGCAACTTTTACTGTTGTGCAAGCGTACGCCTGTTTTACCATTGCCGGTAGCCATGACTCACTCCAATCCAGTGGGTTGTGGTTAGCTGGCTGGTTGGGTTGCCGCCCAATCAGTCAGCGCCTTACTAAGCTCCTCAGCCTTTAGCGGCTTGTCTCCCCGAGTCCCAGCGCCGGGACTGGTATTTAATAATCAGGCTTTCCAGTACTTCGCGTACCACCATCTGCTCATCAGCGGGCATCTGACTTACGGCTTCGAGTTGTAATGCCAAGTCTTCACTGAGCACACGCTCATGTTCATCAAATAGCAAGAAGTCGGTACTGACATGAAGGGCTAGGGCCATCTTCTTCAAGGCATCCAATGAGGGCTGGGCTTGTCCAGCCTCGTACTTCTTAAGGCTATTGACATGAACGCCAACGGTATCGGCCATTTGCTGTTGGGTCAGTCCCATGTCTTTGCGTAGGGCAATCAATCGGGAGGGTAGGCTCATCATCAAGAGTGTTCTGATTAATGTGACCATTATCCTAACCCTGGGCTATAAGTGTGTTGCATGGATATACATAACTATGTACAATAATAATCCATAAGTATGGTCTTGACAAGATTTTACTGAAAAGGGGGGTATATATGGCACGTTTAGCAACGGATGAGCTGGAGCGGATCAAGGAGGAGGTATCCCTGTTGCGGCTGATAGAAAGTCAGGGCTACCAGCCCCAAAAGCAGGGCAAGGATTACGCCATTCACTGTCCCTTCCATGACGACAATACCCCCAGCCTGATCATCAGTCCCAAATTGAATCTGTTTCATTGCTTTGGCTGCGGTGCAGCTGGCAGCGTGATCGACTGGGTGATAAAAACCCAGGGGGTGAGCTTCCGCCATGCGGTGGAGTTGTTGCGGGGCGATGTCTCTGTCTTAGCCGCCGACAACGGTGCTCCGGTCAAGCGCACCACCGTGCGTAAATTAGAGAGTCCGGTATTGTTGGACACCGACGACCAGGCGGTGTTGGACCAGGTGATCGATTTTTATCACCAGGCTCTGCTGGAATCTCCCGAAGCGCAAGACTATCTCAAGAAACGCGGCCTCAATGACCCGGTCCTGATCCGCCAGTTCAAACTGGGCTATGCCAACAGAACCCTCGGCCTGCGTTTGCCGGATAAAAACCGCAAGGCCGGCAAACAGTTGCGCGAACAGTTGCAACGGGTGCCCAGTCTGCCGCGTTCTGAAACCGAAATTACCGGCACCGATGAAGAGTTGTTTATTACCTTGGGCGACCGGGTTTACCGGGTGCGCGGCCTCGATAAAAATCCGGCCGGTGAACTCAAAATCCAATTGCTGGTAAAACGTGACGACCACTTCCATATGGACAGGCTGGATCTCACCAGCAGCAAGCAGCGGCAGGTGTTTATCAACCAGGCCAGCGCCGAGTTGTGTGTCAAAGATACAGTGATCAAGAAGGATCTGGGCAAAGTGCTGTTGGCACTGGAGGAACAGCAACACCGGCAAAGGGAACCGGACACAACCCCAGCCGAAACGCTGAGCGAGGGGGAGCGCACCGAAGCACTGGCATTGTTGCAGGACAAAGACCTGTTGCAGCGCATCCTCAATGATTTTAATCGGGTTGGCGTGGTGGGAGAGGAAACCAACAAACTCACCGGCTACCTGGCCTGCGTCAGCCGCAAGCTGGAACGGCCCCTGGCGGTGATGATCCAATCGTCTTCAGCCGCCGGCAAAAGCGCGCTGATGGAATCCATCCTCGCGCTGATACCGGAAGACGAACGGGTGCAGTACTCGGCCATGACCGGGCAAAGCCTGTTCTACATGGGCGAAACCAACTTAAAACACAAAATACTGGCCATTGCCGAAGAAGAGGGCGCGAGCAATGCCAGCTATGCCCTCAAGCTGTTACAGAGCGAAGGTGAAGTCACCATCGCCAGCACCGGCAAGGATGACAACAGCGGCCAGCTGGTGACAAGAGAATACCGGGTACCAGAAACACCTGTATTACTACCGCAAACCCAACGGCGAGCCGCTGGGTTACAGCAGCCAGCACGCTTTACTGACACCGCTCAAAGCCTGGTTCAAATGGTTGGTCAGAGAACGGCACTGTCTTCACAATCCCGCCAGCGAACTGGAACTGCCCAAGGTGCCCCAAGGTCTGCCGCGTGTCGTGCTCAGTGTGGAGGAAGTGGAACGCGTCCTGACGACGCCCAATATCGAAGCGCCCGGCGGCCTCCGCGACAGAGCCATGCTCGAACTCTTTTATGGTACCGGCATCCGCCGTATGGAAATGGCGAATCTGAGCCTCTATGACCTCAACCCCAGCCGCAAAACCCTACTGGTGCGCGAAGGCAAAGGCAGAAAGGACCGACTGCTGCCGGTGGGCGACAGAGCCTTGCACTGGGCCGAACGCTACCGCCGTGAAGTGCGCCCGGAACTGATCAGTGGCAAAGACAATGGCCACCTGTTCCTTACCGACCAGGGCGACCCCTGGCCGATCAATTATCTCACCGCACTGGTGCGCAAATATCTGCGCCAGGCGGGCCTTAACAAGAATGGCGCCTGCCACCTGTTCCGCCACGCCATGGCCACCCACATGCTCGATAACGGTGCCGACATCCGTTACATCCAGACCATGCTCGGCCACGCCAAAATATCGACCACACAGATTTATACCCAGGTCAGCATCGAAAAACTGCGGGAAGTACATAAAGCCACACACCCGGCAAAGTGGCAGGTGCGGGAAGATGAACGGGTCGCACTGCTGGAAGCCCTGGAAAGCGAGCAGTCAGAAGAGGAATAGGGCGTGTACAAGGGGCAAAAACTTGACTACCATGCTGTACGCCATTGGCGTATAATGGAATATATCGATGGTCTTCATTGAAACCAGCATTTTTACTCGGGTTATCCAGTCACTGATGCCCGACGACGATTATAAGGCTTTGCAGGAAGCCTTGATCCGGCGCCCCGACTGCGGCGATCTGATCCAGGGTTCTGGAGGTCTGAGAAAGGTGCGCTGGAAACTGGAAGGTCGTGGCAAGAGTGGTGGTGTGCGCGTGATCTACTACTGGGTCGTTGATGCTAGCCAGATCCGCATGTTGTATGCCTACCCGAAGGGGCGGCAGGACAATCTCAGCATGGAGCAACTGAAAACCCTGCGGCAAATTGTAGAGAGGTGGTCAGATGAATAAAACCATGTTCGACGAACTCCTGGCCAGCGTCCAGGAAATGGACGAGATTACAGCCGGCAAGAAGCAGCCGGCGCGGGTGTTCGAATACCCGGAGCCCGAGGTCAAGCGCATCCGCGAACAGACCGGGCTCTCGCAAAACCAGTTTGCGCTATTGATCGGTGTGAGCAAACGTACCCTGGAAAACTGGGAGCAGGGCCGCCGTCACCCGACCGGACCGGCCAAAGCGCTCCTGCGTATCCTTGAAGCCGACCCCGAACACGCGCTGAAAGCGCTACACCACTGAGGGTGCGCTTCTTACATCGCCTGTCACAGAACTTGTAAAACAGGAAAAGGGTTAACCGAAGCCCCACTGATACCCAGCAACCGCTGTAAACACCGCCCCTGAGTAGATCGCACTCAGGGGCTTTTTTATGTTCAAAAAAACTGTATCTACTGGTGCACCCGAAAGGCAGTGAGCCAGGTGGAAGCTGCTGCCGCGACACCGATGTTAAGCAAAAAAGTGCCTTGGGGCCTGTAACTTGGTAATCTATGGGCAGCCTAGCGCGAACGTTCTTTAACTCGTTGATTGTATTGGGGTTGTAGGGAAAATAACGGCGGAGGTACGTCGGAACAACTCTTCTGGCCAGAGTAATGAAGTAAATGATTCTGCTAGGGCAGAGTTATTGCTTGGAGGGCCATATGGTAAGAATGCTTATGGACATGTTGCTTTGCGAGTTCAAGGTGAGAACGATGACGGTGCTTATGATTTTGTTTATGACTTCGGCCGCTATGGAAAAACTTGGGGAATAGGAAATAGTGAAGGCGAAGGAATGCTTAGAATTTGGTCAAATTTTGATGATTATATAAAAGGAGAAAATGCGACTGGCCGAACGACGACTGGGTATGTATTTGCAATTTCTAATGATGAGGCCGGAAGGATTAATGCTCATTTCAGCTCTATTACTGAAGGAATACAGCCAAGTAAAGTCAGGGGTTCCATGCAGCAATTCAGATTGGCTACAGATTATCATGCGGCAAATTGTAATTGTGCGACAGTGGCTCTAGATGGTCTTAGGGCCGGAAGGCCATCTTTGTCTAATGCTTTAAATCAGAATAGATTTGATCGGGGTCGAGGTTTGAGCTGGCTTGAAAATAAGTCTTATACTTTATCGAAACAAGGTAATGGAGTAAGGCTCCCATTAGATTTACAAGCTGCAGCTGATAGTTACGGCAAGGCGATTGAAGTCAATACGTACAAATGGTGACGGAATTTTTCATGGCGAAATATATTATGAACATTTTGGTCGGATTGTTATTGGCTGGAGTAGCTTTCTATGCTGGAGCTAAGGTGAAGGAACGGTGTCTTCTGCAGCTCCCGATGTATAAGTTAAAGGAAAATGTAAAGCTTCAGCTTGACCCCGATAATATTGGGGAGCTGCCTGCAGGATCAACCATCTATGAATTCGACGAAAAAGGTGAGACAACAACTTATATTGTTGTCTTTAATTTAAAAAATAGAATGATATTAGAACCATTCAAAAGCGAAAAGAAAAATCTCGTTGACCCTTTGGATGCATATATAGAATAAATGGTGTCGGTGGATGCGGCGTTAGGAATAATACTTGATTGGGATCAAAGTAAAATATTGACACGATACTCTGCTTCCCATTCTTACTTGGCAGCATAAATCCAAAGCCTCCCGACAGACTCATCTGTCGGGATTTATTTTTAGTAGAGGGTGTTCAAAACTCTGTGTCAGCCAAGTAGCCTCATAGGCTGATATATTTCTCCAGGCGATCCGGGAAGTGGATCGTCAGCTGTGACAGCGTCAAGTTCCAGTTCTGGATCGGGTGCGTCCAGCGCTCGGAGGCTTTCAGT
>NZ_JBLBUB010000047.1:0-13326 GCF_047289955.1 Microbulbifer jejuensis
TCAGGGGGAGGTTGATGCAGTGGTATGCGATTTAAATAACCGCCCAAGGAAAACATTAGGCTTTGAAACACCAGAAGATTTAATGGATAATTACTTGGCGGCACAAGCCGCATAAATGGTATGCACTTCAAGGTTGAATCCGCGTTTGGATTTGAAGCAGCATTCTGGATGTTCATTTCCGGGGTGGCTTCCCGTTACCAATGCAATCCAGGTGTTTGGCAAATGTCTCTGCCAGGTGATTGGCGCGGGAAATGGGATGAACGGCGTTGGGATGCCCACTTTGTACTATGGCGCGCCGAAAAAGTGCCTGACATTCGGGCATGTTCAGCAGTAGTGCGATACTCATGGCGCCAGCGGACTCGCCAAACAAGGTAATATTTTGTGGATCGCCCCCGAATGCAGAAATATTTCTTTTCACCCATTTGAGTGCCGCTATCTGGTCCAAAAGCCCTTCATTATCACTGGATGGGATATTACAGATGTCCTTTAATCGCAAAAAGCCGAATGCTCCCAGCCGATAATTGAATGTTACAATGATCGCCCTGCCACTGGCTGCCAAGTAGCGCCCATTGTAGATCTCCTGACAACCCGACCCCATATAAAAAGATCCGCCATGAATCCAAAACATAACCGGCAGCTCACTGTCTTTCGAAACTGGTGGCGAGAAGATATTGAGATAAAGACATTCCTCCTACTCCGGCGGTGCACCGTTTCGCCCCCGTACTTCCATCAGTACCGAAGGATTCTGGGCTGCAGGCATGCCAAATGCCCTGGCATGCAATGGGGTTTTCCAAGGGGATAGGGGCTGAGGGGAAAGCCAGCGTAAGTCCCCTACCGGTTGTTGCGCATAGGGGATGCCCAGAAATTGATAGGTTCCCGTTTCCCGATCAATGGTGCCGATAATCGGACCGGCAGGCGACTCCACTGTCGAGGTAAGATTTTTATTGGTTTTTTTTTCAAAGCACGGGTCCCTGGCCATGTTTCACCGCTTTGTTGACGTCCCCGCTCCAGGCGAGTAGGGATTTTGAGTTTGCTTTTGGCGCTTTTTCCGCCAGGAGTAGTGCGCGCTGGCTGTTACAGGGTTGTAATGACGTCTTAGAATGGCCCTCTGCGTGGGCATGAAGGAATTGTTGGTAGGCGGCGAGGGCGCACAAATAGTGCCCAACATCGTCGATAAGAATCCTGAAGGCGTGGTGCCGGACAAAGAAACTGCCGAGAATTTTTGTCGGGCTCTTGAAAAACATGGCGAACTCGGGCCAGAAATACCCATTGAGCAGATGGGTGGTGTGCGTGTGCAATGCCCGATGAAAATGGGTCAGGTCCACCTGATCCAGCAAATATTGAAACTGTCCCTCTTGCCGCAGCCGCGCAATCATCGTATCTGCCGCCGTCATTAATTGTAACAGGGTGGGTGAGGGGATGATGCGTTGTTCCATAACACCGAGGTGTCCGGCAAAATTTCTGATGCCAAACTGGTAGTACTGCTCTTCGGAACGATAGACAGTCAGTTCGTTTACGCAGCAGCCCAGCCAGTGATTGTGGGCCCGCCAATCACCTGCGCTAATAAAGTAATTAAACGCTTTTTCCGCTACTGCCAACCAACGTGAGTGCTTACTCCAGCCATACAGACGCAAAAGCGCCAACACTGCCTGACCGTCGTAGTCGATAACCCGATGGGGGTCTTTGAGTGTCAGTCCGGGATATTCCACACCATGAAAAAACCGGCCGCTATCGGGGGCCTGCATAAATTCAATGCCTCTGGCGAGCTGCGTCATCAACTCGGCGTATTGGCGTGTCTGCCGGGCCTGGGAATAATTGACCAGCGCGAGAAGGCATAGCGCATTGCCGCCCAGCCTGATCTCACCATCGGTCTCCAGCATAAATGCACCGGTTTCGCCCGACTTCAATACAGCCACCCTGAGTATTTTCTCTGTCATATAGTTGAGGGGACGCTGAATGGCTGATAACGGGGAAGCACGCTTGGTCATCTTCCAGATTTCAGTCATCGTATAGACACTACCGGCGTGGTCCAGGGCAGTACAGGGCGTCATTGCCTGGTCAAAGCAGGCGTACCATCCTTTGTGGAAAGAACCATCGGGTTTAATCTGGCTGGTTAAATAACGGCTGCCATCCTCAATGAGTTGGGCGACATGTTCACAATTCAGAATTTTGACTGTGCGCCTTCCGGCATCAGGTCCCGACTCCTGAAGGTAAACCGGTTCTTTGTGGCGTTCACAAAACAGTCCTTTTGTAGAAAGCAGGACAACCGTCCTTTCATCGGAAAAATCCAGATCTACCTCGGGACCAAAGCGTTCTTTTGTGTAAGCCCGGAATTCTGTCTCATTGATAATGGCATGGTCGATCTGATCGCCCCTGTCGAGCATGGCATTGCCATTGATCTCCTGCTCCAGAAAGGCAATTTTGCAATCGATATCCAGGGCAATCCCGTAGCGGAAGTGACATCTTTTTGTTTCCTCAAGCAGCTTATGAAGGCCGCACAGGGTTGTAATGCTCTTCTGGGTGACCCAATCAACCCGCAACCAGCAGGGCTCCATTTCGTCCTGCCCTGCCACGATTTGAATGGCCTCTGCAAGCTTCTTCCAGGCCTGGGAAAAGCTTTGGGCGTTAATATGTCTTATTTGTGCACGCTGTCTGGCATCGCTGATAGAAAAGAAAAGTGTGTAGGGTGGCCTTAACCCGCAGAGTGCCCGCTCTACCTCGGTGCGGGCCTGTGTGAGCAGGCTGGATAGGGGGGTATCGCTGTTGTTCATTCTGACTCTCAGAACTGGCAGTAATGATTCCTGTGATTACGGCCGAACGACTTTCTTGCAGGAGTATAGACCCGTGTACCGTTACTGTTTGCTCTGGTTGGTGGATGGCGTTTGTGTGAATTTTTGATGAAAATTTTATGATTTATCCAACAACAGGATAGATGTCAGCGCTTTTGCGGTGGTGGCTGGCATCACTGGGTTTAAGGCTGGCGCGTGACCCTAAAACCAGCTCGCGCCAGCTTATTGTGCCGGTTTTTTTGACAATGCCAACGCAATCGGTTGTGGGGCGGATACATCGCATTAAGAGGGATCGTGATATGGCCTGACTATTATCCTGCCAACGTGAGAAATGCATTTGGTTTACCCGGGGCTGATTGTTGGCACCGCGAGGTGTTTTATGATCAACCGCTGGCCTTTCGATAGGCTGACCGGTTACACCCCGCAGGGCAGAAGTGGGTGCAGGGGTTGAGCTGAAGCGCGAAAATGCTTGAAGCCTGAGACAACAGCTTGAGGGGAACAACAAATGAAACGGGAATCCTCCAGCCGATGTAAGAAGGGGGTTCCCGTGTGGGAAAATGCCAGGAACCCCTGTACTAAATTACATGCCGAGGATTGCTTTAGATCTCAGCAGCGAGTCGCGCGCCCTGGTCAATCGCGCGTTTGGCATCCAGTTCTGCGGCTTCGTCGGCACCGCCAATCAGGTGTGCTTTGATACCACGCTCAAGCAGTGCCTGGTATAACTCACGGGCGGGCTCCTGGCCAGCACAAACAATGATGTTGTCTACCTCTATTAGCTGCCGCTCGTCACCAGTGCGGATATTTAATCCCTGATTGTCGATTTTCTCATAAGTGGCACCTGCAATCATCTGCACCTGGCGATGCTGCAGACTCTTGCGATGAATCCAGCCGGTGGTCTTGCCGAGACCGGCGCCTACCTTAGAGGTCTTGCGCTGCAGCAGGAAAACCTGGCGCGGGGGTTTTACCGCTTTGCGGGGTTTCAGCCCGGAACGGTTTTCCAGTTCGATATCCACCCCCCATTCGTCGAAAAAGGCTGCTTTGTTACTGGCAACCAGTTGTTCTTCTTCGGAGTAATCACCACCATGCGTCAGGTATTCTGCCACGTCGAAGCCGATACCACCGGCGCCGATTATGGCAACCTTTTCGCCCACAGGGATCTTATCCCTGAGTACGTCCAGGTAGCTGAGTACTTTTTTGTTTTCGATACCTGGAATTGCCGGCATACGCGGTGCAATACCACTGGCAAGGATCACTTCATCAAAAGACTGCAGATCCTCGACGGTGGCGACAGACTGCAATTTCACCTCGACACCGGTGACTTCGAGGCGACGTTTGAAGTAGCGCAGGGTCTCCTGGAATTCGGCCTTTCCGGGAATCTGTTTGGCAATATTGAACTGGCCGCCGATTCTGTCACTGCCTTCAAATAGGGTGACCCTGTGCCCTCGCTCCGCTGCTACGGTAGCGGATGAGAGACCAGCGGGACCAGCGCCGATCACTGCCACTTTTTTCGGTGTTTCAGTGGGCAGATAATTTAATTCGGTCTCGTGGCAGGCGCGCGGGTTCACCAGACAGGAAGTGAGTTTTAGCTGGAAGGTGTGGTCCAGGCAGGCCTGGTTACAGCCGATGCAGGTATTGATTTCATCCGCGCGGCCTGCAGCGGCCTTGGCAACGAAATCTGCATCCGCGAGAAAGGGGCGCGCCATGGAAATCATGTCTGCCTGTCCGGAAGCGAGCACCGCTTCGGCGACCGCCGGCATGTTGATACGATTGCTGGCCACCACCGGAACGGTGAGGTGTTTTTTTACCTTTGCGGTGATGTCGGTGAATGCGGCGCGGGGTACATTGGTGGCGATAGTGGGCACGCGGGATTCGTGCCAGCCGATACCGGTATTGATAATAGTGGCGCCGGCCTTTTCGATGGCCTGGCCGAGTGTAATGACCTCTTTAAAATCACTGCCATCCTCAACCAGATCGAGCATGGACAGGCGGTAGATAATAATAAATTCAATACCCAGGGCCTCGCGCACACGGCGCACAATCTCGATCGGCAGACGGATACGGTTATCGAAGCTGCCACCCCATTCGTCGCTGCGCTTGTTGGTGCGTTTGGCGATGAACTGGTTAATAAAGTAACCCTCGGAACCCATGATCTCGACACCGTCGTAACCGGCTTCACGGGCCAGTGTGGCACAGTGCACATAGTCATCGATCTGGTGTTCAATTTCCTCCCCGGTCAGCTCGCGGGGGGTGAACGGGTTGATCGGCGCCTGAATCGCAGAAGGTGCAATCAGGTTTTCATTGTAGGCATAGCGGCCGGTGTGCAGAATCTGCATACAGATTTTGCCCCCCTCGGCGTGGACAGCTTCAGTGACTTCCCGGTGCTGTTGCGCCTCTTGCGGAGTGTTCATTTTGGCGGCCCCTTTGAACACCCCGCTCTCTTCGTTGGGAGCAATGCCGCCGGTTACAATCAGGCCGACCCCGCCCCGGGCGCGCTCTGCGTAGAAAGCCGCCAGTCGGGCAAAGCCCCCGGTGTGTTCCTCCAGATTGGTGTGCATGGAGCCCATCAGTACCCGGTTGCGGAGGGTGGTGAAACCCAGGTCCAGAGGGGCCAGCATGTTGGGGAAGGCTTGGGGCATGGGGAAACTCTCTTTTGATCGCCTGTTGCTAAATATGCAAATAGTTGCATATAAGTGGATATCAGCATACCAAGAGGCGCTGACGCGAAACAGTGACCTATCCGGTCTAAATCGGTGATCATTTACCGGTGCAGCCCTGTTTTTTCATTTCCCCGCGGCGATTCATTCGTCCATCAAACAGGTTTTTCACGGTCTATTGGGCGGCCGTTGTTAAAAGCCGGCTGCTGGCGAACCTGTGCTGGATGGGGTCTTTTCCAAAGGGCTGCACAGTCCTGGCAGCGCCAGCTTCCTATGCGTGGCTATTGGGCTGGTTTTTTACCGGGCTTTTGCCGGCGTTCTACTCTGCCAATACCTTCAGGAGTTGCTGGCGCAACCAGCGGTTGGCGGGGTCATCGTGCAGGCTTTTGTGCCAGAGCAGGTGCCAGTCCATCTGGGGTATCTCAAAAGGCAGTTCAAAGAGTCGTGCAGAGTACTGGCTGGCCAGACTGGCCGGCACCGTCAGGGCCAGGTCGGTGCGCAATACCACCAGTGGCGCCACCCGATAATGCTGTACGCGCAATTTGATAGTGCGCCGCCGACCCAGTTTGTTCAAGGCAATATCCGCCAGGCCGGGCCCGGTGCGGCGGCTGGATACATGGATATGCTCAAGCTGCAGATACTGCTCCAAAGTCAGGCCGGCCTCGTTTGCCAAAGGGTGTTCATTGCGCAACATGCATAGGTAGCGGTTTTGCATCAGGCGCTGCTGTTTCAGTTGGCTCGCTGTGGCCAGGGGGATATCCAGAGCGAAATCCAGGGTATTGGCGGCCAACTCCTTGGCCAGCTGGTCGCGTGGGACATAGAAAGACTCTACCGTCACACCGGGCGCCTGTTGCTCCAGCTTCTCCAGCAGGCGCGGTAACAGTACCGTTTCCACCATGTCATTCATGGACAGTCGCAGGGTTTTGTGGGCCTGGGCCGGATTGAAGTGGCGGTGCTCGTTGAGGCTGTCAGCGAGCAGCGACAAAGCTTGCTGAACCCGCGGCATAATGCTCTCTGTGAAGGGAGTCGGGGTCATGCCGGATGGGCCGCGAATAAACAGGGGGTTATCCAGAGAGCGGCGCAGGCGAGCGAGGGCATTGCTGACCGCCGGCTGGGTAATATGCAACTGTTCGGCGGCCCGGGTGAGGTTGCGAGTACTGTAAATAGCCTCCAGTACCACAAACAGATTGGTATCCATTTTTTGCAGTTGCATAAACCCATCCCAATCATAAGCAATGTGAATAATTGTATATTCTCATAATAAACTTTGATGATCCAACTAGGACCGTTAGGGTAGGGGCATTTGTTTATAGAGGCATACCCATTGACTGAGTGTATTGTGGTGCGTCACGGGCAGGCGTCCTTTGGCAGTGAGGACTACGACATACTCTCAGAGAGAGGTTGGCAGCAGTCCCGTTGGCTGGGGGACTATTGGCGGGAAACCGGTATCCGGTTTGACCGGATTCTCTGTGGCAGCTTGCGCCGCCATCGACAGACTACCGAAGGCATTTGCGAGGGCCTGCAAGTGGGGGAGCGGGGCGGTTATGAAATTGTTTCGCAGCTGGATGAATTCGATTTTTTTGATGTGGTGCGCCTCTACAGAGCACATAATCCTGGTTGCGCGCCCGGCCCCAATGCTAGCCGTGCTGATTTCTATCGTTTCCTGAAGCAGGGGATGCTGGCCTGGGCGGCAGGGGAGATCATGCCGGCGGAGAGCTGGTGCAGTTTCGAACGTCGTATTCGTGAAGTGTTGGGTTTGATTTGTGACAGTGCCAAAGGCAGCAGGACTCTGGTGGTCAGTTCCGGTGGAGCTATTGCCATGATGATCCGACAGATCCTGGGCAGCCCCCCCGAGTCGGTGGCCAATCTCAATATGCAAATTCAAAACACCGCGACCAGTCGATTCTTTTTTAGTGCGCAGGGTATCAGCCTGCACAGTTTTAATCATGTGCCGCATCTGGATAGAGGCGAGCGCCGTGGATTGATTACATACAGCTGAATCACAGGTGGGAAACCATGCAGTTTGAATATTCGGAAAAAGTACAGGATCTGCTGCAGCGGCTTAAAGACTTTATGCGGGAATATGTCTACCCCGCGGAAGCTACTTATATGCGGCAATTGCAGCAGGATCGCTGGGGCGAACCACCTGTTATGGTGGAGCTGAAAAGCAAAGCCCGCGAAGCACAATTGTGGAATTTGTTTTTACCGGACCCGCGTTACGGTGCTGGCCTGAGCAACCTGGAGTATGCCCCCCTGGCGGAAGAGATGGGCAAGGTCCTCTTTGCTTCGGAAGTGTTCAACTGCAGTGCACCGGATACCGGTAATATGGAAGTGTTGGCACAATACGGTTCCGAATCCCAGCGCAAAACCTGGTTGGAGCCACTGCTCGACGGTAGCATACGCTCGGCCTTTGCTATGACCGAGCCGCGCGTGGCCTCCTCCGATGCCACGAATATCGAAACATCCATCATGCTTGATGGGGACGAATATGTAATCAACGGCCACAAATTTTATATCAGCGGCTTGATGAATACGCGCTGCAAGGTGATGATTGTGATGGGCAAGACAGACCCGCACAATGCAGACCGCCACCAGCAACAGTCACAAATCCTGGTGCCCACCGATACGCCGGGGGTTAAAATACTTCGCCCCATGCAGGTGTTTGGTTATGACGATGCACCGGAGGGGCACGCAGAAGTGATTTTCGACAATGTGCGTGTGCCCGTTTCAAATCTGATTCTCGGCCAGGGGCGGGGTTTCGAAATTGCCCAGGGCCGTTTAGGCCCGGGGCGGATTCACCACTGCATGCGCCTGATTGGCCAGGCGCAGCGGGCCCTGGAAATGATGGCACTCCGGTCGGAGCAGCGCGTTGCATTTGGTCGCCCCTTGAGTAAGCAGGGCTCGGTGCGTGAAGACATCGCCAAGTCTGCCTGTGAAATTGAGCAGGCCCGCCTGTTGACGCTGAAAGCGGCAGCACAAATGGATCGCCTGGGCAATAAAGCGGCAAAGGACCTGATTGCCATGATCAAAATCGTTGCACCACAAATGGCCTGCAACGTCATAGACCGCGCAATTCAGATTCATGGCGCAGTGGGCCTGAGTCAGGACAACAGCCTCGCGCATTACTACGCCTATGCACGCGCTATTCGCCTAGCAGACGGACCGGATCAGGTGCATATGATGCAGTTGGGACGCAATCTCGCTGCCCGCTATGCTGCAGAGTGTTCCCATGGGGGTGAATATGCCTGAAACTGTAAAGGAGTTGCGCAGTTCCGTACAAGACCTACCGGTGGAAAAACTGCAGGACTACCTGAATGCAAATATTGACGGTTATGCCGGCCCGCTGGAGGTGAGCAAATTCCCCGGTGGACAGTCCAACCCCACCTTTAAGTTGAAAACCCCCTCGACCAGCTATGTGTTGCGCCGTCAACCGCCGGGTAAACTACTGAAGTCTGCGCATGCAGTGGATCGTGAATATCGCGTGATGTCCGCACTGGCCAATACTGATGTGCCGGTGCCCAGAGTTTTACACCTGTGTGAGGATCGGGCACTGATGGGGTCCATGTTTTATGTAATGGAGTATTGCGAGGGGAGGATATTCTGGGAAGCAGCCCTACCGACGGTGGAAAACGCACAGCGCACAGCTATTTACGATGAGATGAATCGGGTACTGGCCACTTTGCACAGCCTCGACCCCGCGGCTTTGGGGCTTGCCGGCTATGCACGTCCCGGCAACTATTTTCAGCGGCAGTTGAAGCGCTGGGCCAGTCAATACCGCGCGTCTGAGACGCACAATATAATCGCTATGGAGCGGCTGATCGATTGGTTGGGCCACGCGATCCCCCCGGATGATGGCCGGGTGGCGCTGGTACACGGCGACTACCGTTTGGACAATATGATCTTTCATCCCGAGGCGCCCAGGGCGATTGCCCTGCTGGATTGGGAACTGTCCACGCTCGGACATCCCTTTGCCGATCTCGCCTATCAGTGTATGCAAATGCGCATGCCAGCTGGCGGAGATAAGATGTCCGGTCTGCTGGGCCTGGATATCGAAGCCCTGGGTATCCCCTCTGAGGGAGTCTATGTGGCAAAGTACTGCGCGCGCATGGGCATCAATCGGATTGATAACTGGCCCTTTTACCTGGCCTTCAGTTTTTTCCGTTTAGCGGCAATTGTACAGGGGGTGGCTAAACGTGCCCTGGATGGCAATGCCTCCAACAGGGATGCGGCAAAGCTTGGCGGGTTGGTGGAACCACTGGCGCGGGCTGCCATGGATATTGCCAATCAAGCAGGGTGATTCAGAATCAATGGATTTTTTGGGGAGAAAATTTTTTAGGATAGATTATCTGAAACAGAATGCGTGATAGAAACTGCAATGGGTGCAGAGGAACGATAAGGATAAACAATGGCAACGAACCTTTTTGATCTCACAGGCAAAATCGCTCTGGTAACCGGCGCCAGCCGCGGGATCGGTGCAGCCATCGCCAAGCTTCTGGCAGAGCAGGGTGCACATGTACTGGTTTCCAGCCGCAAAATCGAAGGCTGCCGGGCGGTGGCTAATCGCGTTGTTGAGGCTGGCGGTCGCGCAGACCCTGTTCCCTGCCATATTGGCAATATGGAGGAGATACAGCGGTTGTTTGCCGATATTCGTGAGCGCTTCGGTCGCCTGGATATTCTGGTAAATAATGCCGCAACCAACCCTTATTTTGGTCATATTCTGGATACAGACCTGAGCGCCGTTGAAAAAACAATCGATGTGAATATTCGCGGATACTTTTTTATGTCGGTGGAGGCGGGCAGACTGATGCGGCAACAGGGTGGTGGTGCGATTGTCAATACTGCCTCCATTAATGCGTTGCAACCGGGTGTGGGGCAGGGCATTTATTCCATTACCAAAGCTGCGGTGGTCAATATGACCAAGGCCTTTGCCAAGGAGTGTGCACAGTTCAATATCCGTGTGAATGCCCTGCTGCCGGGCCTGACAAAAACCAAATTTGCCGGTGCGCTTTTTTCCCACGAGGAGGTTTATAAAGCGGCGATTGATCACATTCCCATGCACCGCCACGCAGAACCGGAAGAAATGGCAGGCACTGTCCTCTACCTGGTATCCGAAGCTTCCAGTTATACTACCGGCGAGTGTGTAGTGGTGGATGGTGGTTTGACTTCCTGTGGAGGGATTTAAGTTAATATTCGTTAGTATTTACCATGAGCGTCAGGCAGATCAACTTATCGACTTATAAGATTTTTTATCCTTCTTTGTAAGCCTCTTGGAGACTCAAGGTACGGTAGTGCCGTACAGGCGGCTTTGCCGGGGGGTGCTTGCTGAAGCTCTCGGTCAAGAATAGTTTAATTCTTCCCCCTGAGGCGACCAAAATCTTCAACGCGTCAAGTGGCGGGCATTTTTGTGCCTGGGCAACAGATACCAGAGAATCCCTGCAATCAAATACTGTGCAGGGATATTTCCGACTAAGTTTGCATGCTCAGCTCGGTCAGCTAGCACCATCAACAACATAATGGTTGCATATATCATATTCAGCCAGATAGTGAACCAAATCAGGTTGATATTGGCAGAGAGATTTTTAGCGGCAAGAATCAAGAATACACCCAGAGTTGCAAAAATCCCCACAATAATCTGTTCGTATTCTGGCTGTGGGGGCATCCACCCCCATCCTGAAGGCCATATCCAGACCATCAACGGGTACATGGCAAAGATATATAGCAAGCCTATAGCAACCAGGGCGATGGCAAGATACTTGGCGCGAGTCATTTCATTCATGCCTTTCCCCTGATATGCAGGCCACTTCTATTTGTTGTCATGCTCAAAAATATAGACGACTTGTGAACTTTCCCTATACTGCCGGGTCGGAAGGAAAGAATACCCCTCTCTCAGGACACGCTGTGAATACATCCTTGTACGTTCGTAATCGGCATCCATGCCTCATACGATCCTGGGAGAGGGGTATTCTTCCCTCCTGCTTTACTAGTAAGAGGTGTAAGTGAGTCAATTTAGAGCCCATATATATTCCAAACACGCCCAATATAGATTTTTTCATTTTGGATGATCCAATGCTCGATAACGGCTATTTTTAGCAAACAGAGTTGTCTAGTAATGTTGTGACAAAAACCACTTCTTGGGAAACGCTATGGGCGTTGAAATTAACCTATTTTACTCGATTACTTGACCAAGGAAATACCTTGGCATGACAATACTCAATCAGATGTTTTCGGTATCAATCCACCCGTTGCACTAGCGAGTTGAATCCGGATAAGAATTTAATTGGGTGTAATAAATTTAAATGGTGCAGATGGCTTAAAAGCAGATACCACATCCCCACTCAGATTTTCTGGTATATCTAATTTCAGGGTCATGACTTTAGCGCCAGAATCTAAATTGACCTTATCCAGATCCACCCACATTACTGAAGGATTAATCACTGATTCGAAATAATAACGCTTGGTGTTTTGCTCAATAACTGATCGCCACAGTGTTGAAGCAATATTTGGCTTACTTGGATTGCTCATTCCCAAAGGCACACTAATGGCACGTATCTGGGAGAATACTGAAGCAATAGCATCGCGGCGTTGTTTAAATTTTGGTGAAGACTCTAGGGCGTAGCTGGCACGCGCAAAACGATCTGCTGCACTAATGGTTCCTGGTAAGAAATTATTACCCCCTATAAGACTCCAGTAAGTATTGAGGGCTAATTGCTGCCCGTAAACAGGTGAGTTTGTCATCACCGTATATTCTTTACCATGATGAATTCTGAGATCACCATCGATATACTCAAAGATGGCAGAATCGCCTGTGGGATCGGAAAGTGCAATATGCGCATCAGCCGGCTTTCCATTTGGCAGGTTGGTAGAAATGATGGTGATAGGATCAGTCTTCATCACCTGAATAGCCTCAGCAACAGTCGCATAATTATCAAGAAAATACTGTAGCCAGGCACCAACTGAAATCGTTGGCTTCCCTCGTGTAGCAGCATCCCCGTAGTCGGTTTCTGCAAGATAAAGAAGGTTTCCTACCAAGCCTACTTCATTTACCCCATCAGAGGTCGCTGCGTCATAAATACTGATAATGACGGACCCATATCTGGAGTTCCAAGTGATCGAACCTTTACCAACGCCACCGTTACGCTCCATTCCCTGTGGAAATATCCAGAAATCCATCGCAGCAGTAGTATCGCTCCAATCCATGGATCGCCCAGTGATATAAGTTCCCGTTCCAGTTTCATAAAGAATCCGGGTACATGCTTCAGTAGGGGGTACAGCGATGTTTACAACGACAGCAAAGCCTGATAATACCAAAGAGCAGATACTCTCCTTTATGCCATTTAACATATTAACCTTCCTCATTTCACCTTTTTTCACTCTCAATTCAGCATTTCAAAGCCTAAGTGAACAAGTATTGACTCCAATATCAATGAATGGCAGACGTGATAAGAGGATAGTCCGAAGGTATTCGCCCGAAAGGTAATCTACGTCAAAAGTAGAATTTTCTCATAAAATGTGCCGAGGAGATTCTGCATGGAAAATTGAAGTTCCTGGACTGTCAAGTTCTCGCGATTCTCAATCAGGCAGAAATCGGTATCCCGGTGCCCAAGCTGTGGTGGAAGTACGATATGAGTCCTGTCGCCTTTTGCAAGTGGCAGCCTAAATATGGCGGTATACATGCCATCCGCGATGATCCGTCTAGAGGGGCTGGAGGGGGAGATCGCTACTTTAAGGAGATATACGGGTAGTGTTCAGAATTCTGTGTCATTTCTTTATCATTAGCAAAAAAGAGATGACCTATGACTAAACATACTTTCGATATGGATGCTGCTATCAAGGCGCTGCGTGAGGGCAAAGACCTCAGCGGCAAAGATGGCATCCTGACGCCT
>NZ_JBLBUB010000048.1:0-10154 GCF_047289955.1 Microbulbifer jejuensis
CGTCAGGATGCCATCTTTGCCGCTGAGGTCTTTGCCCTCACGCAGCGCCTTGATAGCAGCATCCATATCGAAAGTATGTTTAGTCATAGGTCATCTCTTTTTTGCTAATGATAAAGAAATGACACAGAATTCTGAACACTACCGAGAGATAGCCGGATAAATTTTATCTTCGCTAAATACTGAGTTGGCCAACTCTTCAGGATCACTAGTAATTTGAGGCTCCTCTATAGTATAACCATAGGAGTTCCAGTCTAGCGCAACCTGATTTTAATCCTCCCAGAGTGCGCCTGCTGATTTTGTACGCGCTTCATCTTTCCCCCTACAGGAATCTCACCCCTTGACATGGGCAGCTCATAAGCATTGAAAGGACTGAAAGGCATAACCATCAAACCAAACAACACACTTTTTGACTGCCCTGAAATTACGTTTGATTTACTCACCTATGTGATATGAACACGGAAGAGTATAGAAACTCCATGTTACGGATTTGTTAAAATTTAATATTTTTAGTAATTTCTCCAGCAAAGAATGCAAATTTTTATTTTTTGAATCTTGTAGTGCAATAAAAATTCACCAAGACTTCAAATGAATGAATGACAACGGAATAGTGCCTATCCAGCCTGTCGCAAATACAAAATTTAAATGAAAAGTGGAAAAATCAGGTTGAGGCTTTTTTATGAAGCCGCTAAGAAGAGGAGAATTAATGAAGAAGCCCAGAGTCGACGAAGTGCTGGCCCTAAATTAATGGATTATATAGCATCAATTATAAGACCCGAGTAGATAGTCCTTACCAGCACTTCGAACAAACAGTTTTCCCGTGCTGTCGAAGTCATTTTTATCCTCTTCAGACCAATCGACTAACTGATAGAAGACATCACGGGAAACCCTCGCTTGAAGACCACCGCGAACTTCGAGATAGGGGATTAGTCGCGAAGGGGTACCGAACTGCTGCAAGCGCCAATTACAACCCCTATCCAGCGCAATAACATCACCCACATTGGTGGTAAACAACAACGTCTGCGCATCGCCATTCGGATTGCGTGCCACCTGTGTCGCCACAAAAGGCACATCTTCTACTTGAATACGCAACTTCTCCACCGGAGTTACCAGGAAGTACTCCCCCCTTTCCCGCTTCAGAATCCCTGCAAACAGCTTGACCAGTGATTGCCGGCGGATCTCGCTGCCCTCATGTATCCATCGGCCATCGCGCTTGATGACCATATCCATATCGCCACAGAAATCCGGATTCCACTTTTCAACCGGAGGGTATCCTTGAAACGTTTTCTGCAACGCCTGCAACTGCTGGAAAAGTGGTTCAGCCAAAGGAGGGGCCCGCAATATCACCTGAGTGGCTGGTTTCCTGGGGCTTGCGGGAAGAGATATCACCGATATGGACGCCCACATCCATGATGAACTCCATCAGGCCTTCCCTATCCTCAATCACATCGGCGAACGATTTGGAATGGTAAAGCTCCACAGCCCCCTGTACCAAAGCCCAGTAGGTGGAATAGTAATAATAAGCGGGTACCCTCTTGATCATGCCCTGCTCCATCCTGCGCTCAAATACCCGATTCAGTGCAGAGGCAATGGCATTGCGGATTGTGTGTAGCTCGGCGATCATCTCGGGGGCCTGGTTCAGGGCGATGATCTTCTCTTCCAGGCGCTGAAAGAGCCGGTCCTTGCCGGGATCGGCCATACGGGACTCAAAATAGGCCCGGGCTGGTGCGGTAATATCTCCCTGCTCAGCATTACCCACAGCTACCTTGAGGCGCTCAGCGAGAGACCGCTCATAATCCATCAACAAGCGCATATAAATTTCCGTCTTTGAAACAAAGTGCTTGTAGATAGTGCCTTTGCCGATATCCACACGGTCGGCAATCTGCTCAACAGTGACCTTTTCTTCACCGTGCTCCAGCAGAAGCTCCAGAGCTGCATCCAGGATGCGCTGCTCTCGTGCGCGAAACCTCTGAACCTTCTCTTTTGCCTTATCCATATTTCCAACCTTTTCTGCCCGTAATATTGGGAACTGAAATTGACTATTTGTTCATGAATAATAGGCAATTCGGGTCGCTTGGAAAAGCAAATCGGGAAATTAGTCTAGTTAATACGAGGAAAGATAGGTCATTATGTCTAAAATTTGACCAATTCGCTCAAAAAAGTCGTAGCCTACCCCCCGACTCCCCTTTAAGGA
Organism: Microbulbifer jejuensis; assembly: GCF_047289955.1. Lineage (NCBI taxonomy): Bacteria > Pseudomonadati > Pseudomonadota > Gammaproteobacteria > Cellvibrionales > Microbulbiferaceae > Microbulbifer > Microbulbifer jejuensis. Next base: position 2,192 of record NZ_JBLBUB010000048.1, read on the forward strand.
GGCAAAAGCACACTTGGCACTCGCTGGTTCCGCAGTGCGGCGGCTGCGGTAGCGACTAATGATCCATTAGGTAAGTAGCCGGACAAAACGATGACCATGGATGTTTTTTGCGTCATCGGCTGCTATTATTATAGCCGCGCTGAGTAACCCCTAAACACCCTCCCGGACAATCCCGGCTATCCCTATTATTAACCAGTCAGCCAGTCCAATGGCAGATGAATGCGACACGGGCGCCAGAGATACAAGTAACCCCGGGCAGTTACACCGCTTCTGCAAGGCGACAGCCACGCAGATCATAAAGGGCCCGTTTGATATCCCGGTTAACAGGTAACCTCGTCTATGTTTGAAACACTGAACAAACTACTCGATGTCGAAGAGCTGGATCGCAACCTCTTTCGCAGCCGCCACCATGTGGAAAACTATCGAAAAATACTGTTCGGCGGACAAGTGTTGGGTCAGGCCCTGACCGCCGCCAGCCGCACAGTGGAAAACCGTCTGTCTCACTCCCTGCACGCTTACTTTTTACGCCCAGGCTCAAGTGAATTGCCTGTTATCTATGAGGTTGATCCCATCCGTGATGGTGGCAGCTTCACCACCAGGCGGGTTGTTGCCAAGCAACGGGGGCGAGCCATCTTTAACATGTCCGCTTCGTTTCAAATCAAGGAGGCAGGCTTCGATCATCAGGCGGAGATGCCTTGCGGAGAGATTCCGGCGCCAGAGAGCCTGAAGAATACCCAGCAACTGGCGCTGGAAGCGGGCCTTATAAGCCCACAATACGATCAGCGACGCTATATGATCGATTTTCGCCCCGTTGACCCCCACAGCTACTTTGCTGCCGAAATCCACGAGCCCAAGTGTATGTTCTGGCTGCGCGCAGAGGGTGGGATGTCCGACGACCCCATGGAACACCGCGCCGCCCTCTGCTATGCATCCGACATGGGCCTGCTGGGCACCGCCTTGCAGCCCCACCATACCTCTCTATTCGACCCCCACCTGATGCCCGCCAGCATCGACCACGCCATGTGGTTCCACCGGGATTTCCGTTTCGATCAGTGGCTTCTGTATGTAACCGACAGCCCTTCGGCCAGCGGCGCCCGGGGTTACACCCGCGGCCAGATCTTCACCCGCAATGGTCTCCTCGTAGCCTCCACCGCCCAAGAGGGGCTCATCCGGAAAATTAAACACTAACAGGCTGTTGAAATAGGCTCATGTATTTACTGGCTTTGGTACAATGCTCGGGTCGATACCCCACAATGAGATAGTGTATGCGCGGTGCAGATATTACACAGGAAGCTTTGTTCACCACGGTTCACCGGGAAGAATTTGTCCCCAAATTCCACTCACTGAGAAAGATTCGTCAGGAATTTAATTTGGCCTTACAGCGTATCGACTGGCTGCTCGACTGCGCTTATGCACCGAACGGCAAGGAGTCCATCCCCCGGAGCGATTACTGCGAGCCCTACTTCTACAGGTTTTATTCAGCGTGCGTAGTGAACGCCAGCTGATGGAACAGACACGCTACAACCTATTATTCCGCTGGTTCGTTGGCCTCAGTATCGATGATAAGGTGTGGAATCATTCCACTTTCAGCAAGAATCGTGACTGTCTGCTTGCCCACGATATTATTCCCACCCTGTTCGAAGAAGTGGTGCAGATAGCTAGGCAGAAGCAACTGTTGTCGGAAGAGCATTTCAGCGTTGATGGCACCTTGATTCAGGCGTGGGCCTCGCAGAACAGTTTTCGTCGCAAGCAGGACAGCGACGACGATGAGGGCAGTGGCAGCAACAGCGAGCGGGACTTCCACAAGGAAAAGCGCAGCAATGAAACGCACGAATCGCGCACCGATCCAGAGGCTCGACTGTACAAAAAATCCAAAGGTGCTGAAGCCAAGCTGGCCTATTTGGGTCACACCACCATGGAAAACCGTAATGGCCTGATCGTACAGGCGGCGGTAACGCAAGCCAATGGCTGCGCTGAGCGGGAAGCAGCCGAGCAGATGCTGACGGAGCTGCCGGGCTCACGACGCAAAACCGTTGGCGCAGACAAAGGTTACGACACTCGGGGATTCGTAGCCGCCTGTCGTGGTGCCAATGTAACTCCGCATGTGGCCCAAAATACCAAGCGCCGCGGTGGCTCCGCTATTGACGGACGCACCACTCGGCACAGCGGATATCAAGCGAGCATGAAGGTACGCAAGCGAATTGAGGAGGGTTTCGGTTGGGGCAAAACCATTGGTCTAATTCGCCAAGTAAAAGTCCGCGGGTTAGCGCGGGTCAAGGAGGTTTTGATCTTGCCCACCAACGACGGACACTCTCTTAAGCGATAAACTACGCGACAGAGGTGACCCATGGCAAGACTAAAGAAATCAACCAAAACCACTCGCAAGCAATACTCCGAGGAGTACCGGTCAGAGGCCCTGGCGCTGGCGGCTAAGGTGGGCGTAAGCGCTGCAGCCAAACAGCTCGGCCTGCATGCCTCCCAGATCTACGGCTGGCGGAGTAAGGCTAGATTACACCAGGATCGAGGAGATGCCGAGAAACAGCTAGCGGCTGAGAATGCCCGGCTGAAACGGCAGCTGGCGGAGCAGGCAGAGGAACTGGCAAGCCGAGGTAATGTGTATAACCGTAAGACAGTTGCTGCCAGCATGCGGCGGCAGGGGCTGCGGGCTAAGGCAGCCAAGAAGTATAAGGCCACTACCTCCTCGAAGCACAATTTGCCGGTGGCTTCCAATCTACTGAAGCAGAACTTCAATGCTACGGTGGCGAATCAGAAATGGGTTGGGGGCATCACCTATTTATGGACAGAAGAAGGCTGGCTATACCTGGCTGTAGTGATAGATCTCTACAGCCGCCTGGTTGTCGGCTGGGCGATGTCAGAGCGAATGACGGCCACACTAGTCTGTGATGCTTTGCGTATGGCCCTGTGGCGACGAAAAATGCCTAGGGGAGTTATCGTGCACTCTGATCGGGGGAGCCAATACTGCTCCCAAGATTATCAGTCGCTGATCAAAGCGCATAATCTGGAATGTAGCATGAGCGCGAAGGGAAACTGCTACGGCAACGCTTGCGCAGAAACATTTTTCCACTCACTAAAAGTAGAATCGATTCATGGCGAACCCTTTCCAACAAGACTGGCGATGCGTGAAACGGTGTTTGAATACATAGAAGTGGATTACAATCGAACCCGCCTTCACAGCGCCAACGGCTACCTCAGCCCAGAAGCGTTTGAGGCACAGCAAGCTGCTTAATGGCGTGTCCGTTGCTGGTGGGCAAGATCATATCGAATTGTTTAAAAAACGGCTTTTTATCGGATTACTATCCTCCTCGCCTTACAGACGGGGAGGATTTCAATAATTGAAACTATGGTGAATCTACAACTTCAAGCCGAGCAATCAACACGATGGAACGGGGCCAGGACAAGGGTCTCCAAGCGTCACAAATTTTACGAGCTCATCAGTGTACCCATCATTATCGGTTACACGCGAAGCAACTTTGAATGATTTGCCCTGAAAACCCCTCAAAAGAAGCGATGTACCACTCTGCTTAACATCATCCACCCACAACTCTTCAGATACAATAGAACCGTCCCTATCAGTACCAAATGCTGAAACACTTATCGTGTTAGTGTCCGGGAAATCAAGTGTTCTGATTCCAGCTTTTGGGGTGTAATCACAGACTTGTACTGGTACTTGTTCAGTAAACGAAGATGGGTAGAATGCGCTACAGCCTCTTCCATCTGAGCCGAATAAATATATACTGGGGACAGGAGATCGAGAGCTATATTCGGATAGCCGCTCACCTGAGCTCGTAGAACAGGTAGCTGAGCCATACCACCAAGTAACGAAGCTCGTCTCCACCCTACAATTGACCGCATCATCACCCGCAATAACGACCGCGCTGTAGATAGCCACAAAAAAAGATGCAAAGATAGATTTATATTTCATAGTTTTCCCTTCTATGTTGTTGAATAATCAATCAGTCATCGCGAATTGTCCAAACCACGACAACTATGAAATACAGTCACATATCCCGATTATTGAGTCAATAGGATTTTTTATCCACTCACCTTGCCGCAACTAATTAACTCTTTAGTGAAATAAATACCGCTGTAAACTGGGGTATATTCTGTATCTTTGGTATTTACCCGTTGATGCGACTGGGATGGCTTGCGGGGTGGGGGTTCGCACCGCCGTATCAAGAGTTTCAAATAATTACACTGGTAATGTACGCAACTCTAGGTATATTTCTGATTCTCTCCGCCCGAAATTTCGCTGTAAATATCAGTCTAATTTGGTTCACTATTTGGCTGAACTTGATATCTGGCAGCGTCATGCTTGTAATGGTGGTAGCAAATCGAATCGCGGAAATAATCTGGGGAGGAAATATTATCGTACAATATTTAATCACCGGAGTTCTCTGGTATCTAATTCACAAAAACGTTAAATTGCTACAACGACAGGACAGTAATGGTAAATAACTGGCGCCTAGCTATTGCAAAGAATCTGAGGATTTCATCCATAGGGGCAGTGACTTTGGATCAAAAGCTGAATTGTATATTCAAAAAGCCCGCGCTGGGCGGACTTGGGATTACTTTGTCTATATTTTTGAACGTGGCCAAAACAACTTAAAAGCGGTCTCCGCTCTGGAGAAAACTATGGACGACATCACCCGTGCCAAATACCTCCCCACTGCCCTGAAGACTATAGGTATATTTTTTATCTTTGGCATTTATCCGATGATGCTTTTATCATGGCCTCCAGGGTGGGGGCAGATACCACCGTACCAAGAGTTTCAATTAATAATTTTGGCGAGGTATGCAGTTCTGGGTGTTTTCCTAATTCTCGCCACCAGAAATTTTACTGCAAATTTAGGTCTAATCTGGTTCACTATCTGGTTGAACCTAATATCTGCCACCACCATGCTTTTGATGACGATAGATAATCGAACCGGAGAGGCAAACTGGGTCGGAAATATCTTCGTGCAGTATTTAATTGCTGGAGTTATCTGGTATTTAACGCCTAGGCGCGTTAAGTTGCTACAGCAACCAGGCAGCGATGGTAAGTAACTGGCATCTGGTTATTGCAAAGCATTCGAGTATTTTATCCATAGAGCGGCCACTCAGCCGAATTTCAGCCACATGAAAGCCCGCACTAGGCGTGTTGAGTATTAATATTAGAATCTTTCTTCTAAAAGAATAAATTTAATTTTCCAATTTTTTGTTAGAAGCCATCTTGCAAGTAGTTGAGAGCCAGATCTGATGCACCAAAGTTGAGCAGTGAAATAAAATATTACGTCATTAATTTTTTTGACAGTTATTGCAACGCATCATTTATCAAATTTGATGCAAATCAATAAACCATCCAATAAAATTCATATCTTTCAAATAGTGAATACAGCAATCAATGCGATATTAATAAACGATATTACACCAGCATCAGACATCCGTTTATTTGCAAACTAAATAATTTGCAGTTCCACATCAACTTTTCAATAGCAAGGAAGTGTACGAAATGTTACAACATCTCAAAATCACCTGGCTTGGTCATGCCCTCGTGGCAAGCTTCTGCCTCATTACCACCACTCAAGCAGCACTTGCCAACGATGACGTTCTCGTGACCGACCCGGCCATACTTGAAGAGTTAGGCTTTGATCGAGATGCGAATAACGTCTACGTAGCGTCTGGCATTGATTTGAATGACAGTCTGAATTCTAGCTCGCCTTCGACCATTAATCCCGATGCCCAGGCTTATCTATTTCCATCTGGAAGCACAGACTACTCACCCGTTTCTCCCAAGGAATTCATCGGTCGGGTTGATACAACCGGTTCACAGTGGTTGTACTCGGCTGGAAATAGTTTAGAACTCAGCCGCCTCGGTACGGAGCGCTTCGCCGACGCTCAAGTTGTGGATCTACCAAATGGAGGGGTACTACAGTTTCTTAGGTGGTGGTGGGCTGATAATGACCCCAACTCAGTAATGGCAATCATCCTTTTTGAAGTTTGTCAGCCTGCTTTTGCCGGTGGCGCTGTTACCAACACAGTAGTCGTTATTAATGATAGCTTTGACAGCCCCAATGGGTCCGCAGCGATCAGTACAGCAGCTCGACCAATCAATACTCAAAGCTGTTATTACCTTGCTCGTATACGATTTGACGCTGCAACAAACCTTTTGAGGTTTCAGAAGGTCCGCCTTCAGTTTACCCACCCCTAGAGCTTATCTCGTTTCGACCTTTGCATAAGTAAGCACATAAAAGTTAATTTCAGCACTGATCCATTCGGTGCCGGAATTAGCACCTCTTGGAGAGAGGGAGCGCACTTACACTTAAAAAAGCCAACTGTGGGTATAAAAAAGCCCCGCCGGATCAACCGAGTAGGGCTTTCAAAGGGGGTATAGTCCCGCTGCGCATACTTCGCGACAGCTTAGCTCAGATTAGTGTGTAGACGTGTACACTGTCAACAGCTCAAACTGTATTTAAATACAGTTATGCAGCATTATCCGCCAAATAAAGCGCCTCCACCGTTCCCTCGATGACTTTGCACATATTAATTACCCAGCTTTTGCTTTGGTCAACCTTCCTGCACACATCTTGCATTTCCCATCTGTAATAATACCGCAACCAAAAAACCTTCTTCTCCAGCGCAGCTTTCTCCTTGTCCTGGCGCCTGGCAATCACATTCAGGTAAGCCAGTACTGCAGCATCCGTGAGGTCTGCTCTCTCGTAATCTATCGGGTCCGAGCCCTCCCTATGCCCTGAGATCATCTTTCGCCCAAATGCTGCCATACGGGGCCAGTTCACCGAGTCCCCCGCACGTTCAGGGTAAACGCGGCTGGCGCTATCCTGTGAAGGGCTCTAGCTTATTGCTTGCGTTTGTTAGCCATTTCTTGGAGCAGTGCCAGCCCCTCTTTGCCAATGTCCACGAGCGAACGAGTGTTTGAACATGAATGTATTTCTGGCGTCGAATCAATTTTTCCAAAAACCACATATTTGTACCCTACAACCATGTGGGACGCGCACATATCATCGGGGAACAATGTATTTTTTACAATCTGAGTGTCTGCTGTGCCCTTAATTTTCTCTAGTACAGCTAGCTTGTTCGTGACTACGCCATTGTCGCCAAGCGTCGAAGAGCGGACCTGACCAAGATAAACATAGTCAGACTCCAAATATCTCTCCTCAAGTGGAGAACTCACGCAGTAACAGCCAAATGCTGCCTGAGCAGAAAGCATCATTGAAAAAAACATGAAGATCTTCACTCTAGGATGACCTTATGGCTAACGCTCAGCACACGGGCGGACAAAATGAAGCGAAGCGTAATGTAGGCTGTCCGGCCCGGCGTTTGTTGCCGGGCTAACGTGCTGCTTTTTGTTAAGTTTTTTAAAACGAGCAGCTTCTTGCCACGAAATAAATAAATGCAACAGCAAACAAACTAACGCCTATCCACTCACCTGCCTTTCGAGATGACTTATAATAAAAGTCTGTTTTGTTGCGTACTACCCTGTGAACTAAGTAAATTAATAGAACCCCTAGCGTACAAAACATGAGAGCCTTGAAAGATCCCTGGTCGAAATCGCCTTGCCTAATAAATCCTATATTGGTCCCACCCGCTGCTGCCAATGCAGCCATTATCAATGTTCCAATTGTATAAATAGCCGCAAGGAATACCTTTTTTACGATCAAAGCTTAATCCTTAGTACACTTAACACTTATATAGTGGTCACCGTGACCACTATTATCCTGATTACTATCCTGGAATAGACAATCATTTCTAACGTTGCCAACAGGGGCGATCGGAGCGCAGCGTAGGCCGTCCAGCCCAGCGAGTTATAACCGAATCTGGTGTTTGAGGGTTTGAAAGAAAGCAGCGTATCTGGTTGATTTGTTGTCGCCAAACAGTCAACCAACCAGGAATACGCTGCTATGGATAAGAATACCGTTGTTGAGTTTGCAGGTCGACATGAGACAGT
>NZ_JBLBUB010000049.1:0-10107 GCF_047289955.1 Microbulbifer jejuensis
TGGGGGCGTGCTGATGGTGGCGGCGATAGCACTGCTGTAGCGGCGCAGCTGTCCAGTGAAGTTAAAACTGTTTTTTCGACAGGCGATGCCTTTGCAGCTTTGAAAACCGATGGCAGTGTGGTTACCTGGGGGCATTCTGATGTTGGCGGCGATAGCGCTGCTGTAGCATTGCAGTTGTCTGACGATGTTAAAACTGTATTTTCGACAGATACTGCCTTCGCCGCTCTAAAAACCAATGGCAGTGTGATTACCTGGGGAGGGGTTGATGCTGGTGGCGATAGCACAGCTGTTTTAACTCAATTGTCCAGCGATGTTGAAGCTGTTTTCTCAACAAACTTTGCCTTTGCAGCCGTGAAAACGAATGGCAGTGTGGTTACCTGGGGAGATTCTCGTTATGGCGGTGATAGCAGTGCAGTGGCTGATCAGTTATCCCCAAGGGGGAACTCCAGCAGGTAAATAGCCTGTACAGAAAATTTTACAAATGCCCTTTTAAAAACCTGCCTTTTGCAGGTTTTTTTGTTTGCCCGGCGAAGCCCGGGCGCAGGTAGCACCTGCGAAACCGGGAGGGGAAGAAAGCGACGGCAAGCAGCTGGTTGGAGAAGGCGCCAAAAGAGCGGTATCGGGCAATGACGTGGATGCAGCGAGTGAAGCGGGTGTTTCTCGTTGTCGCGCTCGTGAGTGATCACGTAGGGGAATTATCTTTATTTCGGAGGTGTTAAGCTTTGGCGCGTAGCGGCTTCGTTCAACAAGGCCGTCAACGAACGCCAACATGCTGGCGGGAAAGCTTTAGTTAGTTAAGACAAAGACATGCTAGTAAAGCAGGCGGGAAGAATACCCCCTCTCCCAGAACCGTATGAGGCATGGGAACCGATTTCGAGCGTACAGGGAGGTATTCACAGCATGCCCCGAGAGGAGAGTATTCTTTGCTTCCGGCCCGGAGGTAGGTCATCTCTTTTTTGCTAATGATAAAGAAATGACACAGAATTCTGAACACTATCATGTACGGTGATGTGGGGAGGGCGGGCTAGAAGCCCGCCTTTACCCGATTAGCATGATGCACTCAAGTATCAGCCGATTTATTCTTTGATAAATTATTCTTTAATGCATCTCTAATTTTGTATAGCGTTGATTTATTACCGTCACTAGACATCAGTATTATTGTATAATCATTTTTAAAGTCAGAATGTTTAATTGTGTGGTGACTTGGGTTAGACCCATCATGTTCCCAGCTGACAAGATTGCCATCTATATCGTTGAAATATTTACCAAAATCAAAATAAGCACGATTGCTTTTTCCGGATAATTTGTCGCCTGGTAAGGCCTTTACTATTCTCTCTATGGGCAGAAGTGAAGAATTTCTTAAGGCAATTTCAAACTTTAACAAGTCGAGTGGTGTAACATATATAGTCGCCCCATTTAGAGCAGTTGGATAGTCGCCTGTAACTATCATTTTGGAAAAGTTATTAGCATCTATTTGCTGATATGAATCAGTCATTCCAGCAACCTCGAAAATAAACTTTTTAGCAAATTTATAATAAACATCGCCCGTTATTTTCTCTACAATCAATGCGCGAATAACGACATTCAAATTTGAATACAGATAATCATTTCCAGGCTCGAAAGCTAGTGAACTATTTTTTATTTGGTCTGCTGCATCAGAAGTATCTATATTTCTTTTCCATTTAATCTTTGGTAAACCTGAGGTATGTGCAAGTATATGTTCAACTGTTATTTTTTTTGCCCAAGAAGGAAATTCTGCTAGATATTTAGCAATGTTGTCTTCGTAACCTAATTTTCCTTGCTCAACTAGTTGCATAATCGATATGGTTGTAAACTCTTTGCCTACTGAGCCGGGGCTAAATAGGTGTTTAGGTGATATTGGTGTTTTCCTATCAGGATCAGCAAATCCTATATTTTTACGAAAAACAACAACTCCATTCTTACTTACCAGAACTGAGCCATTAAACCCAGTATTAATGATCGTTTTTTCAACTACATCTTTAAGTTGGCTTACTGTACTGCCTTCTATCGCAAGAACTGCTGGGCAATATACTAACCATATTAATAAAAACACTTTGCTCATATTGAATCTCCTTATTATACTAACACTTATATACTGAGCACTATGGTCAATATCTCCTCAATCACTATCTCAAATATTATCCAATGGCGGTATTGCTGGCCAAGGATTACATGGCTGCCAACTATGACTGCTTGGCAGTTTTCGTCAATTAGGTCTGGGGCTTTCCAATTGTTATGATTGGGCACCGCCAAGTTGGGGGCGGCTTTTTAAATCCTCTTGCTGGCTTTGTTATTTATTTTTACATTTACTTGCGATAAATGCATTGATCATAGCTTCGTATGATTCGAATGACGGGTTGTGTGGGTGCACGCGACCTTTAAAAATATTCTTTTCGCTTTGGTAAATAACTAATGCTTCATTGTATTTACTACAAGCGATTAATAAGTCACCATCAGTAGCATAAGCATTACCGATTGCGAATGTGGACTTTGAAACGCCCCAGTAATCGCCGTCTCTTTCAAAAGCTGCAATGGCCTTTTGATAATGAGATATGGATTTTGAATTGTAGGGTCATACTCACCATGTTTTATATAAAAGTCAGAATATGAACGATACACTTGGCTTTTATAAAATGTTCCTAGAAAGTGCTCCGCTTCTGCCTCTCCGTACGTATTGTTTACTTTCTTAAAATCAGATAGAGCTTCCAACCCCAATTTTTCAGCGGGTAATGCTCTGCCTTCATTATTCATTAAGTAGTACGCATTTTGTAATTTCTCGGTGGGATCACTCGTATATGGAACTCCTGCGGCAGCACAGCCAAGTATATATGCCGAAATAATAACTAATACTATACATTTAATGTTCATGTTTCTCCTGATGCAGTAGTGGTAGGACAGCCGGTTATCCTAACTGCACCCACGCAGATCCGGGCGTCTGGAACTACCGCATCCGCCTCTTCAGTAATATATTCACTCGTGTAAAGCACGATCCCTAATACCAGTCCACAAGTATACTGTGTTTGTATACCCGTGGTGGCTTTAGCCCAGAATATCTGAACACTTTCTAAGATACCACCTCGTGATGACGGCCTTGCCCTTTAGTTACTCTCGAACCGCCGTATGCGGACCCGCATGTACGATGGTGCGGGGAGGGTGGGCTAGAAACCCGCATTTACCCGATTAATTGCCTGGTGTGGCATCGGGATTCTTGCCATCCTCAATATATTTTTCTATGTAAGCTTCAGTTGTACTGGATGGAAAAGAATTGACCATCACCTCTAGAGGTTCATAAAGCTCAGTATTTTTTATAGAGGTAGATGCTGTATCCAAGGTGGCCTGAATATTATTGTAAGTTCTTATATTTTGGACAATAAATTTCTCACCCCATTCATACATTTTTTCTTCCTCTCCGCGCCTTGAAAACCCTAGGAGAAGAGCAATCATGTTTGCTTCATCTGCCGACCGCCCTGACTGAGTAAAGACTACTGAGATTTCTATGCCCTGCTTCAATCCCCTCTGCTCGCCAGTAAAGTAAGCAGCTACGATCAGAAAAAAACGACCACAACTCTAACAATATCTCTATACGGCATGATTTACCTTGGGTAATTAACTTTTGTATACTGATCACCATGACCAGTATTTTTGAACCGCGGATTCAACCTTGAAGTGCATACCATTTATGCGGCTTGTGCCGCCAAGTAATTATCCATTAAATCTTCTGGTGTTTCAAAGCCTAATGTTTTCCTTGGGCGGTTATTTAAATCGCATACCACTGCATCAACCTCCCCCTGAGTTACCTTTTTAAAGTCCGTACTCTTGGGCCAATATTGGCGCAACAGGCCATTCGTATTCTCGTTCAAACCGCGTTCCCAGGAGTGGTAAGGGTGCGCGAAATAAACCTGCGCCCCAAGCTCCTTAGTAATTTTTTCGTGATAGGCAAACTCTTTACCATTGTCCGCCGTGATCGTATGCAATGCCGCCGTATACGGCTTCAGCAGAGCTATAGTGGCCTCTGTCATCGCCTCTGCACTTTTGTTCTCCACTTGTGCAGATAAGGTAAACTGCGTTACGCGCTCTACAATAGTCACCAGAGCGCCGCTATGTCCCCTGCCAATGACGGTATCAATTTCCCAGTCACCAACCCGACTCTTCGCATCTACCTCCACCGGGCGCTCATCGATACTTATACGGTTCCTGATTTGGCCGCGATTGGTTTTACCATTGCTTCGCTTGTGATACTTTCTACCGTGCCGCCGGAGGTTCATGAACAGTTCTCCACCCCTCGCCTTGTCGGTCCACACATGTTGATAGATGCGCTCATGGCTCAACAGTATCAAGTGCTCCTTGAGAAGCCAGCCTGAGATTTGCTCCGGGCTCCATTTTTCAGCAAGCTTATCCTCGACCAAGCCAATCAACTCTGGTGTCAATTTTGTTACCTTTCTGGTCACTTCACGCCGCCAAAGCGCAAACCTCTGGGCTTGCTTGTGTCGATACCCGCGCTGACCACTATTCCGCGCTAACTCCCTTGATATCGTTGACTGGCTCACGCCTAGAGCCACCGCAATCTCTGCTTGTGTAAAACCGCTTTTCTTGAACGCCTCAATCAGGCATCTTTGCTCATAGGTCAGTTGCTTGTAGTGTCTCATTGCATAACTCTTGCCGGAGAAAAAGCGAGAAGCCTACGGGCAACTGGCCGCTTTTTCTAGCTCCATTGAGATATGCACTTACAAGTTGAATCTAGGAAACTAAAATTCTGACAGATTGTCGTATGACGCAAAGCTGGGGACAACTTCCATTTAAACCCGTTATTGATTATAAGCTTTTAGAAGATACTTCTATAACGGGGAAAACGGGGAAAACCCCGACTATAAAGTCCCTACTGCTTGGGAATAATTTAGAGGAATGGAATCTATTTAGCGCCATTAATTCAGAAATTTATGCATTGGATTACCAAAAGATCTGCAATCACTTAGACTGGCTGCTCCCTGAAACAAAAATAAAACCGTTACTGGACCATTACTACCAATTGGCCCTATCCATTCAGAACAGCCCCTGGCCCCAGTGGAGTAAAGCCTGGAATCTGTTGTTAACCGATATGGTATTTACCTTACCCGGCTTGAGGCATTTGGAAAACCATCAGGGTGAAGGGTTTCACTACCATTTCACCCAGCCCCTGGCAGCCCAACCTCTGCTTGGAGCCTGTCATGCCGTGGAATTAGGTTATGTATTTGGAACCCATGGTGAAAAATCCCTGTGCGCTCTCTACGGCGCAGAAACGGACGCACATCTACTGTGTGCCTCTATGCAGGAAGCTTGGTTGAGTTTTGCAGAGACCGGCTGTCCCGGAGAAGACTGGCCCGTCTTTTCAGGAAAACACAGTAAACGCTTTGGGAAGCATTCAACCGCACGGGCGTTTAATACCTCGGAGCTTCTGACCCTATGGCAGGATATACCTGATAAGGTCCTGCATGGCTATCTATAGCTGATATATTCATAGCCATTTGGCTATAAAAGACAATATAGTCCGTTCCAATAATGTTCTATTTCTGAAATACAATATACATATTTTGAATATCCTCTAAGACATTTGCCTTATTATTAACTCGGCGGATATATAGTTCTGTATAGCGTGGCGTTCTACTTCAAAAAACCCCTGATTAAAAATGTAGCATAAAGAAATACTTTTCTCCAGGTTAATAAAATCTATTTTTAATTTTGCCCATCATGCAACGGAATAAAATTTAAAAACCAATCGAAAAATGATCAAACATCACCTTTTATCACTACCAGTGTTCTTTCGATAAAACGGATCAGGGCTTTTTCTGGCAGAAAATTAGCTTTATCTTCAGAATTGAACTGCTCCAAAATAGTGTTTAGTTGCGAATTATTTTTCATCTCAATTACTGTCATTCCCTTTTGCTTGAGTTCTTTTACTTTTGTTATCCATTTTAGAGTATTGTTTCTAAATGCACGCAGACCTGCTTTATTCGCTGGCTTTCCATGCCCGGGAATTATGATGCTTTTTTCATCACCCAAACTCAGGATTTGTTCTATTGCATGCATAAATCCAGATACTCCTCCTGCATAAAATGTTGGATGCCAGCTTGTATCATAAACATCCCCAACAAATATGCTATTACTCTTTGCATGAAAGAATATTTTGTCCTTAGCAGTATGCGAATTAACGACAATACTGCCTATCTCTGGCAACTCCATCGTGCTTTCAAGCAGCATACTGCCTCTTTTGATAAAATATTCATTTCCTCCGGCATGATCGCTATGATTGTGCGTGTTTAAAATATATTTAACCGGTTTGATAAATTTTTCTTCAATCACAGCATTTAAAGCATCCAGATGTTCATCTCCTGGCATGGGATCAATCAATACAAGACCCTCGTTTGTGTTGAGCAAGCCTATATTGGTTCCCTGAGTATCAGAATTCAAAATATAGACATTCTCGGAAACACTGATGACCGAAACCATAGCCGTAGTTGCCAGGCTTTCCGTTTGGAAAACAACGATAACGATCAGCAGGATAGAATTCAATAATACTTTCAGTTTAGGGTCTAAAATGGTGTGTGATATGTATGCAGGTATTTTCATGACTCTCACTATCTGGTTGCTGCTCTTGGGTAAAGGCAGTGACCACTGACTTCCCTTCCAAATTATACTACCAACACCTCCCGGGCAAGTGCTACACACAAACCGAGACCAAAAAAGTACGTACCGACAGCACCAACTTACCGCGCCCAATGGTAACGAGAACACCCAGCATAAGAGATAAAGCAGCTAAAATAATAATGCAAAGAAAATATATATTAATTGATAATCCCTTTATTGTCGAGGTATAACTTTTGAGGCAACGCATAAGCATACTGTGTCCATATGCCCTGAGTTGAATAGGTCCAATATGTGTTTTTTGTGCTTACCCCGCCAAGTACTTTGCTGGATTTATATAGACAGCTTTCTTGTAACCTTGGGTGGACAAGTCAACCCTCCAGAACATGGGCAGCAAGCTGAGTATTGAATAATGAACGTGGGGTAGTTTACCTTTTGCATTCCCAGTATTGCCCACTGTGCCAATGCGCTCGTTCGCCGCCACCACTAGGCCCACTTGTTCTTCAATAGCGTCCAAATGGGCAAAATAATGTATCCGCCATTTCGGCCCGATTCCAACTAAGATATTTCCACCTCTCTCAGTCTCGCCACGATAGACAACCAACAAGTTGGTCGAACTTAAGACGGACACCCCCTTCTTTGAAAAAATATCCAGCCCCTTGTGGACCCCGGAGGAACCCCATGGTTCATACCAAAAAGATACAGGGTTCCAATCGCTTTCTGTTGCACCTTCAACCGGAATTACCATCGGTTCAGGAACCATAAAACCAATCATAAGAAAAGTTAAAATACCCAACCCAAGCTTCTTCATGAATCACCAATCACAACAATGAGATAACGGTATTTGTAATACACTATTTAGAAAATGACTGTTTCTTGAGTGTAGATATGGAGCAAAATTGTCCCTTACTCGATTAACCGACCTTCACACTCAACTTTTTCCTCATAGGGATAAATGTAAGAGACAAATTATTATTTATGGGATACTCAATGGCTTTGCAAGCCGTAAATCCATGACGTGCATAAAGCTTCTGCCCCGGTAGTGTTGCCATCAACTCTAAACCGCGAAAATCCATTGCTCTTGCAGCCTCCTCGCATTGTTGCATTATCATAGATCCAATGCCTTTTCGCGCATAGCGGGGCTTTATAAAAAATGCGCGAATTTTTGCTGAATTGATCGCTGGATTCAATATATCAGGATTTCTATCTTTTTTGCTATCATTTCCAAACAGCGTTGCGCGGTAACTCCAACCACCACAGCCAATCAGCAGATTTTCAGTTTCCACCACAAAATAGGTTTCATCCTTAATCAATTGTGTGTCCAAACCCCAAGCAGATAGTAGTGCCCCTTCAATTTATTCTTGTGTATAGTCATAAGCTGATAAGCCTCGTACAGATTCCTCTATTAATACTTTAATCCTAGAAATGTCCAAAGCGAAGGCTGTACGAACTGTATATTTCATAAAATGACTTTCAGTCTGTTTAATAACAACCACACCACGATCATCCTGATTAAGATTGTCCGAGTGAAACCACAGACTAGGAGCCTATCGTATCCTTAACTCAAACTCCTGGCACGGAGTACCCTGATGATACTTTAACTGCCAATTTTCACCAGTAAATACCCAAATAGAGGAACGCTTTGCAAAATTACTTTTAATGCCGTTATTATCCACCCAAGCTGACTTATACAAAAGCAAATATATGGATGACTCCAGCATAATGCTTTCAAAATCCTGGGAGTGAATATAACCGTTTGACGATTGCTCTGCGCCCATCATTTTTATAATAGTTTGAAATTGTAACTTCTACCGGAGGCGCCAACCTCCTTGAAGCTCGCATGAATCAGGCTTTCAACCTCCGCTTTATTTTGGCGAATGCCACATTGATGCAATGCCCTCTCCAAATCGATCAGAATATTCATCGTTAGTTTATTATCGCAATCAGCCTATGTGGCATAAAGCTTTGATGAATCCATGCGGCGCAGGAACCCGGCCTGAAAAATAGCATCATTAGTTTGTAAGGCAAGCGCTTAGTGTGTACGAAAATAGGTTTCATGCGCAGCCTTAGCCCCTTTGTCTTGATCACCCTGATAAAATTGGACGAATCCTTTATCGACCGAACTCAAGAATATCCAGCCCTCTTTAACCTTGAACCAGCAATTTCCGGATGTTGAATATACATTTGGAAATGTTCCCCAACCACTGCTTGAAACAGAAAATT
The DNA here is from genome assembly GCF_047289955.1 of Microbulbifer jejuensis. Lineage (NCBI taxonomy): Bacteria > Pseudomonadati > Pseudomonadota > Gammaproteobacteria > Cellvibrionales > Microbulbiferaceae > Microbulbifer > Microbulbifer jejuensis. The sequence goes on from NZ_JBLBUB010000049.1 coordinate 8,863, forward strand.
CCGAAAAATTATTAATCGTAAATTTTTCTGTATCAAACCTAGGAGCTTCATAGATTGGAATAGCCTCATCTCTAAGATCGGATTCATCCATTTCTTTATATTGATAACAGCTTATTGATTCAAGTGTTCTGTCAAACCACAAATATTTTTCCGCGCCTTCAAAATTGTATTCTGTACAATCATTAAACCGGATTGCCCAGGGTAATCCATTGTGGAATCCAATGTACCCAATGGGCTTTTCTGAAGCAGAAGCATTCAACCCAACCAAAATAGATAAAACGACTAAATATATTGATCGCATTTTTTCTCCAAAACTATTCCTTTAACCTCCTAAACAGATCATCCTATATACTAATTCTCGAGCAGTATTTCTGAGCAAAACCAACCTAAAGCGCTTTTTATCCTATTTTTCACCTACGATTAGTACTCCGGCGTCAGACTAATTGAGGTAATATTATCCGGTATTACGTTATAAGAATAGGGAACATACAAGGCAAGCTGCAATGGCCCTACACGAACCCATTGCACAGGCCTGTCTATGCCCTCCACAATCACCTTATAATCATCGCCCAAACTCGTTGCCACTGCCTTTGCATCTGCTGAAAATAGCGCAATAATTTCACTTCTGTACTGATTTGGATTGACAACGCTAACATCAATCGAACCTAATGAATTGAATTCAGTTCTTCCAACAAGGTTGACCTTATCAACAAAACTTGCCATTTCTTCAACCAGCTTTGTCGCTTTATTCATATCGGAAGGGATCGCTGTTTTCACGCGAACTTTAGCCCTACTGGTGTCTGGCCTGGATCCTCTTTTCAGTTCTATACGATGATTATCCAGTGTTAATGGTATTACAAACCCTGACTCAACGATACTGAGCTCAATATTACGGTGTTTTGAGGCTGTTGAAATAGCATTTTTTAGCGTCTGATAGATCTCTTGTTTTCTGCGCTTTTCATCCCTGGTATCATTCCATACTTCGACCTCAAGAAGTAAAAAATCCCCTGTTTTCTTCAGCACCACGCCCGGCAATGGCTCATCTATCCTGGCACTCGTGACGATGACTTCTTCTAGCGCTTGCCCCCAGCCGTTAAGTGACCTAGATTCAACTTGTAAGTGCATATCTCAATGGAGCTAGAAAAAGCGGCCAGTTGCCCGTAGGCTTCTCGCTTTTTCTCCGGCAAGAGTTATGCAATGAGACACTACAAGCAACTGACCTATGAGCAAAGATGCCAGATTGAG
>NZ_JBLBUB010000050.1:0-9982 GCF_047289955.1 Microbulbifer jejuensis
CAGGGGGAGGTTGATGCAGTGGTATGCGATTTAAATAACCGCCCAAGGAAAACATTAGGCTTTGAAACACCAGAAGATTTAATGGATAATTACTTGGCGGCACAAGCCGCATAAATGGTATGCACTTCAAGGTTGAATCCGCGAGGATTTATAATCACTGGAACAGCAGGATAATAGAGCAGTCATTGACTAATATTTTAATAATAATAGAACAGGGGATAATTAGTATGAAAATTACAACAATAATATCATTTTGCCCATTACTGGCAGGTGCCATACTACTAACGCTACTTGTGTTTAATCCCGCTTATGGTGAGGGGCTTACTCTCGAAGAAATCACTGTTACCGCTGAACGTAGATCAGAATCGATACAGGAGATTCCGATTTCGTTGACTGCTTTTGACGAACTGGGGCTTGAACAACGTGGTATAGATGAACTCTACGATCTTGGAGCTAATGTGCCCAACTTATCAGTATCTCCTTTTCCTTCTGACAAGAATACAATCCGATTAATGATTCGCGGGCTTGGTCAATTGGATACACAGATAACACAAGATCCTTCCGTGGCATTGTATATCGATGGAGTTTATGTTGGTTCTTCGATTGGATCTGGCTCAGAAATTGTTGAGCTTCAGCGTGTCGAAATCTTACGAGGACCACAGGGAAGCCTGTATGGCCGCAACTCTACCGGTGGCGCTGTTAATTTAATTACTACTAAACCTGTGCTGGAAGAATTTGGCTTTAAGCAGGTATTAACTGGCGGTAATCTCGACCATTTTAAAACCAAAACCAGCGTCAATTTTCCACTTGGGGAAACATCTGCCCTTAAACTATCAGCATTGATATCAAAAAGGGATGGCACTGTTGAAGCCATAGGTGATTCTCTTGACTATGGTGAAGAAGATCGAGAGGCTTATAGGCTTGAATTTATCAGCGATATCTCTGAGAACTTTATACTGGATTATGCCTACGATACCTCTGATGTAAAAGATACCAGTCGATATCAACAGGTGATTGCAGGGGGAGATCTGACCTCAGTGCTTGCAGGACCAATTCTTTCACAATTGTTAAATCCGGCGCTCCCACCCAATATCCTTGTCAATCTTATTGGCGTAGCGGAACATGACATTCCAGCGCAAATGGATCGCCTGGATAGCGTAACAGCAGTGAGGCCACTGCAGGACAACCTGTTAGAAGTGGATGGCCACAACCTCACATTGACCTGGAATGTTTTTGAGAATTTAATCATTAAATCAATCACAGGCTATCGAGCAGTAAATAGCAGTTTCTTCCATGATAGTGCACCAGCTGTAAGAAGTGCAATCGGGATCGCCCTGGCTGAGCCAGCATTAGGATTACCAGAGGGGTTTATTCTTGTTCCTGCAGTGCCTCTGGGTGCAACCTCAGAGGGACGTCGTACCCTGGATTTTGAACAAACGACACAAGAAATCCAATTGATTGGTTCAACGGATACACTCGAATACATTGCGGGTGTCTACTACTATTCAGATAAAGCATACTCTGATTTAGTTGGCACTTCTTTTAATATAGCACGAGCATTTGAATTCACCAACTCTGAAAATGATTCTATTGCAGTATTCGGGCAGGCAACTTACACCCCAAATGAAGGTCCCTGGACATACACTTTAGGTGCACGTTTTGCCAGGGATAGTCGACGAGCATTTCGATTCAACCCGAATTCACCTACTTTCGCGGAGAGTGCACCTCTTGGTGCATCCTACGATCGGAATTTTAGTAATTTTGATCCATCCTTCACAGTTACTTATGACATTGATGAAAATAGCAGCATTTATGCCAAGGTTGTTTCCGGGTATAAATCGGGTGGCACATCTACTCGATCATCGAATTTAGCATTGTATACAGTCGGTTTCAAACCAGAAGAAACGTTAGCTTATGAATTTGGCTTTAAAGGCGACTTTATCGACTCTCGCCTGAGGCTGAACCTAGCTGTTTTTCAAATGGAAGTCAATAATTACCAAACGAGTGTGCAAACCGGCATAGGAAGTGCTGATCGGGACTTTATTGGTATTAATGGCGTTAAAATTTATGGCACCGAAGCGGATTTACAGATTGCCCTAACCGAAAGCCTCAGAACATCCTTGAGTCTTGGTTTACTGGAGAGCGATTTGGGTGTTGGGAGCGTTTCGATACCTGGACTGCCTGATGCCGTTTTGATTGATGGCTTGGCTTATGCACCTGATCAATCGGGCACACTTGCTTTCAACTATACTTCGAATTTCAATCAATGGAATCTAGATGCGTATCTTGGCTATAACTATCAGGGAGGGGGTCGACACAGTTCAGTGAATAGTGCTGATAGTGTCGTGATGGATTCGTACGCAGTTATCGATGCGTCCTTGTCTTTTACGCTGAACCACGCAGATAAACATGAAATCAAGCTCACATTCTGGGGCAAAAATCTAGCCGATGAAGAGTATCTCACCACCAACTTTAGTGGCACTGCAGTACCTTTCGGTTTAGATGAATTAGCAAACTTTGGTGATCCAAAAACCTTCGGTGTAACGGCTGCTTATATGTATTAAAATAATACCTTATGAATACACTGATCCACTTTCTAGTCGAAAATAATCCGATCAAGTCAGTGGATTGCTGAAATCTGTAAATTCAAAGTAATACGACATTAGAAATGGTTTACCTACGAAAAGAGCAAAACCAAAGTATAAATCATACCAGAACAAAAAATATTATAAATTAGATGGGTCGATAATATGAAAAGACTAGCTGGAAAAACAGCCATAGTTACAGGGGGCGCAAGCGGTATGGGGGAAGCAACCGTACGACTGTTTGTAGAGCATGGTGCCAAAGTGGTTATTGCCGACGTAAACGATCAGCGCGGCCAGGCACTCGCTCAGGAGCTTGGGGAAGTCGTTACCTTCCAACATATGGATGTCAGCAAAGAGGAGGATTGGACCGCTGCGGTTGCACAGGCTCAGACATTGGGCACTTATAATGTTCTGGTCAATAACGCTGCTATTTTAAAGATGTCGTCAATTACCAACACCTCGACCGAAGAGTATATGCGGGTAATCGAAGTTAATCAATTGGGAACCTTCATGGGTATTCGCAGTGCAATTGAACCGATGAAGGCAGCAGGTGTTGGTTCGATTATCAATGTTTCTTCAATCGATGGGCTGCATTCTTCAGCAGGTCTTGGAGCCTACTCATCATCCAAATGGGCAGTACGTGGTTTAACGAAAAGTGCAGCGATAGAACTAGGGCAATACGGCATTCGTGTGAATAGTGTTCACCCTGGTGGTATCTATACCGAAATGGGCGGTGCCAGTAGAACCAGTGAAGACGATATGAATAGGACGTTTTACGCAAAACATCCGATTCCGCGTGTGGGGCAACCTAATGAGGTTGCTTATGTTAGTTTATTTCTCGCTACTGATGAAGCCAGCTATTCAACTGGGTCCGAGTTTGTTGCTGATGGTGGCTGGATTGCGGGTTTGCGCAACCCAGAAATGCCCTGTTCTTAAGTAGAACAGATCAACCTGAAAGAGTAAGTAAAGATGAGTGAAAATTCTATAAGAATAGATCGTTCACACAGTGAACCGCCTTTAGTGAAAGGATTGCCCATCCTCGGTAATACTTTTCAAATGGCAAAAGATGGTGGTCCGGGACCTTTTTTTTACAAATGCTACCGAGAGCATGGTCCTATTTTTAGAGTTAAAGTTCTCAATCAGACCTATAAAGTATTGGCGGGGCCAGAAGCTGTTGAGTTTATGGGATCTAGAGATGGCAAGGAAAAACTGCGTTCCAAGGAGTTTTGGCAGCAAATGAAAGATGCCTATCAGGCTAAATACCAGTTAACCGCTGAAAGTGGTGAGATACACGCGAAACTACGAGCGGTGATGAGAGAGGGTTATTCACGGAAAATACTGGTCGGAAAGTTTGATCAATTTTTACAAGCAACAGACGATATGTTGATGCTGGATTGGAAATCAGGTCAGTCTGTCCCTGTAGTCTCAGGTATGCAGCGTCTCGTAACGGGACAGTTAGGTTTGTTTCTTACAGGCCGGGTACCATTAAATTACGTTGAAGACATCCGTATCACAATCAAAACAATACTAAATGTTCTGGTTACTCGGCAACGTCCGCGCATACTGTTATATGCGCCGAGTTATAGGCGGGCCTTTAAACGTGTGCGAGAGCTCGGCGAATCAATGATTGAGGACTACTACGCCAATAAAGGAAAAAAGAAAGAAGAAGATAAAAACTTGATTGATGACATCATGGAAGAACACGAGCGTAACAGTGACCTGATCCCTGAGAGTGACCTTATTTTAACGCTCACCGGCCCATACGTTGCAGGTCTTGATACGGTGGCTAATACAACGGCCAACCTCATTTATCTTGTACTGAAGCATCCGGACGTATACAAAAAGATCCAACAGGAAGTCGATACCGTATTCGGAAAATCAAAACTGGATACAGCTTGCCTAAAAGAAATGCCCACGCTATCCGGGGCGATTATGGAAAGCCTGCGCATGTACCCTGTGACAGCCGCGGCTATGCGCTCGGCCAATACTGACTTTAATTTTAGTGGTTATGAAATTAAAGAAGGTGAGTTGTTATATATGGGTATCACGGTTCCGCATCTTATGCAAGAATTTTATCCCAATCCAGAAAAGTTCGATGTTGAGCGTTATGACAAAGGTCGTGGAGAGCATCTGAAAACCAATGCATTCTCGCCCTATGGTCGAGGCCCACATACATGCCTCGGCCGCTCTCTGGCCGATATACAAATGTTGTTGTCGATGGCACGGTTATTTTACCGATTGGATCTGGAATTGGACCCGTTTGACTATGAGCTTAAAATAAACGTTGCGCCGACACCAGGTCCAGAGCGCCGCTTTAAAGTGAAGGTTAAGAGGCATAGAAATTAAGCTCAGTGCTAGGTTACTGTGGTCGGAAGAAAAGAAACGCTCTCTTTTAGGGCGCGCTATAAATACACCCCAGTATGCTCGAAATTAGCACCTTTGGTCCATACGATCCTTGCAAAAAGGAATTTTTACCTCCCACCTTACCCTTCAGGAAATATTATTATGGGAAATATAAATAAACGTATTGTCCTGGTGACGGGTGCCACCCGCGGGATAGGTAAAGGCACCGCCCTGGCTTTGTCCGGCAGTGATACTATTGTATATATAAGCGGGCGCTCTGAGTTTGAAAATCAGACCTCTAGTCTACCGGGCACACTTTCTGCGACTGCGTCAGAAATCTCAGAGCGTGGCGGGCAGGCTATCGCTGTTAAATGTGATCATAGTGATGATAAACAGATCGCACAATTACTTGAGCGTGTGATAGATGAACAAGGAAAATTGGATATTCTGGTCAATTGTGTCTATCAAGTTCCCGACGACTTAATAGTGTGGAAGCCTTTTTGGCAGAGACCAGTTGAAAAGCACTGGAACGCCATGATTAATATCGGACTGCGCGCGCACTATCTTGCTTGCTATCACGCAGTGCCGCATATGGTTAAAGCAGGATGTGGTTCACTAGTCACCGTATCATCGCCTGCCGCACGCAATTATATTCATTCCATTATCTATGGTCTGGGAAAAGCAGCAAAGGATAAAATGATGCACGATATGGGTAAGGAATTACGTGAGCACAATGTGGCTGCTTTTACCTTGTGGCCAGGTATTGTGCGTACAGAACGATTGCAGTCTACCATCGATAGCAATCTGTTGCCGCCTGAGTATGAGGCTCTCAAATCAGGCATGGAATCACCTGAATTAACAGGTCGAATTATTGATGCAATTGATCGATCCGGCACCGCTATGATGTATACGGGAGCGTCCTGGTGGAACTCTATGCTTGCCAAATCACTGGATGTATTCGATATTGATGGTCAGCAACCAGAAACATACGAACCACTTCTTGGCAAGCCAGTAATGCCAACCGAGACAATGATTAAATAACGGCTTAGGTATTCAATCCAACTATAGAAGTCATCCATTAAGTTAAGTATCGGAACTCATACGTCAGATTGTAGATTGGTCGGAGATAGTAGTGTAATGAATGTCATTCAAATTATTTGTGTAACTATTTCATGAGAATTTGAAATTATTACGGTGATTATGGTCAACCTTTGCTGAGAAAAAACCTTAAGATTAATAAAATCGCTCAAGTAGCGAATACTCCTGAGCAAAAAAAGCATATAACCCTCTTTATACTAATTAATATGGATGTACAAATACCGTTGAATGCACCTCTTATGCCTAAGGTAATAGCGGATATTTTTTACCCAGTGGCTACGGCCTTCTATCCATAAAGCCAAACTTATTCAGCATGCTGACATAATTGGTGTGAGTACAGTTTATAAGCGATCAATAATTATTAAAAAAAAGTAACCGCCTTGGATAGAAAATAATTAAACTACGCATACGTATTTGATAAAACTAACCTAAAGTAGAATAATTTAAAATAGCTGGCAGGCATATTTGATAACATTTAAAAATCGATGCAAAAATTAAAATGATTGGATCAGAAAGGCAAAAGGGATGAAAAAATTCGATACAATTAAGTATAGTGTTACCAATAGAGTTGCTTGTATTTTACTCAACAGACCAAAACAGCTCAACACGTTTAATTCCACTCTCAAGTTTGAGCTATTACAAGCGATTGATCTTGCAAATACCGATAGTGCTATACGAAATATTATTATCTCAGGTGAAGGTCGTGGATTTTCAGCTGGGGCAGATTTACACGATGTGTTAACGGAATATGATTCGATTGAAGAAGAACTCCTAAAAGAATACAAGCCTTTTTTGATGGCTATCAGAGACTCAGAAAAATTGTTTATTTCAGCTGTTAATGGCGCCTGTGCAGGTATAGCAGCAGGTTTGGCAATGGCCTGTGACCTGTGTGTGATGGGTGATAATGCCTATCTCTATCAAGCCTTTGCAGCTATTGGCCTGATACCAGATGGTGGAGTCAGTTGGCATATACTCAATGCTTTAGGCTCCAAGAGAGCAATGGAGGTAATTATTTGTTCTGAAAAAATAAACGCACAACAGTGTTTGAAGTTTGGCATTGCTAATAGAGTAGTCCCCGCAAACACGCTATTAACTCAAACACAATCCTGGGCAGAAGAACTTGCTAACGGCTCCCCAATGGCCCAAAAATACACCAAGCAATTACTTCGACAAGTTATGAAAACTGATTTATCAGAAGCTTTTGATATAGAAGCAAGATTTCAAAATTTAACCACAATGAGTGAGGATTTTAAGAATGCGGTTTCAGGGTTCCTTGATAAGAATCCCATAGTATTTACTGGTCGTTAAAACTAATATACCCTTTATGAAAAAACTAATTTGAGTGGCAATAGACAATGTATTAACTTAGCATTTTACCTACCAATTTTTTATATATCTTAGAATAAGGCGGGAAGTTAATATTGATATCACGCCAACCTAAAGGGGCTTCAACTACAGAACGAGGGTTGGAAAACTCAAGGAAACTCTGAAAACCACCAATTCGACCAGTACCGCTATGCCTAATACCACCGAACGGCAGATGCGGGTTGGTTCCAGACTGAATCAAATTGTGGTTTACCACAGTGGAACCCGCTGAAGTATTTTGCAAGAAAAAATTAATAGCGCGTCGGTCTTTAGAAAAAATATACAATGCCAATGGCTTATGCTGGCGTTTAATTATTGACAGCTTTTTTTCAGCATCTTCACAACCGATTACAACCATAACAGGGCCAAATACCTCCTCTTGCATGATGGCCATATCGTCATTGACTCTACTTAAAATGGTTGGAGATATATAACGCTGTGATGCATCATTTTGACCACCAAACTCCAGTGTTGCACCCTTGCTGATAGCTTCATCAATCAGGCCTTTGACCCGCTGGAAATGACCATCTGTAATAAGGCGGGGGAATTCTGCGCTTTTTTCAAACCCATCCCCATGTGGATTATAAAACCTTATCAGGGCGGCTTTAGCTTCTTCAATGAATTTTTGCTCAATCGTTTTATCAACTAAAATATAATCAGGCCCGATACATACTTGCCCAGCATTTGCCATACGCCCCCAGGCAAGCTTGAGCGCAGCGTTATTAACATCGGCAGTTGAATCTACAATAGCTGGGTTTTTTCCACCCATTTCCAATGTGATATCTGCAAAGTTTTCTGCAGCTGCTTTCATCACAATACGACCAACCCGATGACCCCCGGTGTAGTAGATATGATCGAACGGTTGTTTCAAAAGTTCTTGCGCAGTCTCAGGTCCACCTTCAATTACAGCACATTGATTGCTTGAAAAGACAGTGCTAATAATTTCGTGAGTGACAGTTGCCGTGTGTGGTGCTAACTCCGAGGGTTTGACAATAGCGCTGTTTCCAGCCGCTAAAGCACCCACGATTGGTAGGATGTTGATTGCGATAGGTGCATTCCAAGTCGAAATATTGAGCATCGATCCTTTAGGCTCATATTGGATGTAACATTTTTTCCCCATAGTTGCTTGGCTGTTTTTTACTTTACGAGGTTTCATCCATTTGGCTAAATTTTTACTGATAAATTCGAGTTCTATTTTAAGCATCATTAATTGTGCTTCAGTGTCCATTTCACAGGTTTTTAATTCTTTATTTTGTGCTCGACATATGTCTTTTTTACGTTTTATCAACTCGATCCCCAGAGCTTGTAATTGGCGGATTCGCTGCTCGGCCGAGCGCGCTCTGAGCGCAGTATGGTTATCTTGCTGTGCGATAAATATTGACGATATGCTCATTGCATTATCTCAGTAGAATTTTTAGGTAAGGCTGCAATAAAATATTTTATGGGCAAACAGATAAATTTTTCTAATACACAATTAAATCCTGTTTTTTATTTTATAACTCTTTCGAATCATCCATTCCAGGGCACTGTCCGATAGCCAGCGTCGCATAATACTGAGCGGTTTGACATCCTTGCCAACCAGGTAAATCGGTTTCAATTTTGGAATGTTAATAATCTTAAGCATTCTCTCGGTCATTTCTTCGACAGTGTTGCCCTGATTTTCTACCATATCAGGTAATACTTGTGTTGTGGCTTCAAGAAGATGAGGTTCATATACTGCACGAATTCCCTGATTGATCTGTTTCCATATTTCATGCGTTGTCCGATGAATATCCTTAGTCATACTGGTTTTCACCCCTCCGGGCATGATAGTGGTGGCTTGCACACCCAGTGGCGCCAGTTCATGACGTAGAGTAAGCGTCATACCGGTAATCGCGTGTTTGCTCATGGTGTACCCCCCTGCTCCCGGCGTATTGGCAACGACTACTCCAGAGGCATAATTTAGGATACGAGCCTCAGGTGCAACTGCTCTTAACATTGGTAAAAATGCCTGCACTGTTCGCAATTGACCATAGGTGTTTACCTCAAAAAGCCGTTGTAAATCATCTATATTTAGTCCTTCAATCACTCCCTGGGCCAAATTAGCGATACCTGCATTATTGACCAACATATTCAATCCAGTGCCATCAAGTTTTGAAGCGACTGTTATTGCACTCTGTCGAACGGAATTGGTATTGGACACATCCTGTTCGACCGGGATGATATTCCTGCCATTGTCGGTGAGTTTGGAGATATCAAGGCCAGGAAGAACACCTGCAAAGACCTTCCATCCCAAATCGTTCAATTTTAGTGCTAAGGAGAGACCTTGCCCCTCTGCAGCACCAGTGATAAATGCCGTTTTCATAGTAGCTTCTACTGTTTTAGTTATTGAAGGGAGGGTTTTACATCTACACAACGCAAACCACTTAATCCTTGAATTGCGATTTCATACCAGACATATTATTCCGCGGATTCAACCTTGAAGTGCATACCATTTATGCGGCTTGTGCCGCCAAGTAATTATCCATTAAATCTTCTGGTGTTTCAAAGCCTAATGTTTTCCTTGGGCGGTTATTTAAATCGCATACCACTGCATCAACCTCCCCCTGAGT
>NZ_JBLBUB010000051.1:0-9868 GCF_047289955.1 Microbulbifer jejuensis
ATGGTTACTAACGGCTAGTGAAGCTAGTGGATTGTGGAGAGAAAGACACACAATAAGCGACTTGCGGTGTATTACTACAGAGTGTTTTACCGAATTATTTGGGGTTATCGCCGGTCAACAAACTGACCGAGGCAAACAGTGATAACACGGCAGGCAGAGCCCAGGCTCTTAAGACCAACGCCAACCCAAGCCAGTTTGCCTGACGAACATAGAGTTGTGGAACCACCTGATCCCTTGCCGAACTCAGAAGTGAAACGCAGCATCGCCGATGGTAGTGTGGGGTCTCCCCATGTGAGAGTAGGTCATTGTCAGGCTTCTAAAAAAGAAAACCCCTACAGGGAATCCTGCAGGGGTTTTGTTTTTTGAGATACAGGGAGCTGGTTTTGCTACCGGGCAGCGCATAGCGCTGCCATGTGACAAGCTATGCACCGCAGGTGCAGGCTTGGTACGCCAAAGGCGCCCAAAGGGTGGCGAGCAGGGCTCGTCACACACTGAGGCCATTGTCAGGCTTCTATTGCAAAGCCCTGGGCATTCGTGCTCCGCCGATGGCCTGCGAGCAAATGGTAGTTACATAGGATAGTAGAACATTTAATAAGAGGGCAGAAATGCTGGAAGATCTGAGAGCGGGGGACTAACGTTTGCTTGCAGTTCTTCCATTTTTTATTTTGTGCGTTAGTAAATATCCACCGGCTTTGCCGGTGGATATTTACTTACCGGCTGTTAGCGCTTGGCGAGTCTGGCAATTTGATCTCTATTGTCTGACTGCTGATCTCTTTTATTGGTCGTAAGCATTGTCAGGCACCAAGTCATAACTTACGTCTTTTAGGCTCAATTCCTCCAAGGGGACAAGCGAGGCGGGGAGGGAGAAGTGGCGAAGAGATCCGCATTCGCACCAGTCCATGATTTCGATAGCCCCACTTTCGTCTTGCAAGCTGTGCAGCAGGCTTTTGAGTTCCGCAGCACTGGCTGAGGTCAGTGAGTGGTAATCGTACTGTCCCTTCAGTTTGGTCAGGCGGGATTCCCGCTCGGCCTGCTCAATACGCAGCCAGGCATTGCCCTTGTCTGCACCTTTGTTGCCAATAATCACTGGCCCTAAAGCGTCTTCACAGATTGTGGTAAGGCGCTCTTCGATAGGGGGTAGCACAGTGCCGACCCAGACCCAGCCGGAGAGGCTAATGCGGCTTAGCTGCCATTCACACAGCCAAACGGTCTGGTCATCGCCGATGCGAAACTCCCGGTATGCACGCTGACCGAGATAGTGGTCAAAACTGACTTCTGCAGAGGGGTTGTTCCTGCAAAAGCTGTGTAATTGCTGGGTCATCTCATAGTTGACTTCCCAGTGCTTTTTCAGCCGCCACTGCATGGGGTACTGGCCCCACTCGACGATATACTCTTCCTGTTCGCGAATGGTTTCCGCTACACGCCAAAAGGTGCCATCGATCAATATACAGGTATCACCGGGATTACAGTCGGGGGCGATGATGCTGCACTCGGGGGAGGCCTCTGAGGCGCTGACAATATGTTCGCTGCGGCCTTCGATCACATCGTACCAGGGAAAACCGTGGCGCAAGGGTGGCGGGAAGGCCAGAGGCGGCCGGCCGCCGAGAAGGCGGCGGAACAGTACTGACTTTTCGATCTCCAGATCGGAAAGGGTATAACCCTCCTGCTGGGTGATCTGGCCCCAGGCAAAAGCGGCTCGAATCAAGTGTCTTTCGCGGTCTGAAAAGCTCATGGGTGCAGTCATGGGCGGCGTAAAACCGAAACCTTAACACTGCGGGGAGGTGGGCGCTAATGTAATTGACCGACATGGGGCAAGTGCGACATACCTGGGCCTGGTTCGTTACACTGTCGCATACGACTTTTGGATTAGGGGTGGTTATGATCTGGGTGCGATGGGTCCTTATAGGTGCAGTTATGCTTTGCGGCACTGTACCTCCGACGGCTTGGGCCAATTCAGCGGAGGTGAAATCTCACGATTGCTACCTAGATGGCTGGAGTAATGCACTTCAGTGTTCACGTCTCACCGTTGGTGAAGGGGGTGCAAAGGTGTCTCTGGCTATCATGGTTGCGCCTGCAGTGAGTGTGAGCGGTAAGGCGCCGCTTTATTTACTGGCCGGTGGGCCGGGCCAGGCAGCCAGTGATCTGGCTCCGATGTTGAATCTTTTTCGCAGGGTCAATCGGGAGCGGGCGATTGTACTCGTGGATCGCCGTGGCGCGGGGCTTTCACAACCGCTGGATTGTGGCTGGAACCTCGCGCTTCCCACGGACCTGGAGATTTTTTCTTCAGAGCTGGCGGATTGCTATCTGGAACAGAAAAGCTTTGCCAATTCCCTGAGTAGTCGCCAAACAGTCAATGACCTGGAGCGGGTGCGAAGGCATCTGGGGCACGGGAAGATTACCCTGTGGGGTGTCTCCTGGGGCACACGCACCGCATTGCTGTACCAGCAATGGTATCCGGAGAGCTTGAGTGCGCTGGTTCTGGATGCGGTAGCGCCGATAGAAACCAAGGTGTTTTTAACCGCACGGGCGGCAGAGGACGCCCTGCAGACATTGGAGCGGGATTGCTTAGAGGATAAGGCCTGTGCCCAACTTGGGGATTGGCGTGCCGAGTTGAACCACTTGCTGGAAAACTGGAAAGTGACTGCCATACCGTTTCCCGATCCATTTACCGGCGTCCTCTCTGAACAGCCAATACCGCGCTGGGTTTTACTGAATGTCATCCGGGGGGCTCTCTATCACCCGGAAACGGCGGCACTGCTGCCCTACGCCATCAAGCAGGCCGATCGCGGCAACTATTTACCGCTCTCGGCAATAGAGGGGCTGCTGCGGCAGAACACCATGTCCCTGGGGCTGACCTTCTCAGTCGCCTGTGCTGAAGAGTTAAACAGGATAAGCCCTGAGGAAGTTGCCAGGGATGGTGCAGGTACTTTCCTGGGTAACGCCTTCCTGAAAATGTTTGAACGGGGCTGCCAGGTTTGGCCGGTATCCGCAAAGCCATACACCAAACCAGAGCCTCGAGGCCACCCGGTTTTGCTGATTTCCGGTGAGGCGGACCCGATTACGCCGCCCCGTTATGCCGATGAACAGTTGCAGTATCTTTCTAATAAACAGCACCTGGTCATTGCCGGCGGTGGGCACTCCAATACGGGCCGCGGGTGTATCTCTGAGCTGATCGCGGACTTCCTCCATGCGCCGGACAAGCCGTTGGAGCAGGGGTGCATGGAGAAAATCCACAGGCCGCCATTTATGGTCGATGGATTTGGTCCGGCACCAGGGGGAAAGACACAGTTGTTGGAAGGTGAGAATAGTCGTGGGGGAGAGCATCTGTGATCAGGGTTGAATCGGTTGAAAAGCAGTTTGTCGGTAAAAATGTGTTAAAAAACCTCAGTTTTTCCGTACCCGATGGTCGAATCACCGCGCTGCTGGGGGCGAATGGTGCAGGCAAAACGACCTGTCTGCGTATTATTGCCGGGCTGCTCAAAGCCGATAGCGGAAAGGTCTCTGTGGGTGGCTTGGATGTCGCCCGCTACCCGATAGCTGTTCGTCGACAGCTGGGCATTGTGGGGGACCGGGAAGGCTTGTATGAACGTCTCACCGTAAAAGAGTACCTGACCTTTTTCGCCGGTGCCCAGGGAATTGCCGGGGAAGCGCTGGCCCAAGCGCTGGAATCCGTGCGCGATGTGCTGGAACTGGATAGTCTTTGGTGCCGTCGCACCAAGGGGTTTTCCCAGGGGGAGCGAATGAAGGTTTCCCTGGCTCGCGCACTCATACACCGCCCCGGTCACCTGATTCTCGATGAGCCCACCCGTGGCCTCGATGTGCTCGCTGCACGCCTGTTGCGTAAAACACTGTTACAGCTGCGCTCACAGGGAACCGCCATTCTATTTTCAAGCCACGTTATGGCGGAGGTCGCCGAGCTTTCCGATTCTGTCTTGGTGATGTCGAAGGGGGCCATTGTCGGTAATGGTGCACCGGAAGAACTTATGCATCTTTCAGGAACTGACAGCCTGGAAGAGAGTTTTGTCGCGCTTGCCTATGGCATTAAAGGGACAGGTCATGCAGAGGGGGCGTTGCTGTGAATTCTGTCAAGAGTTTGGTCTGGCAGCAGTTTTTTGCATTACTGCGCAAGGAGTGCCTGGAGGTTTGGCGTGATCGCCGGGCCGTATTTACGGCAATCATTACCTGCTTGTTGCTTCCGGCTTTGACCATTGGTGGGATTGTTTATGCCATCAAAAACAATGCGGAGGATACATTTCGGCTGGCTCTGCTTTCGAGGGAGACTGTCCCTCTTTTGGAGCAGCGGTTAGCGGATGCTCGCCTTGAGGTGGAAATCATTCAAGAGGGCGCGGCTAAAGAATTGCTCGAAAATGGCTTCGATCTGGTCCTAAAAGTGGACGACAATTTCAACTCAGCGTTTCGAAACCTTTTAATACCCAAACTGTATCTTTATATGGATAGTTCCTCTGAAGGTATTCGCGGGCAGGTCACTTATTTACAAAGACATTTGAGTGGGTTTCAGTCAGTGGTGGCGAGACAACGGTTGATAGCAAGAGGCGTTGCCCCCCAAGTATTGACTCCCTGGCAGTTGGAAGTGCGGGATGTGAGTGCGCCTTCAAAGCGGGGCGCCCTACTTCTTACCATGATGCCCAGTATGCTGATACTGGGCATCTTTGTTGCCTGTCTCGGCGCATCCATAGACAGTTCTGCGGGGGAACGGGAACGTCTCAGTTTGGAGGTATTGTTACAGCAGCCCCTGGCGGGCCCGCAGATCGTGTTGGCCAAGGTTTTGGCGGTATCCAGTATAGGCTGGCTCAGCGGACTTGTTGGGGTTGCCGGTCTGGTATCGGTGCTGCCGCTACTGCCCTTGTCAGAGCTGGGGATCCAGTACTCAGTCTCTCTAGTTGCAATCCCCATGATGGGGTTGTTGCTGCTGCCCCTGTCCCTGTTGGTAGCCGTAGCCCAGATGCTTCTGGCGCTGCGTTCCCAGTCGTTTAAAGATGCTCAAATGCAATTGGGACTATTGCAAATTGTGCCACTTTTAATATTGTTTGGCCTGGATATGTCCAAAGTGGATCTTGAGGTTCCCTTTTGGCAGTTTGTGCCACTAGTGGGGCAGCAGCAGTGGTTAAAGGCGCTGTTGGTTGGTGAGACACTATCTTTACCGCTGGTAATCGCTGGCTCTCTGGTCACCCTTTCTTTGGTTGGGCTGTGTATATTAGTGGGTGCTCGTGCCCTACAGCGTGAGCGCTTGCTCGGGGCGACCTAGTTGGTAAGTCGAGGCTTGTGATGCTATGACCGATTCCCGCGAGGGGCTGCTGAGTATTCATTTGCAGTCCATTGCAGATAACTATCAGGACCTGGCCGGGCGGCTGGCAGGCGGCACCCGTTGTGGCGCGGTGGTCAAGGCAGATGCCTATGGTCTCGGAATGGCTCAGGTGGTGCCAACGCTCTACCGGCAGGGGTGCCGCGATTTCTTTGTGGCAACCCAGGCGGAGGGGGAGCACCTTCGGGGCGCGCTGGGTGATGATGTCCGGATCGTCATTCTGACTGGTGTTCGTGCCGGGGCGGAACTGGAGTGCGCGCATGCCGGGCTTATGCCGACGCTGTTCACGCTCGAACAGCTGCGCCACTGGGTTGGGATATGCGCCCGCGCCGGGTTGGAGGCGCCCTGTGCTGTGAAAGTCGACTCGGGGATGGCCCGTTTGGGTTTGAGTGCGGAGGAGTTCGAGTGGCTGTTGCGGGATCGCGAGCTTCTGCGTCTGGCGGATATTCGTATACTGCTCAGTCACCTGGCTTGTGCTGACGAGCCGCAGCACGCGCAAAATAGACAGCAACTGCGCAGTTTCAAACAAGCCGGGGAGAGGCTGCGAACACTTTGCCCGGACATCCAGCTGAGTCTCGCCAATTCATCGGGTATTTTTCTGGGGAAGGATTATCACTTTGATATTGTGCGTCCCGGTTCGGCGCTCTATGGTATCAACCCGGTACCCGGCACGCCCAACCCCATGCGCCCCACTGTGGTGCTCCGCCTGCCCATAGTGCAAAAGCGGTATCTAAGCCGTGAACAATCGGTCGGTTATGGTGCGACCCAGCGGATGGCGGCGGGGAGTTGGCTGGCGGTGGCGCGCGGTGGCTATGCCGACGGTATAATGCGTGCCCAGGGCGGGCGCGGTCGAGGCTGGGCCTGTGGTCGCCAGCTGCCGATTGTGGGGCGCATATCCATGGATTCCACCACGTTTGATATTTCCACACTCTCGGTGGAAGAGCGAGAATCCCTGCAATCGATCGAAATTCTCAATCAAGATCTGACTGTGGATGAGGTGGCGCAATATGCGGGCACCATTGGCTATGAAGTGCTGACCAGCCTGGGCCATCGCTATTTCCGCCGCTATATAAAAGGCTGATCAAGTTGCAAGACACTACCGTGAAAAGCCCGTTGGTGCAGCTGCGCCCCCTTTTGTCATTGCTGGCAGATGGCGGGATGCACTCCGGTGAGTCTCTCGGTGTCGCTCTGGGGATAAGCCGTGCAGCGGTCTGGAAGCAGCTGCAGAAGCTTGGGCAATACGGCCTGGCGCTGGAGTCGGTCAAAGGGCACGGCTACTGCTTGCGCGGGGGATTGGACTTGCTCTCGGCGGAGAAAATTCATGCAGTGCTGGGTACCCGGAGCAGGGCGCTTTTGCACAAGCTGATCCTGCGTGATGAGGTGGATTCCACAAATGCCCAATTATTGACATTGATGGAAGCGGGTACAGGGCACGCGGTGGTGATGTTTGCCGAGCACCAGCGCACGGGCCGCGGGCGCCGCGGGCGCCGATGGGTCAGTCCTTATGGTGCTGGAATCCTCCTTTCGGTTGGCTGGGAGTTCAGTGGCGGCGTACAGAGTCTTGAGGGACTGAGTCTCTCCGTAGGAGTCGCGCTTGCGCGGGCATTGGCGCGGTTCGAGGTCCCAGGTGTTCGCCTCAAGTGGCCCAATGATATCTGGTGCCGGGGGCGCAAACTGGCCGGGGTTTTGCTGGAATTAAAGGGCGATCTCACCGATCGTTGTGGGGTGGTTATTGGCATTGGCCTGAATAGCGGCTTGCGCGATCAATCTGCAGGTGCGATTGATCAGCCCTGGGCTGATCTGCAGCGGATTTGCCCAGGTATCCCGCGCAATCTACTGGCGGCGACAATACTGGACGAAATGTTGCCGCTGCTGAAAGATTACCCGGAGCAGGGCTTCCATGCCTACCGCGATGCCTGGGCTGCCCTGGACCAGTTTGCGGGGCAGTCAGTGGTCTTGCAGTCCGGAGCCGAAACCTGGTGTGGCACGGCGGTGGGAGTGGATAACAAAGGGGCTTTGATACTGGATATGGCAGGTGAGTTGAAGTATTTCCACGGGGGGGAGGTTTCATTGCGGGGGCAGGTGTGATTCTCGAGCTGGATATCGGCAATAGCTGGGTAAAATGGCGTTTGTTCACCGGGGGAAAGGTGGGTTTACGGGGTGGTTTTGAAGTTGCTGCTTTCGCCGCGGGTGGATTGCCTGGGGAGTGGAGTGAGTTCCGTCCCGAACGGGTGCGCGCTGTGAATGTGGCGGGCCCTGTTGTGGCCGAGTCGCTGGTGAATCATGTGCGGAAATTGTTCTCTCTGGAGGTGGAGTTCTCACAGGTGGCGCCGGAATGTGCCGGCGTTGTCTGTGGGTACGACAATCACAGCCTGCTCGGAGCGGACCGCTGGCTCGCGATGCTGGCGGCCTATGGGCGGGCCCGGCGGGCCGCCTTAGTTGTCGATTGCGGCAGCGCAGCCACCCTGGATCTGTTGGATAGTGATGGGCGTCATCTTGGCGGTTATATCGCGCCCGGCATCGGTCTGATGCAGCGCTCCCTGCGGGTGGATACGCACGCAGCCAAAAGCGCGCGCGACATAACCCTGACCGAATCCCTCAGTGCCGGGCGCACTACCGATGAAGGGGTAAACCGGGGGCTGTTATTGATGGTGCTCGGCGCCATTGATCGCGCTCTGGAGGAGTTGCTTCACTGTACCGGAAGTGAGCCGCTCCTCTGGCTGACCGGTGGCGATGCGCTCCTGCTGTCTGCGTTCTGTCGGCGAGCGCATCGCCTGGTCCCGGATCTGGTACTGGATGGCCTGGCTTTGAGCAACCCGTGAATAAATGACACTGAATATGCGTTGGATAGCTTTTTTTCTCCTGCTGCTGAATCTTGGTCTTTTTACCTGGTACATGGCCACCCCTCCGTCCGAGAGCGGTACCGGGATCGCGGGCGAAGACAGGGCTGGGCAGGGGCGGCGCCTTGTTATGATTAGTGAAGCGTCGCCGGGGGCGCTGCCAGCAGCCGAGGCGGCATCCGCGTCAATCTCCTCTGTCACTGCGCAGGAACAACACTGCACCCTGATTGGCCCCTTTCCGCAGATCTACCGGGGGCAGGATATTGTGCAGCGCCTGAAGGCCCTGCAGATTCAAGGGGATTTGCGCGAAATTGAGATGCAGGGACAGATGCGCTACTGGGTGTTTCTGCCCCCGTTGCATTCGCGGCGCGAGGCTTTCAATAAGTTGCGAGAGCTGCAGGCTCAGGGTATTGATAGCTATGTTATCCCCAAAGGCACGCTTGCCGATGGGATCTCTTTTGGCATTTTCAGTGAGCGTGCTCGCGCCGAATTGCTCACGGAGGAGCTCACCAGCAAGGGCATTGGTGCGAAATTCCGCGAAGAGCCGCAGATTTATCTGGAGCGATGGATTGTCTTGATGCCAGGCGCTGCGGAGCGCCTGGCCGCGGAATTTTGGCAGCAGCTGGGCGAGGAGTATCCCGAATTGGGTCGACGTCACAATCTCTGTTCTGAAGTGACTGGCTGATATTTCACCTGCCTTTAGACCTAAATTCTGATCGCCGCTCCCTGGAGGATTGAGTTCTTCGAAACAAGGTAATTGGCGACAAAAGAATTCTGATTTATCTGTATAAAGGGTGTTGCTTGTCAGGATAACTTCCCATAGAATCCCGCCTCCACTGACGGGGCTCACTTGGCCTTGAAGGTGAACGGGAAAGAGCTGGCGTAGCTCAGTTGGTAGAGCAGCTGACTTGTAATCAGCCGGTCGGGGGTTCGACTCCTCTCGCCAGCTCCATTCTTACTCCGGTGCAGCTCAACATAGGAATTTCAGGTAACTCCTTGAAATTCAAAGAAAGATGTTGAGTTCACGAGAGGGAGGTGTGGAAAAGCACGCCGCTTTGAGCAGGGGTTCCCGAGTGGCCAAAGGGATCAGACTGTAAATCTGACGCGAAAGCTTCGGTGGTTCGAATCCACCCCCCTGCACCATTTTTATACCGTAAGGTGTAGCCGGCCAAGCAGTAAAGAGGGTTCGAGTACAAACTCTCGCAAGCGGGCATAGTTCAATGGTAGAACCTCAGCCTTCCAAGCTGATGATGCGGGTTCGATCCCCGCTGCCCGCTCCAAGTAAGGGCTCGGCTCGAGAGTGCTCTCAAGTGACCGGCTATCTATAAGGTCGCTTGGGTTGGCGATAATCGGCTCATGTAGCTCAGGGGTAGAGCACACCCTTGGTAAGGGTGAGGTCGGCGGTTCAAATCCGCCCATGAGCTCCATTTTTCAATGGCCGCAAGAGTGAAGAACTCTTGTGGTTGTTTGTATTCGGGGTCTGGGTTTCCGGGCCGGATTCGCATGTTCTGGACGTGGGTGATGCCATTACTGGCGCGCCACTCTATTAGGAGGCTGCAATGGCAAAAGAAAAGTTTGAACGTTCCAAGCCCCACGTGAACGTGGGCACCATCGGTCACGTAGACCACGGTAAAACCACCCTGACCGCAGCGCTGACCCGCGTCTGTGCGGAAGTTTGGGGCGGTGACGCAGTTGCTTTCGACGG
>NZ_JBLBUB010000052.1:0-9788 GCF_047289955.1 Microbulbifer jejuensis
TCAGGGGGAGGTTGATGCAGTGGTATGCGATTTAAATAACCGCCCAAGGAAAACATTAGGCTTTGAAACACCAGAAGATTTAATGGATAATTACTTGGCGGCACAAGCCGCATAAATGGTATGCACTTCAAGGTTGAATCCGCGATGTGTTACCAGGCTGCTGAAAAATACTTTGTCAGTAGCCTGATATCCCAAATAGAGATCTTGGATCTGACAGTCAAGCGTATGGCTGCTTGATTTTTTGTAGAAGGTGCGCGGCCTTCCTAGGCTAAGAAAACAAAGTAAGCCTTTTTAGAAACCTGCTAGGTACACCCGTACAGGCTCCATATGTACAGATCTAATGCTATACCTGAAAATTGAATACAATGGGTGGCTCAGAAAATCCTACGACCGTCACAAAATTTGATACTTCCGATGCAGCGGTAGTGCCCCGAAAAATACTCCAGCAAATTCTGGCAGAAAGAAAACAGATTAAAAAGATCGAGAAATTTGTCCGGTTTTTTTACTAGATTCTGTTTTAAAATAATGGGATTGGAAACATGATGATCAGCGCCTATCCCATTCAGAGCATATAGGGAATTGATACTTTGACAAATATTATTACACGAATACTCGCCAGTATTGCGAGATTACTTATAGCCAACTTATCAACAAGTTTTGTGACCCATACACAAACCTTACCATCAAATTTTGTTTAAAGATTTAAATTGTGTAAGGGCTGTGAACCATACGAATTGCTAACATCAACAATATGAACAAATAACTTACACCTTATTTATCTAGGATAAACGATATGAAACAGTACACAGAAAGGTCTATTATCTCACTAATTTTTATCCTTGTTTTTTCTTTAGGTAATACTGCAGCATTCAGTACAGATCATGATGACTCAGAGATAGTGTTGCCAGTTTATAATAGTGAAGAATGTAATCAGGAGTTTTTCCGTCCGCCGGGAATAAGGGAATGTGTAAATCTACAGGATTTGCTAAGCCCCAATCCGCCAGTAGAAGCACCTGAGGGAGCGTGCCCGGAATTTTGGCAGCGCTATGATCAAGGAGGATTTTGTTTACCAAGCCACTCAGTTGTCTCTTGTGGAAGTACGTATTTCAGTTGCAATAACTCGCAGAGTGATAAATTGTGGTTAGTCCCTGGCTATATCGGTTGCCCAGAACCATCTCAAGTTATAGTTGGGAAATATCCCTCGCATAATAGAACTGGAGAATTATTTTTAACCTATAGGCCGGTGTTTCTCTGCCAAGCACTGGGTCCTCCAGAAAGAACTGATCCACTGTAAGTTTTCCCGGAGGAAATAGAACTTCCCCTTACCAAACATGTCGAAATCAACTGAAAGTTATAGTGTGCTCACGGGCACACCTGTTGTTTCCTCCAGAATTTCGCTATGATTGTTTAAATGTTTCAGTGCCTTTTTAACTTGCTTAGCAAGGTTGTGCATACTATGACGCTTTAAAAACAAAGGGTGAGATTGCAATATAGTATCAGCAGACTCTAATCGGAGTATTGCCGTAGTGGGAGTGTATGCTGCTTGGATTAGTCCAAGCACCGCTTCGGCTTCAGCAATCATACTATGGCCGATAGTAAATTTTGCTTGTCTGCTGGTCAAAGCTGCCTTAGCTAGCGCTTCTGCTCTGTATAATTCTTTATTTTCGGCTAGCAGCACTCTGGCCAGGCCGAGCTGGGCTATAGAGGTACGCACTCCGGTTTCGGGCAATAAATCGAGAGCCCTGGTATAAAGCTGTCCGGCCGTTCCCCAATCTCCTTTTGCCATCGCCAAAGAAGCAGGCTGGCACAATCCTCGGCCCATAATTTTGTCTGCTACTTTCAACTTCCGGAAAATTTCTATCATTTCTTTATAATGTCGATCAGCGGCATCAAGTTCGCCTTTATCTTGCAAAACGGCACCCAACCAAAGCAAGACAAAAGCGATTCTGATATTAATTTGTTGGTTTTGTGAGCGCTTGACACGCAAGGCCTGTTGCAAATAGATTACTGCAGTTTCGAAGTCTCCTTTTCGATGAGACAATACACCCAAGGCCCGCAACGAATCACCTACATATGGATGATCGGCGCTCAATATGTGCTGCTGAATAGACAAAGCCTGCCTACTGAGCTCAGCGGCCTCCTCAAAGCGCTCCAAGTCCGTAAGCATCGTGGCCAGGTTGTTTAAGGCTATAGTATAATATGAGTGTTTTTCACCGTGGATGATTTTTTGAATGCGTATTACTTTTCGCATATGTGCCGTGGCTTCCTCAAAACGCCCCTGATAGTAATGAATATTACCTAGTCCATTGAAAGCAACGGCCATTTCATTCTGTCCTCCAGGAATTTCCTCTACTAAATCTATTGCCTTCTTAAAATAGAATCCCGCTTTTTCAAAATCTCCCCGCTTCTGAAATAGATTGGCAAATGCATTGAGAGTTTCTGCTTGGTTAACTTTGTTACTTTCGAGCACAGATTTCCGCCTACTATTCTGATAAATAGCAAGACTTTCTTGTAATAGTTGTTCTGATTCCTCATACTGATTCATAGAACTCAGGTTAATAGCCAATTTGGTCATTGTATCGGCAAGTTTTAGTGAATCATTTTTAGTCAGCTTGCGCTGTTGTTCCAAAGCCTGCCTTAGCAGCTCCTCGCTTTTATTGTATACCCCTTGACTATAATAAATTGTCCCTAAAACGCCCAGCATATGGCTACGAATTGCCGGTGCTTTTTTGAGACTTGCATGAATTTTCTCTTGACCATTTTCCAACAATTGCTGAGCACTGATTTTATCTAATCCAGAAACATTCGGGTCTGAGTGTTTAAATATATTGATTAAAAAATCGGATACCTGCTGGGCCTTCTGTGCCTCAAATACACTTCTCTCTAACGCCCGCTGAACGCTACGTGATTGAATGGTTACCGTTATTGTGTATGCCATTATAATACATAGAAAAGACACAGATATAAACAGCGCCCGCCAGTGCCTGCGAATGCGGTTATGTACTCGATAGCGGAAACTCCCCTGGCGTGCATAAACCAAATTTCCGTCCAAGTGGGCTTGAATATCAGTAGCAAACTCCCGCATTGAGCTGTATCTATGTTCTGGTTCTGCACGCAGAGCTTTTAGCACAATCGCATCCAGATCACCACGAAGTTTTTTACTTGGAAAAGCGCCTCTTTGTAAATTCTTATTTGCTATTTCACTGGGTAATGTAGGGCAACCTTCGCACATTATCTGTGCTAACTCATACAGCGATCCTGCCTGGTCACTGTAAGCTTTATGCCCGGTTATCAGCTCGTAGAGCACCAAGCCCAACTGGTAAATATCGATACTAATAGTAACATGCTTCTTTTTAATTTGTTCTGGTGCGGCAAATCCTGGCGTCATTACGAATTCACCATTCTGCGTCAATCCCTTTCCCAGCTCTCTTGAAATAAATTTGGCAATGCCAAAATCTAATAATTTTACCTGCCCTTCGCTATTAATCAGAATATTGGAAGGCTTGATATCCCGATGTACAATCAGGTTGCCATGTGCAAAACTCAAGACATCAGCAATCTGTAAGATAAGAGATAAACGCGCCCGCAGATCCAAAGCATGTTCGTCACAATAGCGATTAATATCTACACCGCGGACAAACTCCATAATGATGTATGGCTGCTGGTATTCTGTAACACCGCCATCGAACATCTGAACGATATTTGGGTGATTGAGGGACGCTAGGGTTTGCTGCTCAAGCTGGAATCGCTCAAGACCCATTTTTCCTTCGCCCATCTCCGCACAAAGCAATTTGATTGCCACCTCCTGTTTGAAATTACCTTCTTCCCTCTCTGCCCGATATACTACGCCCATACCACCGCGTCCAATTTCTTCACAGAGCTTATAGGCACCCAGGCGATCACCCGTTTTAATCAGTGGCAATGAAACTTGAATTGCATTAACTTTTGGCACGAACGTTTTGAGAAATGTGGGCGCATTGCACTCTGCTTCCAGTAGAAGCTCAACTTCTCGGCATAATTGTCTGTCTTTTCCACAGACCTGTTGAATAAAAGTATGGCGATTTTCTTCTGGCTGCTGTAGAACCTGGCTAAAAATAGCCTGTATTCTTTCCCAGCTTTCCTTGGTAATTTTCATAGTCAAGCTTTGAATTCTTTGAAGTAAAGTAACAATTAACTAGAGGTGGTAAAATCTTAGGATTCCAATGTCAATACCAATAAGGCTTTAGCTTTTTTCCAATGCCTTCTGATAGTGCGCTCACTTACATGATATATTTGTGCTAATTCTGCCTCTGTAAATCCGGCAAAAAAACGCAATTCCACCAATTCGGTTAGTTTTTCATCGATTTTTCTGAGTTTCTCCAGCACCTCGTTGATCGCCAGTAGCGTATCAAGACTATGGCTGGTATACATATCAGGCTCGTATAATTCCTCTGTATAAGCAACCCGGACCACATCTCCACCGCGCTTCTGAGTCTGCTTTTGCTCAGCATAATTGATCAGGACATGTCTCATAGCCTTAGCACATAGACAAAAGAAATGTTGCTTATTGCTCACACGGATATGCGGGTAACTCTCGTTTAGCTTAAGGTAGGTTTCGTGTAATAAAGCAGTCGTCTGCATGGTCTCGATGGACCAGGCTTTTTTCAATTGACTGTGAGCTAAACACTTCAATTCTTGGTAAAAGGTAGGAAAAAGATACGCTAAATTATTCTCTGAATCTTCCAAATATTTTTTTTTAGATTCCAGCAAGCTATCGGTAATAACAGTGTCGCCCATTTTAAGTCTCCTGGTGGTTCATGTGGCTAATTCTGTGAAGGTTGCTTTATACGCCCTACCGAACCAGGATCTGGCTGGTAGGGTTTTTTCGGTTAAATGGTTGCACTTTCAGCGTTATGCGCCTTGATACAGTGTTCCATCTCAGAATTCAGCTCTGAAACATTGATGAATACTCTTCTGTGTAGCATTTTGCACTCCAGTCGAACAAACTACCCTTCTGCCCCATTCAACCAAAATGCACGGAAAGGATAAAGTGGACATAGATACGTGAACGTAGTTCAACCCTATAACAAATCTATTTTGTTTTATATGCACAAAATTATCCTAAAATTATAATACTTGCAACCTTATCAAAGCACTCAGGGTTACTACTGATCCTGAATATTTTTATTCGATATGGGCATAAACGACGGGTTTCCATATCTACCGAGCCTGCCATAGCGTCACCGCTGTATATTTCTCTATTCTTACAATCCTCCAATGCATTGCTTCTTCTGATATGCGCTTTGTTGTCAAAAACAAAACTTGATCTACAATGCCCATATCGATAACTGTTAGCCATTCACTGCGGCCATACTCCTGCACCCCTTCAATGCTCTTATCTTCAAAGCGACTTCGCAATCGATAAACAGTCTTCGATGATGTCCTCTGCGCCGTGCCCCTCTCTGTAGGGGGTCATTCCTTCGCTGAGGTAAAGAAAAATATTCACTCGCATAATCTGCTCATATGACAGAATCACTGATCGGCACCATTTGATAAAATGGCCATGTCATTGTTAAAATTTGGAGAAGTTTAGTGCACGTAGAGAAATCACACTATACGCGCCTCTCTCTACCAGCTACATAAATTTTCGCATAGACTGTTAGCTCGCACAGAAGTTCTTGTACCAGGTAAAACCAACCGCGTAAAGACAGGTTTGCAGTTTGCCCCCGCACACCCTTGCACATATAGGTCTACATAAGGCAGTTCATAAAAGAACGTCGCTCGGAGCAGTGAAGTGTCACCTGGATATCCCTTACCGAACAAGTCCTGGATGCCAAGGGAATGGCATTGGCTGGGCGTTGTCGCTATCACCAGATACGGCGCTAGTAAAGAAGGCGTTGACGATGGCCTATGAATCGAGAAGTGAGCCTGAAGGTGTAATGTTTCACTCAGACCAAGGATGCCAGTACACCAGCTTGGGGTTTCGGCAATTGCTGTGGCGCTACCAGATGAAGCAGAGCCTAAGTCGCCGTGGGAACTGCTGGGATAATGCGCCGACAGAGCGTTTCTTCAGGAGCTTGAAGACGGAGTGGGTACCGGAGACTGGCTACTCGAGCTTCCCGGCAGTAAAGCAGGCGATCAACGATTACATCATCGGCTACTATAGCCAGATACGGCCACACCAGAACAACGACGGTTTGCCGCCGAATGTGGCTGAAGAAAAATATTGGAATGCTCAAAAAACGGTGGCCAAAAATACTTGATCACTACACCATAAAGCATCCTGATAAAGTCTGGCGGCTCTAATGACAGCAATAGCTTCTCTGTTGGGAAGCCTTGGAAGCATTTTTAATGGTGCTAAATCCTCAAGAGAGCGATGACCTATGGAATAAGGTAACTTTAAGCTTCTGCTGTCGAGCCTGATTGTAGGTTCACTTCGCACTCTAAAATTTCTAGGTCGACCCATGGGATCGCCACCATGATCAAAGTTGCGTGTTGAATCTGCGGCTTTCATCCTAATTCCTAAATATAACGATACCAAAGCTGCAATCTCATCCGAAAACCAACCTCCATGATAATTGGAAGTGTTTGTCTGATTCACTTCTGGTAAATTATAATCCAAGTGGAATCCTGCTCTAAGAATAATACTTGGCTGAAGTAATCCTGGGCTATTTTCTGATGGAACAGTATTTAAAAATTTGTATGGTCCATAGCCGTCAGGTAATCTCCCCATTTTTACCTGCAACCAAAAGTAGACGTTAAGCCACCATCAACGGTGGTTTACCGCCATTTGCTTTGTGTGGCCGAGATGGCCTGGGGCTTTGCTTCTACCATTGTGGATTCTTTCCAGTTGAGCCAGTTGGTCAACAATGCCTTTGCGGGCGTTGACTCCAAGGCGTTGGCATACATTAACTATTTCCGGCTGGTCGATTGCATTAACCTTTTGCTCAATGCCGCCACCACCCGCTTTATTCTTTCCATGGTGGGCTGGTAATGGCTATTGCTATCCACCACGGCCCCAATGGTTCATTCAAGAGTTTTGGCGTTGTCCAGCGCTTCGCTATCCCTGCGCTTCAGCAAGGGCGCATGGTTATTACCAACATCAAGGGCTTTGATTCTATCGACCGTATCTGCGACGCCCTGGGCGTGGATATTCCCGAGGATGCCCAACTGCTGTATATCGACACGCAGGGCAACGAAGAGGCCAAGGACTATTTGCGCCGCTGGTTCCACTGGGCTCCGTTTGCCGCGCTCCTGGTTTTGGATGAATGCCAGACCCTGTATAGGGAAGGGCGCGGCGGTTTTGATCCGGCCTCTGTCACTATCAGGCCCGGCGATTCTGTAGAGCCCGTCGCCTGGACCGACCCCGAAGGCAATACCCGACACATCGAGCGCCCTACCACCTTGTGGGAGGCTTTCGAGCGCCACCGCCATTTCAACTGGGACGTGTTCCTGGTCTCGCCCAATATCGGCAAGGTGCACAAAGAGCTGCGCATGAATACCGAGTTTGCATTCCGCCATCGCAATATGACCGGTGTGCTTCCTTGGAAGATCAAACCCTGCTGGAAGGAAGTTAAGCATGACCCAGAGAACACTGGAAAATCCCTTTCTCACGTCATCCAGGCGAAGGAGTACAAAGCCGACCCCCGAATCTGGCAGCGTTATAAATCCACGGAAACCGGGGAGCACCGGGACTCGCTCGTTGGCCTCAAGGTTTTTAAAAGCCCTAAGCTCCTTTTCTATCTCACGGTTATGCTACTTGGCTTTGTTGGTTTTGGAGCTGCAATGGTTGCTGTTGTTGAAGGTCGCAAAGCTGATAATGCGAGCTTACCGCCGCCCTGTCCTATGCCTCGCCTTTTATCCGCGCCTATGTCCGTGTAAAGCTGGCCTACGGCATTCGCAAGTGCGACCTGTTGCGCCTGCGCCTTTCCGACCGGCGCCCCGAAGGTCTGCGGATGCTGCACAGCAAGACAGCCGAGTCCTCCGGCCGCGAAACGCTGTATCAATGGACCGATGCCCGCTGGTGGGCCTGGGAGGCGGCCATTGCTGCCCGCCCTATCCAGGCGCCGCCCAATGCCTATCTGTTCTGCACCCGTGCGGGAGAGCCCTATATAAATGAAGAAGGATTGTGCAGCGGCTTTAACAGTATCTGGCGCCGTTGGCTTGATCGCGCCCTGGATGCGGGCGTCATTCTGGCCAGGTTTACCGAGCAGAACTTGCGCGCCAAGGTGGCTACGGATTCCGTGGATTTGGAGCAGGCCAGACGGCGTTTGGGACACACCGATACCGCCACAACCCGGCGTCATTACTGGCTTCGCCCGGAAATTGCGGACTGAGTGCGGGACAATTGGGGTTTTGTGGGACAGCTGTAAAAACTGAATGCTCTACAGGCCCCGTGAAATGGTGGGTCGTGCTGGATTCGAACCAGCGACCAATTGGTTAAAAGACTTCCACTAATAGTGGAATTTTTCCAACATTTTCAATGGGTTAGGCGCACCCTACTGTCCCAGACTGTCGGGTAAAATCTCCTCTAACCCATTGATTTTTGGTGTATAGGAGGTGCTTTTTGGGACAGCAAAACTGTATATTTAGCCAGCAATTTTGTCATATCGTAACCGTCCCTACCATCCTAGTAAGTGACTGCCCAACAGGTTACGAAATAGATCAATATACCGAGGCCATAGCCAAAGGCCACGTCTTCAACGACGGCAGCAAGCGAACGGCTCTGATTTCCATGCCCAGCTTTCTTGAAGAGAATGATATTGGCGTGGATGCAGACCAGAAACACATTGCCGAGTGGATCATTGATCTGGCAGATGGGCGAGTGACCCATAAGGAGTTCGCTCCCTGGCTAAAGACGCGCCTGCGGGGTAGCCTCCCCGCAGAGCTTGCTTAGCGATCTTGTGCTCATCCATTAATGAAATACTTTATGTCAGCAGCGACCACCACATCACATACATGGAGGAAGGACCGCCAAAAAAGCATCACGAATCCAGCGGATTCATTCTCAGGGTACCAAAGCTCCTGACCGAGCAAAATCTGGGTTGACTCCTCCTGCGAGAACTTCAACCCATACTTCTCCACTATCACCATAAAACACTGAACATAGATGGCCTGCACTGGCTCATGGGGCGGTATCCTACTCATCAGGGCCTTTGTCAGAATGCAAACACAATTGGGGCTTTTTCCTTAACTACCCACTAACTCAATTTCACCAGATGATAGAGTTAGCCTGTGACTTTCTGTTCTTCCCTCGCCACGACCCCAAACCTTTTCCACCTTCACAAAGTTATCACTTACCTCATATACATCCAAAATATCATGTAGCATAGAATTAATATCACTCACTTCTTCTTCTGGTAAGAATTCAGTAATTCTTGGGTTTATATAAAGGACTTTAACTTTTGAACCTACTACAACTTTTTTCCCATTAACATCAACAGCCATATTTATACCTTGACCTAAAATGTAAGTCACAAATGATCGCCCTGTGGTCCTGTACATTTGCAACTAGTGCAGTGTATTAAATTGACTGCTGATATATACTCTTGAGCGCTCTCCCTACAAACTGGAGTTAGTCAGATGCCCGCTCAGGTCAAAATTACACTGTCAGATAAAGATAGAAAGCAGCTGGAAAAATACGTAAAAAGCCGCAAGACATCGGTGAGGCTTGTTGAGCGTTCAAAGATTTTATTGCTGGCCAGCCAGAATACCCCTAACTACAAAATTGCCAAAGAGCTGAATATTGATGTTAACAAAGTTGGGCGATGGCGCAATCGCTTTGCAGATAAGGGCCTTCTAGGTATAGA
>NZ_JBLBUB010000053.1:0-8600 GCF_047289955.1 Microbulbifer jejuensis
ACTACCACGTTGATAGGCTGGGTGTGGAAGCGCTGTGAGGCGTTGAGCTAACCAGTACTAATTGCCCGTGCGGCTTGACCATACAACAGAGATGGTTACTAACGGCTAGTGAAGCTAGTGGATTGTGGAGAGAAAGACACACAATAAGCGACTTGCGGTGTATTACTACAGAGTGTTTTACCGAATTATTTGGGGTTATCGCCGGTCAACAAACTGACCGAGGCAAACAGTGATAACGTGGCAGGCAGAGCCCAGGCTCTTAAGACCAACGCCAACCCAAGCCAGTTTGCCTGACGAACATAGAGTTGTGGAACCACCTGATTCCTTGCCGAACTCAGAAGTGAAACGCAGCATCGCCGATGGTAGTGTGGGGTCTCCCCATGTGAGAGTAGGTCATTGTCAGGCTTCTATTACAAAGCCCTGATCCTTCGCGGTCAGGGCTTTTTTATTTGTGTTGAGGCAATCATTGCTTAAATATCTTGAATAACATAATACCGTCTCAATCTGTTCGATGGTGGGTAGTTGCCAAAACTAGACTCGATCATGCACCATCGTGGGCATGGGCAGTATCTTCATCGTAGTCAATCTTTCCCGGCTGCCCAAAGCAGCCATTCTGGAAGCGCCTGATTCCGACCCATATCGGTCTGGTTACACACCGGCAGTCCTGTTTGGGGGAGATTGCAGGATATGCAGAAAGTTGTCAGTATAAGCCAATCGGTTTTTCAATCAGTTGTATAGAAAATGGAGGGGGCAATGTTTAGTCATGTTATGGTAGGCGCCAACAATATAGAGAAAGCCAAAGCATTTTATGATGCTGCTTTAGGGGCCCTCGAGCATAAGCCAGGGGTCATTGATGAAAAGGGGCGTTGTTTCTATATTACAAACTCCGGGGTGTTTATCATCACCAAACCGATCAATGGGGAACCGGCTTGCCATGCCAATGGCGGAACCATCGGATTTTCCGCGAATAACACCGGGGAAGTTGATGCTTGGCATTCGGCTGGGCTTGAAAATGGCGGTATCCGCTGTGAGGATCTACCGGGGATACGGGAGGCACCGGTAGGAAAATTGTATATCGCCTATTTACGGGACCCCGACGGGAATAAGGTCTGTGCCGTTCACAAGGTGAAATAAAAACCCTCACCGATTTTTCCCAGCTTTAGAGAGTAATCTGTATACGCAGATACTGGCGCCTGAGAACCTGCGTACTAGAGGAGCTGGATGAGGGGAAACTTTGATGTCCGGATCTTTGAACAGCTGAGGAGCTGCTCCTGGTTGACTCGACTGGAGATGGCGGGCTGGAAACCCGCTTTGTCCGATTAGGTGGGCGTTTCCTCGATCATGAGTAAATTCCCACAGCCATCTTCGAAAACATTTTGAATGCCCCATTTAGGTTTATCCAATTCAGGACGCAATTTAACTCCTGCCACTTCCATTCTTTTAAATTCAGATTTCACGTTTTTCACCTCCAATACCATTATTGGTAAGTTAGCTTCGAAAGCTGATTTTTGATAGCTCTCGGCAAAATTTCCCTGGCATGGCTCCAACAAAATAGCTGTCCCATCTGGATCATCTCGTGATGCAACTATTGCTAAGTTTGCATCTGGATCAAATTCTTTAGATATAAAACCCAGCTGTGATGTGTAAATTTCATGAGCTTCAATCGGATTCTGAACTGGTATACTCACCAATGATACTTTCAATATACTATCCTCTTTCAATCTACTTTTTATTGCCGTTGTGGTAGAGTGCCCATTACTGGGGCGCTCCTACGCGAATCCGGACGTGCGGAACTACCGCATCCGGCTCCTCAGCTATATTATTTACCGCGTAGCTAAACCCTTTCTCGAAGCTCATCATTCCACCTATCTTCGCCCTTTCACCCAATGACTGAAATACACTTCAGCCTCAGATTTTAAACGAATGCAATGCTTGCACTTTTGTTTTCATACAATATCCAGCCCCACATGTCCAGTGTATGTGTCAACTACAGACTCAATATCTATTTGTACTAAGCATTGGACGACTGGTTTGCACAAGTAGCCCCTGAAATTGATCCACCATAAGCTGCAGATTATTTGGCACAAATGGCTGGGACGTCACTCACGGAAAAGTTACATTCCATGGCGGAAATTCACGCAGTTCCTGAAACGCTTCTCCCTGATACCGGAAAGAACTCAACATCGATATGGCCAGGGCCATCAGTGAACGAACCAGTAATCATGAAGAACTGGATGCGTTAATTGTGCTCGTCCGGGATGAGTAGACCACTACACAAGTTGGTTGCCAGTATTGAGGATCTGTCAGTGATTGAACACATCCTCAAACTTCTTAGGCAGAAAGCCGTTCATACCGACACGCCTCGTCACGCCCTGCCGCCAGAGTGGGCACCGCCTCAAACCAGATTGTTCGATCCTTCGCAGACTCGTCTATTCGATTAATGGCGTAAAGCTAACCACTGCCAACTTTCACCGATGACAGCGGGACTGACATCAGACCGGTGAAGCGACTTACGCCCAGCGAACCATTCGTCAGGACTTTCCGGTAAAACCGAATAAAAAACGATCAATTTTGAATGCTCTCAACTTAAAACCTGGGGTTTGAACGGTAAACAACCTCAGGAATTTTGAGTAGAATACTTCGGATTAAGAGTAAATAGGTAGTTTATAATCCCTATACCCAGGAAATGAAAGGTACTTGTGAAGCTGTCTATCTGCTCCTTTTCTGAGCAAGCCAACAAGCTACATGGAAATTGAACAGTACATATTTCTAAATGTAAACCAGGAAACTAGAGTGTTGGCAGTTTTGGAATCAACAAACCCTATGTTTTTCATTCACAAGCTACCTGAATATTTGTAGCGACGCCAAATTGAAGTCTCACGGGCCTTGGTGTCCAGACAGTACTTACTTTTAAAATGAATCTCTCCAATCAGCTACTTTTCTTTTTCAGCGCCCTTGGGGCATTCAATGGCCTATTGCTCACGAGCTATCTGGCATTCTCCAAGCCCAGCAATATTCAAAAAAGCCTACTGGCAGCTCTGATGCTGACAATTAGTCTCAGGATTTCAAAATCCGTTTGGTTTTATTTCGATCCCACACTGGGTAAGCAATTTCTGCAGCTGGGCTTATCCGCCTGCTTCCTGATTGGTCCTCTTTTATATTTCTATATCGCCAGTTCGGTAGACCGTCTAGGGGCTTTGCGCATCAAGTGGACCTGGCACCTCGGCCTGTTGTTTGCGCTTCTGATTGGCACAGGAGTACTATATCCATACCAATCCAATGTAGAATTATGGGGTCTTTTCTACCGAATTATTAATTTTGAATGGCTGGTCTATATCCTGATGTCGGCCCACTTATTGTCACCGACAGTTAAGCAGTGGATGGACGGTAAGATTGCATTGAAATGGCGGTATGCCCTAAACCTCAATGTCTTTGCTGGCATCACAATTGTCTGGCTAGCTTATTTTACTGCCTCGTATACTTCCTACATTGTAGGCGCCCTGTCGTTTTCATTGATCCTCTACCTTTCTGTTCTGGTGTGGTTACTTTACAAGCGCGAAGCCCCTGAAAAGAAAAGCGCCTATGCTGACAAGAAAATCGACAAAGACACTGAACTGCACCTTGCTGATCGCCTGCACGAACTGATGGCTACTCAGGAACTTTACAAAAATCCTAACCTGTCATTGCCGGTTTTAGCCAGAAAAGTACAAATGTCGACTCCACAGTTATCCCAACTGCTCAACGACAACCTACAAAAGTCCTTCGCTCTATATGTCAATGAATGGAGAATCAAAGAGGCAAAACGATTGTTGCTGGAATCCCCCAAGGCTACGATGGAATCCATCGCAGAAGCTGCTGGATATAATTCTCAGTCGACCTTCTACAGCGTCTTCAAGCAATTTGAAGTCACCACTCCAGCGAAGTACCGCAAGCGACATTTACAATGTGAAGCATAAACTCCAGAATTATAATTCCGAAGTCCGAAATTATAGCAAGCAACTGTTTTGCAAGGCTTTTTCTTTTAACCTGATTTGAAAATCAGGCAACAGAGAAATACCATGAGAACCTTACTCTTTTTATCCATTCTATCCCTAAGCGTCCTTATCAAAGCCGAATCCGATGATAAACTACTCATTGAGACAACACTTCAGCATTACATCAACGGCACCTCATATAACCAGCCTGCCCAAATTAAAAAAGCATTTTCAAATAAGGCGCTGCTACTCCTGGAGAAGAAAAATCAGGAAATTTGGCAGGTTCCGGTCAGCGAGTATAGTTCCTGGTTTAACAGCAGGAGCACATTTAATGATCGAATTGGTGAAATATTGTCCATCGATATTGAAGGCGATATTGCAACTGCGAAAGCTGAAATTCTCATTCCAGCCAAATCAACCCGGTACATTGATCTCTTCTTGCTCAAAAAACTATCGAGCGGCTGGAAAATAATCAGCAAGACAGCAGCGAGTGGTCAGGCTGATAACAATGGTGAGCGTGTTTTGTTCATCGTCTCCAATGCGCATTTTCATGGTGAATCAAAACTTCCCGCGGGCGTGAGCTTCTCTGAAATCGTTAATGCCTACGATACCTTCAAAACCGCCGGCTATACCGTCGACTTCCTAAGCCCCAAAGGCGGAGCCATCCCCCTGTCATACATCAATACTTCCACGCCAATACACAAAAAATATCTCTATAGTAATGACTTTATGTTTGCTATCGGCCATACCAAGACCCCCGATGAAATCGACCCTTCCCGCTATCGCGCTGTACACTATATTGGCGGCAGCAATGCCATGTACGGCGTTCCGGACAACAAGGATATCCAGAGCATAGCCATGACGATCTACGAAAAGCATAACGGTATTATTTCCGCGGTATGTCACGGTACCGCAGGAATCGTTAATCTAAAGACAAAAGACGGACAATATCTGGTGTCAGGAAAGCGAATTTCCGGCTACCCTGAGGCCTATGAAAACCAGAGTAAAGCGTATTTCAAGGAGTTTCCGTTCCTAATTCAACAAACCATTGAAAGCCGTGGCGGAGACTTTTATTATTCAGATCGGAATACACCCCATGTAGAGGTGGATGGTCGAGTGGTAACAGGGCAGAACCACTTGTCTTCCTCGTTGGTGGCGGAAAAGATGGTGAAGATGTTGCAGGATATCTAATCAATCGCTGTACCTGAAATGCCCTTGTAGAACTGAAGATTCAGTTCTACAAGGAAAAATTCGTCAGCATAAATTGAATTTCGGCGATTTACTAACAAGACGGAAGGGAGGAATACCCTTATCTCGTGACCGTATGAGGCATGGACGCCGATTACGAGCGTACAGGGAGGTATTCACAGCGTGCCCCGAGAGCAGGGTATTCTTTGCTTCCGACCCGGTAGTACCTATCAAACATCTTCGGGCTCATCTTATCCAGACCCTGAGCTACCGTATCGCTCGCTGCCTGGAAAAGCGCGGCCTGCTTGAGCGCGATGCGGGGAATACCTGGTTGACGTTGGCAGAGGAGGAAGAGGATGTGCTGACTCAAATACAAGCACACTCAGTAATCTATCGCATCGCCACGCACTGTCGCCAGAGCGGGCACCGCATCAGGCCAGGCTATTCGATCCTTCGAAGACCCGTCCATTCGCTTGACGACGTAAAACTAACCACTACCAATTTTCGCAGCTGACAACGGACCGGTGGAGCGAATTACGCCCAGCGAACCATTCGCCAGGAATTTTTGTTTAGGCTGAACAAAAAATAATCAATTTTAACGCCCTCAACTTAAAACTCAAAGTTTGAACGATAAAAAACCTCAGGAATTTCGAGTAGAATGCTACGGATCAAGGGTAAATAGGTGATTTATAATTCCTATATTCCGTCAACTGGAGCAGCGATGGGCTTCATGCCAAACAGTAACCGCATGGAATCGAACGGCTTTATTCCCACCTGGTACACACACAAGATGAACACGATGGTTGATGTTGAGAGTGCCAGGTACTTCATCCCAACAGACCAGTCGAATCTGACAATAAAGTAGCCAAAGGCCACCAGCGTTGTCAGGTGAAGAATGAACAACGGATAAACAGCCTCGCTCAGGTAGTTCAGTAGGCCATTTGAAAATTGCAGATACTTTCCAGCGTAGCCAAGACAGGTGAGGATTGCGCACCAGACCATCGTCATTCGAAGCCCGCACCACAGCACATAGCCCACCATCGAATTCTCAAAAGTTGAAAGATCCGGCCCAGGTTCTTCAAACAGTCCGTACATGCTGAGCGTAGAGATGACTGCTAGCAGCAGGGACAACTGCCTAACCCGAATGGCATCATCGATCAGTGATACACGATTAGCAATACAGTACCCCGCCAGAAAAACGATAAACCACAAAGTAAAACTTGCCCAGTCGTGAATCAGGTCACGAAAACCGGGAAACAACCAGCGCAGAAGCACCTCAGGCACAAACAGAAAGGGTATCAACCAGTACAGACCGAGACCTGCGAAGCGTGACAAGAACCAATCCCGTCTGGATTCATCCAGATTAGCGAGCCACCTGAATGGAGCGATGGCGAGCAGGCAAAAAAGGTAAAGGTAGGCGATAAACCAGAAGTGATGCCAGCTGAGGTTGCCTTCCGGATACACACCCGTAGTAAACACGAGAGGATAGAAATCAAGGAGACTACCCTCGAACTTGCTCAGGAATACCTTCTCGATATAAACCATAGGGGGTACGACAAAAAGCAGGCCAACACCTAAGGGAATCAGTAACCGACGGCTTCGTTCTTCAACGAATGCGCGTTCATTGAGCTTCCGTCTGGCAAAGTAGACGCCAACCCCAGAGATAAAGAACAGCAGCGCAAGTCGAAACTGCGACGACACATGAATAAAATGCTCCAGCATCGTTGAAGTCTCTTCGTTCTGGATGAGCGGCTGCCCGAATGGAACGAAAAAAATGGCTGCATGAAAGTAGATCAGCACACCAAAGGCAATCACTCTCAGCCAATCGAGTTCGTACCTTCTTTTATTGATCACTTCGTATTCCACGTGACCCATGTGAGTAAGTGATTTTAAGCGATCGCTGTGAGGGATTCTTGCGGATTCCTCAGCACGTCATCCGGATTTCGAAATACGCCCGAATTCAAGGAATCTGTCAGCCCGGTTTTCCGAGTATCCCCTGTGTCAGCATAGTTGTTGCGTCCACATTTTAATCAACAGTGTATTTGGAGGCGATAATCGAGTTGCGAATGTCACGATATCATGTCAGTAGCCCAAGTCAGCCGCAAGACCAGAGTTTCCGAGCCAAGCCTGTATGATTGGCGTAGTCAATTTCGCAACCTGGGTGTAGCGGTGCCAACTGATCCAAAGAACCCAAAGAATTGAAACGGGGAGAACAAGTTATCGATAGTGATCGAGACTGCGGCTTCGAATGAAGAACAACTGGCAGAGTATTGCCGCTGCAAGGGCCTCTACGCTGAGCAGGTACACCACAGTCAGGTAGTTATGGCCCTTGCAGCGAGCTATCCCATCAACGCCTATGGTCGTAATGCCTGATTAATCTCAATGTTTTAGGCTCCAAGACACTACATATTCCACAGTTAAAAATACCTTCTTCCAGCTGGACCGGAAGTGCTTGGCTACATCTTGCCAGGACAGCATCGAAGCCCACTGCGCCAAGTACTACATGGAGGGAGTAGTAAGCTCTCGCTCGCCCTGTGCCCAAGTTACTTGCTCGATTTTGTCGCTATACCGGAGGTAGTTGACCCGCCGTATCCGGTATACAAAGAACACCGCGGGTCTTTACATGGGGATAAACTCGAAGCGCTTCACTCCCTATTTTAAAGATGGTACTTATGACTTTGAGAAGCTTATTTTCTCAGTATCTGCTCGTGGTTTCTACTCATTTCTTGCTGAAAGCTGCGCGTGTTGGGTAGAAATTGGGCGGCACGAAAGTACTAATTTTTCCTTCGATTGCTGTAGAAAGCGGATGCTCCATAATCAAAAACTGTCCGAAGTATTGAAACCTTCAGATACCAGGAAATCTCAGTATATAAAGCACTTGAGCGATTACCGGTACCGGAAATAGTCTACAGATTTTACTGACGAGGAGGATTCATAGGGGTTGTACCAGATAACCAGTTGAGTAAATTTAATTTTCAAGCATATAATTCTCTTTTTATATTATAAGGTAGGGTATTAACAGTGATAAAGATAGTTTCTAAGTGGTTGGCATTGCCCTGTTTTTTGGTGTTGTGTGCTTATAGTGGAGTTTTGAGTGCTTCCAGCACACCTGAGCCCACGCCCCCTGTAAAGAGTATTTTTTCAACAAATACTGCCTTTGCAGCCCTAAAAACCGATGGCAGTGTCGTTACCTGGGGTGAGAGTTTTAATGGAGGCTATAGCGGTACAGTGGCGGCGCAGTTGTCCGGCGATGTTAAAACTATTTTCTCGACAGATAGGTCCTTTGCGGCGCTGAAAACCGATGGCAGCTTGGTTACCTGGGGAAACCCTTATACAGGAGGTGATAGCACTAGCGTAGCGGCAGAGCTGTCCAGCGATGTTGAAGCTGTTTTCTCAACAACCTTTGCCTTTGCGGCGCTGAAAACCGATGGCAGTGTG
>NZ_JBLBUB010000054.1:0-7407 GCF_047289955.1 Microbulbifer jejuensis
GCTGCCCAACGTGATTTATGTTCGTACTCGCCGGTCAACACCATGCGAACTGCACGTTCCCGTACTTCGGGGGAGTATCCAGGTTGTTTGCTCATTGGCTAATTCTCTCAAGAAAGTTTGCCTCCGAGAAACCCGGGGTGATTCACTGTACCCAGTTGGCAAACACTAAGTACACGCACAATTTTAAAAACTCTCTAATATTGCCCATTTTCTGTGTGGCTGTTTCTGATAAAGACTCCCTGTACAGTATTACGAAAGTTCCTGCTTTGGGGTTCGATCATAGAACCAATCAGTCAGCCTGTGTTTCTGTCATGTCAATGATGATATTGATTGGCGCCCTTTGTTACCCACTGCCTATACTGGAACAAGCGACGTACTTTTTTCGGGACCGGTCAATGCGGTACAAAACAGTTGAGGAAGTGATTCAGGAAGGAAGGGATTTTCACGCCAAACTGGCGCTGCAGTATGAAGAGTACGAACAGTTGGCCACCAATAAACGGGTTGAATTATTGTTGGATCAACTCAGGCGGCGGGAAGATTCCATGAAACATTCGCTGGAAAATTTCCATGCGGATTTACCGCCGGGCGCCCTGCATACCTGGGTGCAGTTTGCTCCGGAGGGGCGAGAAAAAGAATTTTTACAGCGACTGCGCTGCATAGACATTGATAACCTTG
Source organism: Microbulbifer jejuensis (assembly GCF_047289955.1). Classification (NCBI taxonomy): domain Bacteria; kingdom Pseudomonadati; phylum Pseudomonadota; class Gammaproteobacteria; order Cellvibrionales; family Microbulbiferaceae; genus Microbulbifer; species Microbulbifer jejuensis. Next base: position 676 of record NZ_JBLBUB010000054.1, read on the forward strand.
ATGATGTCGCCAAATTTGCTCTGGATATAGAAATCTACCTGGCGGACCAGTACCGGGATTTGTCTCAGGGCGCAGAAACCCCCTCTGCACAGGAAGCCTTTGAACGCTTGCGTCAGCTGGAAGAGCTTGAAGAGCACACTCTCTCGATGAACCTGTTCAATTTGCGCGACTACTGAGTCACTGCATCAGTCTAACATCCCTTTTCACCTGGCTGAAAGCTGCATATCAAAGGCGCAGCCTGTATACACAGAATCCTTTCTCTTTGCAGATCAACTGCACATCTGAATAGTAGCGCAGGCCTTTATCCACCAGAGAAATAAACGCGTTCACCACAAAAAGTGCTGTTCCGGTTGATTTCAGAAGCCGGGCACTGTTTTGTAAGAAAAGGTCAGTCAGCCCTCCCTCCACCTGAAACCCCTGGTGGAACGGAGGGTTACACAGCACCAGATCGGCACTTCCGCTTTCAAGACCTGCACCGGCATCAGAGGGTATGACGACACCGGTCAAACCGTGTGCGCGAAAATTCTGCTTGCAGGCAAGCAGGGCGGCGGCGTTATTGTCGGTTGCGGTAAAATGGAAGTTGCCCAGTGATGCCAGTTGGGTACTGAGATAACCGTATCCACAGCCCAGGTCCACTATGCGGGTACCTCCCTTGGGCAGTTCAGTGATGAAATGTTGGGCAAGCAACGCACTGCCTTTATCGACCTTGTTCCAGCCGAACAGGCCCGGTTTGCTGTACAGGCCGCCGAGTTCGGGCAGGCTCCGCAACCTCGGGTAATCCAGCTCACCGATCAGTTTCCCACCGTTCGCATGATCGATGCAGTTGATACTGGCGTAGTCGTTACCGTGCTTCTGCAATTGCTTGGCAGAGCCAAGGCGTTCAGCTACTTTTGCCGCGTAGCTTTTGATTCCACTTTGTTTTTCTCCCAGCAGCACCAGCTCACCGCCCTCGCCAAGAAAGCGCGGCGCCTGATTGATGATGTGGTGAACGATTGCCTTTTCCTTGGATACGGGATAAATAATGCGACGATAGCTGCGTTCCAACTCCTCGAAGTGAAAGTCGTTAAAAAAACTGCGGGTAACATTTCCCTCAGCCAGCCCAGCAATATCCCAGCGGTTGGTGAGCAGATCGCCGTTGAAGTAAAATCCCGGCTGCAGGAGGGGTTTGCTGTTTTCATCGGCGATCCACAAAGTTTCCCTCGGGACATGAAGGAGCTCCTGGAGTAGAAGGGCTGACATGTTGTTTACTTTTTTACCGAAGCAATTTCATCTGGGGTAAGGAGGCGGTATTCACCTTCCCGGAGTCCTTCATCCAAAGGGATATCGCCAATTTTTTCCCGGTGCAGTACCAGGACTTTGTTACCCAGGGCGGCAAACATCCGCTTAACCTGGTGGTAGCGCCCTTCGCCGATAGTAATACGGACTTCATTGGCAAAGAGTATCTCAAGTCTGGCAGGCTTGGTTCTCCTCTTCTCGTTTTTCAGCCAAATGCCTCTGGCAACCTTTGCCACTGCCGCCTCCTCAATCCTGTCTGCCAACTGGACGTAATAGGTCTTTTCACAGTGATAGGTAGGTGAGGTCACCTTGTGAGACCACTGGCCATCATCGGTCAGGAGCACCAGTCCGGTAGTATCGATATCCAGGCGACCGGCAATATGCAGCCTGCCTTTGTTCGGTTCGTCGATTAAGTCGAGCACCGTTGGGTGCTCGGGATCTTTTGTGGCGCTTACATAGCCCAGAGGCTTGTTCAGCATAATGTAGCAAGGCCCCGGTTTAAGTAGGGGCCCGCCATCCAGGCACAAGGCATCACTGGTCTGTACCTTGGCGGCCGGGTCGGTGACCACCTCACCATTTACGCTAATCCGCTGTGCCTTAGCCGCGCGCTTTGCATCGGAGCGGGAGAGATCGGTAACCTGGCTAACTGCCTTGTCCAACCGAGTCGGGCTAGCCAATCTTGCGTTCACCAGAGTCAACGGTCTGATAGATAAGGGTATTAATAGTCATGGGACCAACACCACCAGGAACCGGAGTATAAGCGGCTACGCGCTTAGTGAGCGGGCCCAGTTCGATATCACCTACACCGCCTGGGTGGTAACCGGCATCCACTACAACCGCACCGTCTTTGATCCATTCTGCCTTGATAAACTCCGGCCTGCCCACAGCACCTACTACGATATCCGCACAACGGATATGCTCGGCCAGATTCTGGGTACGGGAATGGCAAATGGTGACTGTAGCATTAGCATTTAGCAACATGGCCGCCATGGGCTTGCCCAGGATGGGGCTGCGGCCAACAACCACAGCGTCCTTGCCTTCCAGCGCAATTTTGTAGGCCTCGAGCAGGCGCATTATGCCCTTTGGCGTCGCACAGCCATAGGCTTTCTCGCCCATCGCCATACGTCCGAAACCCAGGCAGGTCACACCGTCTACGTCCTTTTCCAGGCAGATGGCATCGAAGCAAGCGCGTTCTTCAATCTGCGCCGGCACCGGATGCTGCAGCAGGATGCCATGAACGTTGGGGTTACTGTTGAGTGCTTCGATCCTGCTAAGCAGTTGCTCAGTAGTGGTAGAGGAAGGCAACTCAACCTGCATGGAGCCCATACCAATACGGCGGCAGGCATTGCCTTTCATCTTCACATAGGTGGCAGAGGCAGGGTCATTGCCAACCAGGATGGTCGCCAGGATAGGGGTTTGGCCACCACTTTTTTCCTTAAGTGCAGCTACTCGAGCTGAGAGTGTCTCTTCAGTTTTCTGTGCCAGGGCCTTGCCGTCCAGAATCAGTGCAGACATAGATGCTATCTCAAACATTAATAGGTTGTGTGCTATAGACCCGAATCTGCCTCAAAGCCTACTTACTATAAAAGTGGAGCCAGGCGGATTTTCAAAGCGGCTCGCAAGCTACCCGGTCAAATTTGCACAATTTGCCATTTTCGCATAGGTTGAAAATAATTTCGTCACTTCTGGGCCTTGATGGGCAATAGAATAAACTTCTTAAAAAATAATAGTTTAGAGGCGTTGACTCCTGAGAGGGTGGGCAGTACTATGCGCGCACTTCGCCAACGGTACAGTCCTCAAAACCTCCATGTAGATGGTGATATAGGCTGAGTAGGTGCGAAGAGTTGATATACGGGGCATAGCGCAGTCTGGTAGCGCGCCTGCTTTGGGAGCAGGATGTCGGGGGTTCGAATCCCTCTGCCCCGACCAATCAACCGGTTTTACCTTGCGCCCGTAGCTCAGCTGGATAGAGCATCCGCCTTCTAAGCGGATGGTCGCAGGTTCGAGTCCTGCCGGGCGTGCCACCTCCAGGTGGTTCTGGTTTGGCATAAAGGGCCTGACCCACGCCAAGCTGGTGCGGGTTTAATCCGATATTTCAGTACAGCCACAAAGTACTGAAGCATATCCCTATTATGGTGGCCGTAGCTCAGTTGGTAGAGCACAGGATTGTGGCTCCTGAGGTCGCGGGTTCAATCCCCGTCGGCCACCCCAAATAAGCCTTTAAAATCAGGCACTTAAAAACCCTCCAGTTTGGAGGGTTTTTTGTTTTCCTACTCTGAGGGGTAATTCCAAGGGGTAATTTCGTACACAATCGATTTTTGCGACAAGTATTTTTGGGTATTCATCAGGTAGCCTAAGCCCTCCTCACTCCCCAATCACCACCCGCAGATTCACCGTGCGCTGGATGCACTCCATGCGCCAGGCTCCTTTGTTGACCTCTTCGTTCTCTGTGCCCTCAGCCACAGCACTGGCTTGCAAGGTTTCCACCTTGCCGGGGGTTTGCCAGGGTGTGCCGGCGGCATTGCTGCGCACCTGGTTCTCATTGGTGACGAAGGCACCGATCATCTTGTAGGCAAACTGGTCGGGGCTGCCGTCCTGGTCCAGATCAATGGGGTTGCGTACCTGCGCGATGCGCACAATATCACCGACATAGATGCCGCTGGTCAGTTCATAAAAGTGCTCGCCTTCTCCAGCGTTGCTGATACCGCTGGCTTGTATGTATTCAACCATGTTGCTTCCTTTATTAGGGCTTGTGCCTTTGGTTGTGGGTAATGACTCTGTGCCGGGAATCCACACCGGCGGCATAGCTGATATTGCCCACACTGATCTTGTACACCGTGCGTAGGCCCGCGCATTCGACCTGCTCGACGGTTTCCCAGGTAAGCGGTTCCTCTTCATGCAGCACACCCAGTTTTACCCTTTGGCAGTGCTGTGCTTCATATACCCGCCCAGTGTGATCGGTCACCGGCGTTTCACGGCTGCAAATCACCTGGGCACCGCTTGCCATGGTGAGCAGCACACAGGGCACTTCGTCCTGGGGTTTAACTTTGTGAATGGGTGCCAGGTGGGTACAGGCGCACAGTGCGGCCCTTGATACCGTTGCCCTGTTCCAGTTCGTCGCGCAGCACACAGGAGAGCTGGCCGGCAATATCCACCACCTCAAACTGGATGCTGCCGATCTCCGCCCTGCCCTGCTCCGGCAACAGGCGCTGGCTGGTGGCCGAGCATTTTTTTAAGGCCCCGAGAATGGCATTGGCGGGCAGTCCGGGAATATCCCGGTGGGAAGTAATATACAGCGGCAGGTCATAGCCGATCTGCACCACCAGGCGCAGCACGCGCTGGGGGGACTGGTTTGCCAGATCAAAGGGTTCTGAGTTGTTACGCATCAGGCCAGGATTTCCACAATGGTAAAACTAAACACAAACCGCCAGGCGGGCTGGCGCTGCTGTTTGAAGGAGCCGAATTTGAGCTGCACAGTACCGGGGGTGTCCGGCGCGGCTTCGGTGCCGAAGGGATCAAAGGTAAAAAATTCGCCGGCACCGCAACTGGCCGCAAACGTATCCCACACCATTAGTCCGGCAGGGCTCAGGGTGATGGGGGCCGTGCGACACGGGTACCGTAGTGGCATGGCCGGCCTTCTCAGTCAACTCTCGCATCAGATCGTGAACGGTCATGACTGTTTCCATGTCTTGATGGCTTTTTCAGCACTGCGACCCACCACATAACCGCCCAGGCCGATCTTTACAATCTCCAACAGTGCCAGTGTTTGTTCCTCGCTGAGGTTTGGTGCGGTCCATCCCAGCCAATGTGCCACCACGAGGCTGACAAAAGTCAGCATGGCAATAGGACGCCAGCAACGCTGAAGCCAGCTCTCCCCGCCCGCCTCGGCCGTAATCACACTGGTCGCCGATTCCAGCTCCTTGCGTTCCATTGCGATCAACTGGCGGTCAATCTCCGCCTTGAGCCTATTCGCCTCGGACTTGTCCGGAAACGCCTTATCAACGGCCTTGCCGATCAAACCAGAGATAGCACTAATTGCACCTAGCATCAGTAGCTCCAAATTGAAAAAATGGGGTGAGAGCGGAAGCGGCCCACCTCTTGTCCTCCAAAGCGCACGTTTAACGTCAAGCCATCTTTGGGCAAATACCGTTGTATTAGAATATGCTTTCGGTTAGTTTGTGAAAGGCCAGAACTTCTGGGGCATCCCTCACGGCCTAAATATACATATGGAAATTTACTTATGTTAAGTGCTCTAACAGTTCTGGTATCCCCAGTCGTGTTGGCCGGCATCAAGGGCCACATGAGAAACAAATATTTAACCAAAATACTTTAATTTCTTCGATAGTTGGCGAAAGATAAAAAAACACGCCAGGAGCACATAGTGCAACATTAAAAATGAAGGAGAAAACCATGCAAAAAGAAGTCTCAAGGTGGAGAATAAATATATTAAGAGCATTTTATCTTTTTATAGCTGTAGTATTTGGCTTTAGTGTATGGCCGACCATCATCAACCCAGGTGAAATATGGGACCCCTTGGAAGGAGTAGCATTCAGTTTTTGGGGGGCTCTCACCTTACTATCCCTATTCGGCGTTTTGCACCCACTGAAAATGCTACCAGTGCTGTTGATGCAGTTAACCTATAAAGCAATTTGGATGCTTGCAGTTGGGGCACAACTTTGGCTGGCAGGAGAAATCGACCCTGTAGCCGCCGAACTTGTAAATGCGAATACGATTGGAATCATCATCGATCTACTTGTTATCCCTTGGCCATACGTTTGGGCGACTTACATTTTGACATCCAACCCCTACAAACGTACTAATTTCTCAAAGAGTGAAGTAAATAACTAGCCAGGATATTCAAAGGTCAAGATTTTAGAGTGCTTTATTTTGGCCTCTGACTCAGATGAAGGTAGCTCCAAGTAAGACCTGGGGAAGTAGCTTTCTCCAGGCATAAAAAAACCGGCTCAGGGGCCGGTTTTTTAATTTAGGTGTCAGATGTTGCAGCAAGCGTAACATATCCTTATTTGTTAAGCACGGGTTGCCAGTCCCACCGCTACACATCTGTTTTGTACAGGTATTACAATATAAACATACCTACCATGAAATTCCGACTCTGCATTGATAAGAATTGCTTGATTCAAAGATATGGGATCAATCTCAGGCTTTATAAACCGATAAGACATTTGAACATACTCAATAATATCCCACGCAAACAACTTTAGGACCGACTCATCTTCAGTATGCAATTTAGAGAAACAATGCTCCTCTAATACCCTATTTATTTCTCTGTAGCCGATGGGTGATCTATCAAGGAGTTATTGTCAATTCTGGTGTTCAACAGGTTTGATTAAGCAGCACTCTGGTCTGCTGTTGGCACCTCTTCTCCATCTTTGAATTTCACTCCGGTGATGACCTTCGCGAGGTAGTCAAAGCCTCGGAGTTTTCTCCACTTTCCTT
>NZ_JBLBUB010000055.1:0-7224 GCF_047289955.1 Microbulbifer jejuensis
GTATATCGTCGACGCCAACACCAATACGGTGATCAACCGCTTTGCCAGTGGCGAGCCGACGGTAGAGTTTTCCTCCCTGTATGACACTGCCGAGCGCAACCGCGCCACAGCGGTGGAAGCCTTTATTTTCGAGCAGCTGACGCACTACCCGGACAATGAAAACCTGCAGCGTTTCACCCTGGACGTCTATTATGATCGCGCGGTAGCGGAGATGATCCTGGCCAATGAGGCCCTGGACAAAGCCCGCATCAGCCGTCTGCGCAACGAAGCGGTGAGTGTCGAGGTTGGGCATATCGAAACTGCGCACCAGTTGCTGGACGACGCCCTGGAGCAATACAACTCGCTGTTGCAGTATGCCCCGGAGTTCCTGGCTCAGTGGGGGGCCTCGCGGGGGCAAATCAGCCCGCGCTACTACGACCCCAACGACCTGGCGCAGAAAGACGTGACCCCGGCGGAGCGGCTGTTTACCGGCTACAAGGATGTCACCATGCTCTATCAGTTGATGGGCAGGCTGGCCTCCACCAAGGTACAGCAGGCGCGCCTGGCCGTAGTGGCGGGGCAGACCAATACCACAATACTGGCGCAGCTGATTGAGGAGATGAACACGCTGCGCAGCGATCTGGTGGCCAGGGAGCAGTCTCTGCGCGCGATTTTCCCGGGCATCGACTTTACCCAGGTAACGGGATTTTCCGGCCTGCCCGAAGCGGTGTCTGCATGGCAAAGCCATATTGTCGATTTGGAAAATGCCGTGAACTGGCTTGCCGGCGACACCAATATTCTGGGCCTGCCGCAGGATGCGGTGCTGCTGGTACAGGGCTACGGCATTGACGGCAATACCGAGTTTGATTCCTTTAACGCACTGAGTGATTTCCTCGGCAATGACAGCAGTGGTCCCATCGCCACAGCGCAGAGCAGCCTGGCCGCGGCGAGAACCAGCTACGACACCTACCGCCACAGCGCCGATACCCTGGCCACGGAGTACACCGATCGCCACCAGCAACTGGGCAACTGGCTGTTCAGTTTGCTCGGGGTGGAATTTCCGGACAATTGTTTTGAGGAAAGTTGTGTAATCGCTACCGAAGAGGCACTGGAAGGCAGTGAGATCTCGCTGCAGGCGAACAATATCGATATCGCCCAGATCGCCCTGGACCGCAATCTGCAGAGTATGGAAAACCTGCTTGTTGCGATTGAAATCGAAATTGATCGACGCGCGGCGGAAGAGGACATTGTCGACGGGCAGTCGAAAATCATCCTGGATTACGGATCTAAGCAGGAGTCCATTGCAAAGCAAATCGCACGTGTTCGCATAGAGGCGGAAAAATCAAGTCAACGACATGGTTATATTAAAGCGATAGGTGGCGCAATAAAGGCCTATTATACCGGTGACTTTAGTACGCTGGAGCAAGCGACTGATCAGGTCATTGCGGCCAATCGCAATATTAGAAGCATCAAAGATATTGGACGGCTGGAGGCAATGAGCATTCGTTTGGGCGCAGAGGAGCGCGCCGCGCTGAATGACAGCACCAACCGGCTGCTGGATGTGGAAAGTAAAGCGCGGGTGCGCACCATGTGGCTGGAGGCCAATACCATCGCCCTGGATATCGCCCAGGCGGAAGCGACGGTTGAACAGGAAGTGGAACGCCTGGCGGGTATGCTCAACCAGGCGCAGCGGGTGGCGAACCAGATATTTACCGCCAACAGCAATCTGGCAGAGCGCTACTTTGCCGATCCGATCCACGGCAGCCGTTTGACCACGGAGATGCTGCGCGCGGAGCGTTACTTTGAGGAAGCGCAGAAATGGTTGTTCTACGCCGCCAGCGCACTGGAATACAAATGGCAGGAGCCCTTTGTGGGTCCGGTTAGCCGGGGCAGGAAAGAGGCGGTGTACACCCTGCGCAATGCGGAGGAACTGCGGGACTTCCACAGTGAAATGCTGTCTTTCGACCAGCTGCGCAATCTCAGCGGCACCCAGCAGGCCACGGACACCTTTTCCATCAAGGACCATGTGTTTGGCTATGTGGATACCATCGGGGGTATCGCGCAAACCTACCCCCACCCGGATCCCGCCCAGGTGGATGGCCCGCGCCTAAGCCCGCAGGAGGCCTTCCATGCAAAGCTGCAGCTGTTGTCGCGCAACTTTGGCAGCGATACCTGGGTAACGGTGGAGTTCAGTACCGTGAAAGAATTGCCGCGCAGCAATTTCTTCCTCGGCCCGGTGGTGGCGGGCACGGGCGACCTGGCCTGCCTGGCGACCGGCGGCACCTACCTGGACAAAATCGAGACCATTGCGCTGAATATCCCCGCGAGTTATTCCAGCAGCAGTGAAACCGAGACACCGGCTTTCCTCACCTACGGCGGTACCAGTGTGGTGCGCAGCAAGACACCGGGTAGACTGGTGGTGAATGAAGACGGTGTGGGTATTGCGGATGAGCTGGTGACCTATAGCACGCGTTTCTGGGATACCGTGGAGGGTACACAGCTGGCGTTCCGGGACAGTTACCGGGTATCCATGGCGGCGGACCTGGATGTGCTGAGCAGTGAGCCCGGTTCCAGTTCCACCGTCACCAGTGTTTTCAAAGAGCGCAGTGTGGCCGCCACCGGCTGGCGGCTGTCGATCAAGCTGGCGGATCGCTTTGGCCCGCTGGTGGACATTGACGCGATGCAGGATATAGAACTGGTCTTTAATCACCGCTATAAGTCCAGGAACTTTGACACCTGTGACGATGACGGTCCCGGCGGCCCGCTGTTGCTGCGCAAGATTGCTCCGCTGGACAAGGTGACTTCGGAATAAGTTAACCCTGTATGTTCCTGTTCAAAACAGGATGAATCCGGCAATCAAACAGGTTCTGCACTCTGTTTGATTGCCGCTTTTGCAAGGCCGGTGCGGTTTTTGCTGTTGCAGGGAATCCCACCAGCCTTTTGACAAAGACAGTTTTGGGTATCGCTGGTAAACCCGAGCGGGTTTTATAGCGGAGCAATACTGCCTCAAACCCTGCAGGTGTTTGCCATAAAGGCACCGATAATAAAAAAGGGAAGTTTATGTTGCGTAATGTTTTGCTTGGCTGCTGCCTGCTTTTGTCGACCGGCGTTGCCCTGGGGGCCGATGAACACACGGCGCTGCAGGCGCCGGTGCTCAATTTGCCCACCGGCCCCGGCAGTATCGCAGGGCTTGGTGAAGCCTTTACTCCCAATTTGAACACGGGCACCAGCTCACAACTGACACGCCTGGCGGTACCACCGGGGCGCAATGGTCTGGCACCGGATGTTTCGGTGGAGTACAACAGCGGATTCGGCAACGGGCTCGTGGGCCTGGGTCACCGGCTGACCATGCCCTTTATCCAGCGCCAGACGGATCAGGGCCTGCCCAACTATTCCGAATGGGGCCGTGCGGATCAGCGGGACAACGACCACGACGGCCGCACAGACGAGTTTGACGAGTTCGATACCTTTATCAACCACCAGGGCGAGGAGTTGGTACTGGTGGAGGACGGTGTTTATCGTACAAAAAATGCCACCGATTTCGCCCGCTACCAGCGCCTTTCCGAGGGCTGGATGGTCACGCAGCCCGATGGTCAGCGCTGGTACCTGGGGCAGGATACCGGCAGCCGCATCAGTAGCGGGGACGGTGCATCGGTCTTCGCCTGGTATTTGCAGGCCATAGAGGACACCCATGGCAATCGCATTGAATACCATTACAGCAAGCTGGATGACAGCGCACAGATTTATCTGCAAACGATCAACTACAACAGCAATGGTGATATGGCGGTTCACTTTCACTATGAAAGCCGCCCCGATATTCTGACCAATTATAAAGCCGGATTCGAGATCAAAACCGCATACCGCTTACAGCGTGTCGAGGCACAGTTTGCCGGGCGTTTTTTGCGCAGCTATGCCTTTTCCTACCACCCTTTGAGCGCATGGCAAAGCCAGTCCCTGTTGCGGGAAATTCAATTGGCTGCCGGTGCGGGGTCATCGGCACAGTCCCTGCCGCCGGTGCGCTACGACTATACGCAGTACCAGCAAGATCAAGTGTTGATGACGTCGATGCCGGCGGCGAGTCGGGTATCCCTGAGTAGTCCCGACGCGGCGTTTCTGGATATGAACCGCGACGGACTGCCGGATGTGATTCACACCGGTCCCAGCAAAGACGCCTACTGGCTCAATCTCGGTCCCGGCGCCGACGGCCTGCCGCAGTGGCAGAGCTATCGCGAAATGAACACCTTTTCCACCAGCCGTATCTCGGATGCCGCGGTCACCTGGGCCGATATCGATGGCGACGGCGCGGTGAATATGCTGCAGTACAACGCCGGCAGTACACACTACTTCCATCTCGATGAAACGCACAGCTGGCAGTACAGCGGCGTTATCAATGGGTTGGATATTCCCCTCAACAGCCCGCATGCCGGCATGCTGGATATTAACAATGACAAGCGTGTGGATGTATTCGCCACCACACTAAACAGCAGCGGTGCTGTTTTATCCCATGTGGTGCAGCTGAACCACCCCGATGGCTGGTCGCGGCCGATCGAGCTGCCGATGCCCGCGGGCAGCCAGGGTATGCGCCTGGGTGACTCCAATGTTTTTCTCTACGATATGAACGGCGACGAACTGGCCGATCTGGTCTCGGTCGGCAACGGCTATGTGGCCTACTTTGCCAATCGCGGTCTGCAGGGCTTTGCCCCGGCGGTGGTGTTCGACAACAGCCCGAATACCCTCTACAACGCCGACTTTGTACGCATCAGCGATATGAATGGCGACGGGCGCGGCGACCTGGTGTATCTCGGCGGGCAGCGGGTATCTATCTGGTTGAACCAGGGGCTGGACACTGACCAGCACCAGCAGGCGCTGTTTGGCCAGGAGCAAGTGGTTCAGGCGCAGGGGAATCTGTCCGTTCAGGCAGTGCGTCTGGTGGATATCAACGGCAATGGCTCCACGGATATTCTGTGGTACAGCCCCGGCCGCGGGGACAACACCTTTTATTTTGCCGAACTGTTTCCCGATGAGCAGCCGAATCAATTGAAAAGTATCGATAACGGCCTGGGGGGATCGACAACCCTCGAGTATGCCTCTGTCGCCGGGGAAATGATCAGAGACCGGGATGCCGGCACCCCCTGGCCCCAGGGCATTCCTGTCGCCATGCAGGTGCTCAAGCAGATTGTTGTGGAGGACAACAGCGGTGGTGCGCAGCAAATTACAGCAATGGAATACCGCGATGGCTTTTACGATAGCGCCGATAAAGAGTTCCAGGGTTTTGCCAGTACCGAGGAGCGGCGTCTGGGAGATGCCAGCACCCCGACACTGGTTACCCACTACCAATTCCATCTGGGCCAAAAACCCGATGGCACGCAACAGGAAGCGCTGAAGGGCAAGGTCAAGCAAATGGAAACCCGCGATGCCCTGGGCGCGGTGTTTTCGCGCGAGGAAAACCAGTGGGAGCTACGCCAGTTGCACGAGGGCTACGGCCAGGAGACGCGCAGCGTTGATTTTGCAGCAATGACCGAGCGCAAGCAGCACCTGCTGGAACGCGGCAATGGGGTACCGGTGACGCTTGCCTGGGAATACGACTACGACGATTACGGCAACACCACCACGATCAAAGAATTTGGGCGCACGGAGGGTGACTGGGGGGATGAACGCATTACGCGCTTGCGCTACAGCGCGGAATCCGCCTCCGCGCAGGGGCATTGGTTTCTGCATCTGCCGATAGAACGCACTGTAACCGATCTTGCGGGCCAGGCAGTGGCTAAAGAGCAGTGGTTTTACGACGACGAAAGCTTTTCCGGCGGCAATCTGGGCGCACTGTCCAAGGGCAACCTGACCCTGCGGCGTGTATGGCACCAAGCGGATAATGCGACGGCGTATATCGCCGCGGAGCGCCACCGCTACGATGCCTACGGCAACCGTATTCGAAGTTACGACCCCCTGTGGGGCGAAGAGCCCGGCCACGCAACCGAGATCACCTACGATACGCAGTATCACACCTTTGCCACCCAAGTGCGGTTGCACACCGGTACCCAATGGCTCACCGCCCAGGCGGACTACGATATGGGTCTGGGTGTGCTCACCGATTACCGCGATTTCAATGGGCAACTGAACCAGCACCGTTACGACGCCCTGGGCCGGCTCACGGCCAAAATCGAACCGGGCGACAGCCTCCAATACCCCACCCTCGCATACACGTATCAACTGGCACAAACTGTAGATGGCCAGCGCCTCAACTGGGTGGAAACACGCCGGCGCGAAAAGGGTGGTGCCAGTGGCACCATCGACAGCCGCCACTTTTACGATGGCCTTGGGCGCAGCCTGATGATGCGCAGCGAAGGCGAACAATCCGGGCAGGTCGTCATCAGTGACCATCACCGCTACGATGCGCGGGGCCAGGTTTCCCGCACCGCCCTGCCGTATTTTGCCGAGGGCCTCGCCTACCGGGCCGACGACCGGGGCCCCCACCAGCGCCAGTACCGTTACGATGCCCTGGGGCGTATGCAGGAAACCCGCCAGCCTTATTCCGCAGAGAGTGGGGAAAGCGTGTTCAGCCGTATTACCTACCAGCCGCTGGTGCAACTGCGGGAGGATGAAGAGCAGACCCGTGCCAACAGCCCCCATGCCGGTGCCGCCAAGCGGCTGGTGTTCGACGGTTTGCAAACCGCCGAGGGGGAATACCGCCTGCGCCAAGTGGATGAAATCGTCGGCGCCAATACCCAGGGTGGCGCCGGTGGTGCCACCTGGTCGACGTACTATGACTACGACCTCAACAATAACTTCACCCGCCTGCAGGATGCGCAAAACAATGTGCGCAGCATGCACTACGACCACCTGGGGCGGATGCGCTTTTTGGACGACCCCAATCGCGGGCAGCGCTGGCAGCACTTCGATGCCGCCGGCAATGTACTCGCCACCCGCGATGCCCGGGGCCAGGAGCGGCACTATCGCTATGACGGTGCCAACCGCCTCCTGAACGAATATCACCTGCCGCCGCGGGGAGAAGCGCCGGCCGGTGGGCACTGGCAAGCGGATGTGCAGCTGGGCACTACGGCCCCTGTGGTGCGCTACCAGTACGACCAGCGCAGCGAAGCGGGCGGTGGATTTTTACGCGGGCGCCTGGCCAAAGTCACCGACCAGGCCGGCTTTGAACAGTGGAATTACGATGCGCGTGGCCAAGTGGTTCAGCGCCAGCGCAAAATCACTGGCCCGCAGATCGACAGCCCTCTCTACACCACGCGC
>NZ_JBLBUB010000056.1:0-7114 GCF_047289955.1 Microbulbifer jejuensis
GGAAAGTGGAGAAAACTCCGGGGCTTTGACTGCCTGGCCAAGGTCATCACCGGAGTGAAGTTCAAAGATGGAGAGGAGGTGTCAACAGCCGACCAGAGCGCTGCTTAATCTGGCTTTTTGAACACCAAAATTGACAATAACTCAATAATAGACCCCCTTGGATCACTCCATAAAGGAGTGCACTCATCACAACACTACTTGGAATATAGTAGCGAGAATTTTTTAATGGTAGGGTAAAAATAATTAATGAAGAACAGATAGCAGAAAGCAAAGCAACACCAAACCAAATGATCTTTAATCTTGGTGAAACTACCCATAGTACATACGCTACTGGCAGAAGACTTGACGCAAACAGGCAAGCCGTGAACCTCCATAGATATACACTTGATATTTTTTCCTTACTACCCCAACTCAAGTTCTTGCCCCTATAACATCTATATAGTGCTCACCATGATCACTATTATCCTGATTACTGTCTCGGAAGCAATGCTGTGCCACTCCCTTCATACACTCTCCCCCTCAATAACTCCAGACAGTAGGCCGGGTACACTCACCCGGTATAGGCTCGAGGTCATCCAGGTGCAGAAATCGGCCCTTGTGGGCGCCCTTCTGCTTTACGCCAATCCCAGTAAACCCTTCCTCTATCGCGATCCCTAGCAGTTCGTAGGCACGCCCACCAGAAACTGATACATCCACAGCCTGCCCGGTTGTGTGTGTCATGGTGGAGCCGATACTGGTGCAGTGGGCCCGGCAGCGATAGCCAGAGTTGATCACCATAGGCTTGTTGAAGCGCACCCTGACTCTGATCAATCGGCGTAGCGTGTCATCCGAGAAGTGGTTATTACCACAACAACGGCAGGACAACTCCTTTTCTGTGAAGTAGTCGTTGTCAAACATGGGATTATCAGAAACGAAAAAGCCCGCACTAGGCGGGCTTAGGAAAGTGCCAAATTTGCTCTGATCTAGTCCAGCTTACAAAGCTAACCAGCTAACAAACACCTTGGACATCTTTGGGGTGGGTGCTAGAAATTCACCCCTACCTGTATATATTTATCAACAAACCAGTATCTTAATCTTTATTGCATCTTGGACATGTCGGATTACCGCCGCCACCCCCACTCTTATTAATAGATCCCAAATATACACTCTTTCTATACAAACCATCTGAAATAACCGCATCAATTTGGTATATATCCCCCCCCGGTATTGACAAGTTTACACTTGCAGTACCAGTCAAACTATTGCTGGAAAAAGTTGCAGCAGTTCCATCTCTACCATAAAGATCACCATAATAACGAAAGGTAATCGTAACTGGTATGCCAGTTAAGGCTGCCGTTGAAAATTCGTCTACAGTGTAATCAACACTTGCTGACGAACTGCCTACGTATTTTCTAGTAAGAGTTGGCGGGGATTGAACATTTATATTTTTGCATATTGTTTCATAAATAATATTTCCTGATATAAGTGAATCTTTAAATGAATAATTTATTTGAACATAATTTGATCCACGGTTGGGAAAGTAAATATTTCGCTTCGCCACCTGCTTAAAATCTTGATAGCTATACTTATCTGATCCTGCATCGCCATCCAAAGTAAAAAAATATGCAGTTCTGCCGTTTAATGATCCTCCCGCGCCACTTAATATCTTGCCTTCATGCCTATAGGTTTCGGTGGATCCAACCAAGACATATCTATCCCCTTTTACATTAGACGAATCACCACCATGCCCAAGAACACTACAATGGTCGTACAAATACGGAGCGGCGGCAAAGCTATTGGAGGAGGCCACCAACAATACAAAAATCCCAGAAAATAATTTATTCATCAACAACCACATCCTTTTCAATTATTTAAAAACCATATGAATATTTTCATATGACCTTTTTGAATCTTATACATTTCAAAATTTAAAAATTTTATCTATGAATTACAAACTTCAGACTTATCTCCTTTCTTATATTTCCTGCAGCCCAGAATACAAGCACGGCACACCTAATTCAACCTTAGAAGGAAGAGTTTTTAGATAACATCTGAAAGCAATTGAATTGTACCAAGTAGAGTATTTTATCTACAAAAATAAAGATAGAAGAAATTCTAGTGATTTTCATAATCACGATAACACTGCCCCCCCAACCCAACATTCATATCAAAGAGATCGGAGGCATTGATGCTGAATTTCAGACACAAAAAACCGGCTCTTGGCCGGTTAGTCAGGATGATCGCTGCACACACCCACTCCGTCTTCAAGCTCCTGAAGAAACGCTCTGTCGGCGCATTATCCCAGCAGTTCCCACGGCGACTTAGGCTCTGCTTCATCTGGTAGCGCCACAGCAATTGCCGAAACCCCAAGCTGGTGTACTGGCATCCTTGGTCTGAGTGAAACATTACACCTTCAGGCTCATTTCTCGATTCATAGGCCATCGTCAACGCCTTCTTTACTAGCGCCGTATCTGGTGATAGCGACAACGCCCAGCCAACGGGCTTGCGCGCGAACAGGTCCAGAACCACCGCCAGGTAAGCCCAGCGAGTGCCTGTCCAGATGTACGTGATGTCGCCAGTCCAGGCTGTATCCGGTTCTTGAATGTCGAATTGCCGCCGAATGTGGCTGAAGAAAAATATTGGAATGCTCAAAAGACGGTGGCCAAAAATACTTGACCACTACAATGCCGCCGGCACACCCTGGCAAACCCCGGGCAAGGTGGAAACCCTGCATGCCTCAGCTGTTGCTGAGGGCACGGAGAACGAAGAGGTCAACAAAGGGGCCTGGCGCATGGAGTGCATCCAGCGCACGGTGAAGCTGCGGGTGGTGATTGGGGAGTAAAGTGGAAAGCCAGCAGTCAGCGACGACAGTGCGATACTGAATATTTTCAGCTCAAGCTCTCACTATCCAAGTAACTCAGCTAAACGCGATCAGTGGGCCAGAAGCGGCCGCACAGATCAAATTTTAATATCCTCCCTGCCTTAATTAGCAGTAAAGAAGGTGATTAATAAACATATACAGCGCCGGAAACTGGCGCATCATTATTAGTTGAATCGCCATCAATGCCTGTCGCATCACTGTCCTCACCTTCCGCCCCGACTGCCAGGGTATTGCCGTCTCCGCTGAGGCTTACTGAAGTACTGAAGAAATCTTCCCGTTCCGTATTATTGGCCTTGACATAGGCCTGCTGGGACCAAGTAGTATTGGTGCGGGCAAATACATACACAGCGCCGGAACTGCCTTCATCAGTGTTAGCCTGGTTGCCATTAATACCTCTTGCGTTGCTTTTCTCGTTAAGTGCCCCTACCCCCAGAGAATTGCCGTCTCCGCTAAGACTGACTGAGTGACCGAAGAGGCCGCCTCTATCAGTATTACTGGCCTTAACGTAGGCCTGCTGGGCCCAGGTGATGCCGGTACGAGCAAACACATACACGGCACCAGACCCGTAAAAATCATTGTTGCTCTGGTCACCATCAATGCCCGTTGCATTGCTTGCCTCGTTATATGCCCCCACCGCCAGAGTATTGCCGTCTCCACTAAGGCTAACTGGCCGACCGAAGGTGTCACTTTTTCCGGCATTACTGGCTTTGACATAAGCTTGTTGGGCCCAAGTAGCCTCTGTGCGGACAAATATATACACAGCGCCGGAAGACCAATCATCGTTATTGGTCTGGTTGCCATCAATGCCCGTTGCATTGCTTTCCTCGTTATATGCCCCCACCGCCAGAGTATTGCCGTCTCTGCTAAGGCTGACTGACTGACCGAAGGCATCACCTATATCAGTATTACTGGCCTTGACATAGGCTTGTTGGACCCAAGTGGCCTCTGTGCGGACAAATATATACGCAGCGCCAGAAAACCATCCATCGTTATTAGTCTGGTCGCCACCAATGCCCGTTGCATTGCTACTCTCGTTAGGTGCTCCTACCGCCAGAGTATTGCCATCTCCGCTAAGGCTAACCGTCACACCGAAGCGATCATCCAAGTTCGTATTGCTGGCTTTGATATAGGCTTGCTGGGTCCAGGTAGTGCCGGTGCGGGCAAACATATACACGGCGCCAGACTCGATAAAATCATTATTGGACTGGTCGCCATTAATGCCTGTTGCATTGCTGTCCTCGCCATGTGTTCCCACAGCCAGGGTGTTGCCATCTCCGCTAAGGCTGACCGCCTTACCGAAGCGATCATCCAAGTTCGTATTGCTGGCTTTGATATAGGCTTGCTGGGCCCAAGTAATGTCGTTGCGGACAAACACATACACGGCACCAGACTCGACTAAATCATTGTTGGACTGGTCGCCGTTAATGCCCGTCGCATTGCTATCCTCGTTAACTACCCCTACCGCCAGGGTGTTGCCGTCATTGCTGAGGCTGACAGAAGAGCCAAAAAGGTCAATTGGATCGGTGTTGCTAGCCTTGAAATATCCGATACTTTCAACCAAAGAACCACTGATTGAGACAATTTCAGAATCAGAACACCCGCCCTCGTTACAGGCCTGCAAAAAATATTGTGCATTTGTTCGAGCATAGAGGGGTGCTTCCAAGGCGAAAGTCTCGGTACCTTGAGGGATGTCTTCCCCTACTTGGCTAAAGCCCGAAACGCCGTCTGGATTTTCCTGCAGACGGTAGTGGCTGGCTCCTTCGACAGTATCCCATTTAAACCGGAATAACTTGATGGCCTCGAAGCTCAAGCCGAAGTTCTGAGGTTGTCTAGGAGCTTGATTTACAGGAGGGGGTTCATTATTAATATTATTATTGTTGGAGTTACCGGAGCCACCGCCGCTACAGGCGGCAACTAGGGACAAAGTTAATATAAAAACAAAAGCAGTTATATTCTTCATTTCGGAACTCGGGCCTTTAAGTTGCGATAATGATTTTATATGAGTGTCCCGCTAGGCTGGAGTGCGGGGGGATTATGCTGAATAAAGAGTACCAAACTTCAAATTATTTTCAGTGGTTTCTGGCGTCATTGGAAGAGAAATAGGTTGATAAGTGAGTACTGGATTATTATCCAGCTTTTGGGTGACTTCTCTTCCAATTGGTACCGTATTTGGTACCACAACGAAAAAAGGCTTACGCCGATTGACGTAAGCCCTTGATCTATATGGCGCGCTCGGGAGGATTCGAACCTCCGACCGCCTGGTTCGTAGATCGGCTCATTCTATAATAAAATCAATAAGTTATGCAACTTATTTTTTGGCATGAGATGCTCTGCAGGCCGCATTCTACCGTTGCAAAAGTGCTATTTTTTGGCGGCCAGAATGCCCCTATCTTGTCGCCTCAACTCTCCTCGCCAGCCGGTTGTACACTGTTTCCATCTTCTTGGAGCGGTGGCCACCATCGTGGTTTTTGTGGTCCGTGATGCCTTTTGCCTTGATGTCGTGAAATGTGAATTTTCCTGTTAACAAGTAGCACCCGCCTATGAATTCAGCACCTGCTGCCATAGCCTCTTTTGCTAGCTCTGGAGGTAGAGCAGCACCAGTGGTCAATGCTTTGGTGATCACTCGCTCCCAGGCTGAATCCAGTGCGTTTTTCTTATAAGGATTGCCGTTCTTGTCATGGAGGAGGTGGCCCTTAGGTGGGGCAGATGGATAGATACGCCGGCAGGCATCAATCGCCAGGCGCAGCCGATCACTGAAAAGGGTGACCTCATTCTTAGATCCTTTGCCTCTTTTCAGATACAAGCCCTCGCGGCGGATACTCAGCTCCGTATAGGCGAAAACTTCACCTCTCCTTGCCCGGCATATATAAGACAACTCCATTGCTGGAGCTATGAGCGGCACCCGCATGTTTTGGGCACAAATGAAGACAATTGCGTACTCCCAGTCCTCAATGTAGCGGTCACGGGCTTCTTCTTGATTCAGTTTTACACCATCACAATGATTGACTGGCACATCCTCGTAGCGCTGTGTGGCCCAGGAAAAAACCGAGCCCAAGAATTGCACATGGCGATTACCAGCAACCGGAGCGGGGTAAGAGTCTAGGTAAGCACGGATTACACGTTTGTTGAGGCGTGACAGCGGGAAGTTTCCAAAGGTCGTGCCATTGACTGGATAGCCGCAGATTCTGTCACGGTATCGCACATAGTCCTTTTGGGTCCGCGGAGCGAGCCTCGTGAACTGGCGACTATTGAGGTACTTGTCGATGACCCACCGCAGATTGTGGGCACCCTCCCCTTGCAGCTCCTCCCAACGGCGATAGAAGCTGGCACGGCTCTTCCTGGCGACCTCAAGGCGGCAAATCTTAACATCAGGCTGAAATTTGCCGTTTTGATAGGCGCGGTGCACCAACCAGCCCCGGATCGCGTAGACACCTTTCGGCAGCCAGCTCCACTCGCTGGGCTTTCTCTTACGTCCCCGCATTGCCAAATACCGGGTTGTTCCAATTGTCATTGGCGCTACGGATCAACGCCTCCGAGATTGCTCCCAGCTCAGTGACGATCTTGCCACTGGGGGTGAGCCGATAAGGTAGCTCTTGTTGATCGAGCCAATCCATAAGTTTGGCGCGACTCTTTACCCCTATCCAGACTTTCAACTCTTCTTCTTGCAGTAGTGTGCTCATAATCCTTTCCAGCAAACTATGGCGCGATCAGACCCGCGCCGATTGGTTATCCTATTGGCACCCAGCCAGGTAAAACCTCTGGCCGTCACGGGTGATTTCTCCTGCCTGCTCCAGGGCGTCGAAAACGGGTTTGGCGGCTGGGTATCCACCGCGAATGCACTTGATGATGTTGCGTAACACGGGCCGGGTACCGAACTCTCCGGCGCAGATTTGGTTGGCCAGTTCAATCTGTTCCTGGCTGAGGTCGGCGTTTACAAACCGTTTAGGGTCCGTTGAAAACCGTTTAGCTGGCGTTGAGGACCGTTTAGAAACCGTTGAAAACTGTTTAGGAAACGTTGAGGAGCCCTGCCCTCCCCTGGGCAACCGTTTATCTACCGTTGGTAGCTGTTTAGCGTCATTTAGCAACTGTTTAGGCTCTGTTCGCGACTGTTTAGCGTCCGTTGAAAACCGTTTAGAATCCGTTGAAAACTGTTTATCTGGCGCTGAAAACCGTTTAGACCGTTTAGCTAAACGTTTACAAACCGTTGAGGCAGCGTTAAACGCTAGTAACGCCACCAGCCCTACCACATCTGTG
>NZ_JBLBUB010000057.1:0-5848 GCF_047289955.1 Microbulbifer jejuensis
TGAAGCCCGTGTTTATTTCTACAACCATGAGGACACCACCCGGACCCTCTACGCGGGCCTGGCTGGCTTTGATGCCAATGGTAATTATTGCAATGCCAGCGGAGCGAACAGCACCAGCAGCCAGCACTATGTGCTCGCTGCCAACCAGAATCTTGTGGGGCAAAGTTGGCAAAGGCTGGTGGCCTATGTCAAGGGCAATGCCAGCGGTAATGCCGTGTACAGTACCGCTCGCGACGGCAACCATATCGGCAACCCGGCCAAACTGCAGGCCAATGTGCGTTTTATCACCCCGCTTTTTTACGGCAACTATCCCAATAAAGTGGGCTCGATGCTGATCGACTACGTCAAGATCGACGTGGTGGAAGTGCAGGACCAACGCAACCTGCCATTAATCCAGTCCGCCATTGCCAGCCTGCCCACCAGTTCCGCACTCTCCGCCACCGATGCCGGCAGTACCGCCAGGATTTCCATTGCCGCACACTCGGTGCAGTTTGATTTTGGATTGGTGAACTACAACGCCGGCAGTATTAGTGGCTTGTCGTTCAGCCGAAAATACTATGTCTATTGTGATGATCCAGGCGTCAAAGGTGGGACAGTCACCTATAAGGCCACCACTACCTACTCCCAACTCGCCGCCAGCACTTGGCGCCGCACCATAGGCACTATCAGAACCCCTTCCAATGGCGGTGGCGGCACCGTGCCGGACGATCCTTGGTGCGTGGCTGCCGGCAGCTGGTTGACAGAAAAGCTGCTGGCTGATCAGTGCCAAGCGGGGGATTTGATCGACTGCTGGGATATTGGCGACAGCGATACCCACCTGGCACCCATTCACAAAGTTAAGCCCCAGGACGAAGTGCCCTGTGTATTACTCACCATGGCAAGCGGTGCCCAGGTGATTTGCAGCCGTGAAACCCCCGTCACTGATCCATACGGTACCGTGTACGAAGCCCAGCACTGCCAGAGGGTGACACTGGGTGTACTGCACGAAGAAGAACCCCTCACCTGGGAAACCGTCAAGCAGGTGGAATGTGCCGGCCTGCGCACCGTGTACAAGATCAGTGTGTGCAATATCAGCTACGCCGCCGGTGTGGATTCCCAGCACCGGGTGATTACCCATAACCAAAGGCATAAGCCCTAATAAAGGAAGCAACATGGTTGAATACATACAAGCCAGCGGTATCAGCAACGCTGGAGAAGGTGAGCACTTTTATGAACTGACCAGCGGCATCTATATCGGTGATATTGTGCGCATCTCGCAGGTACGCAACCCCATTGATCTGGATCAGGACGGCAGCCCCGATCAGTTCGCCTACAAGATGATCGGTGCCTTCGTCACCACGGATAACCAGCTGCGCAACAATGCTGCCGGCACCCCCTGGCAAACCCCCGGCAAGGTGGAAACCCTGCAGGCCTCCGCTGTGGCTGAGGGCACCGAGAACGAGGAGGTCAATAAAGGTGCCTGGCGTATGGAGTGCATCCAGCGCACGGTGAATCTGCGGGTGGTGATTGGGGAATGAGTGCTTTATTTGCCTTGCCCTGGAGCGTTCCTGAGATGTGCCCATGGTCTGGTCCCGCAGAGAGCCTGGGGAAATACTTTGGGGGAACGAGTATACGCAAACGTGGCTGTGCAGGTCCGGGTATCAGGAAGTCTCAAGTAAAGAGATTAGAAAGCATACACTTAAAAATCAAACTGTCCCTGGTGCTTCAGCTGTTATTTGAGAACCCTTTTGCTTTGTAGCTTCTATATCATTATTTATTTCATTTCTGTACTGAGAACTCGCCGATAAATAAATTTGAAGATTGAAGATATGCAAACTATTGATCTTATTTCTCGGAAAGGCCATATAGTGATCTTCTAGCTTTTCCAGGTTGTTGCCGTTCTCGTTAGTCGATGTTCTTATTAGGTTAATAACTTCTTGATGTTGGATCGCTATAATGAATTGAAGAGTTTCAGGTGCTCGATAACCGCTAAAAATGGGAAGTAGGGTGAGATGGCTATTTTCTTGATCAGGAGATAATGTGTCAATGACGTACCCTACATATACTTTTCCACATTCGTGAGAAACAGCTATTGGCTTGAAATCGCCAATCGCTCGAAAGCAGAGCCAATCAAAATCATTTCTTTTCCAAACCCGACATAGACTTTTGATGCGGGAGAATTTAGTTAACTTGTTGTGGAGCAGAGAGCTTGCAAGGGATATAAGAATGGCAAGAATGCTAATCGTAATCACTTCATCTGCATCATCAATAGTGAATATAGGGTTAAACCCAAGATGGACAGGAAGCCAGTATGTTAAATAAGAGAAACCCCAAGCAAGCCCTAAGAATACAATCCCATAGGAGAGACTAGTCAAATAGAGCTTATATCCCGATTCACGAGCAACCTTATACTTGAACTTATAACAGGTGGTAACGAAAATGTAACCTGCTACAGCCGCACTCACAACAAAGAAAGTAAAGCTGTTGGTCATTATTTATTGCTTGTAAATGATATTAGTGTGTTTGGTTCAATCCTTGTGAGTCAACTGAGCATTGGCCAGCTGCTCTACCGAAGCTCGAAAATCCTGTGAGGAAGCAAGCTGCTTAATTTTGGCGTGAGCAATCCCGTCGCCCCTAACATCGTAGTAGGCGCCAAGAACCTCCATTCGCTTCTTAGTTATCATTTTTTCTTCAGCATTTTGGTTGGTATTCATCTGGAATATCCTTTTTAGATGCTTGATAAGTCTGGCATGCAGAGCTTTATTTTTCCACATTGACATATAAACCTGGCGGATAATGCATCATTCTAATAAGTTTCATAATGCAAAAGAAGAAATAGGAGGATTAAATGAATAATATCCGATATTAGATTGACTATAGCTTCCATGGCAGAAAGAGTCAGCAACGACACTAGAAGCTTTCCCACATATGAGGTTGCTGTACACTCTTCAAAACAATAAGAGCCTGGGCGCATGGGCACGGTAGTGCCAGTTGGGCCCAAGGATTGAAGCGGCAGTTTGCAGAAGACCCTGAGAACCTCTGGCTTGTTGATGATGGACGGAATCAGAGCAAAGGAGACAAGGGGCCTGATGAATGGATGCCACCCTATGAGCCAGTGCAGGCCATCTATGTTCAGAGGTTTATAGCGATAGTGGAGAAGTATGGGTTGAGCGTATCTGAGGAGGAGTCGGGTCAGTATCTGGGGTTGACGAAGTAGCGCTGATTCCCACGTGCGTTACCATCGGTCATGCTGAGGAAATTTTGCTTACCATAGAGGCGGAGAGAGCAGAAACTTAGTTTTAGTGGTACGAAATTGGTACAGGGAAAATTATAAATCTATAACTTTATGATTTTAAAGAACTATTTTTAAAGTGAGTCCACTCCAAAAGTGGCGCAGTACAAAAGCGGTGTGAGTTGTATTCAGGCATAACTACTGGATTTTAATGGGGTATGTCAAATTCTAAGCTGATGTCTCAACCTTGCGAAAGGCGCCTAAAGCTTTTATTTTATCCTGTTTTGCAACCGCTTGTGGTACATAACTGGCAAGAGAACAAACCTGTACCAGTGAGAAACCAATGGTCACGATTCGGGCACGCAAGAATACGAAAGAGGGAGTGCATTATAGGGCGCAAATCCGCATTTTTAAGAACTCTAAATTAGTTTACACAGAGGCGGAAGCATTCGGCAAAAAGGCACTGGCAAAGGCGTGGGTTGATAGACGAGAACTGGAACTTTGCGACCCGGACCAGTGGCGCAAACATCAGCAGCGCGGCATTACGGTAGGCCATGTACTGCAAACCTACATGGATGACTTTATGGAGGTTGGTAGTTTTGGGCGCAGAGAATTGGCCACGATAAAGATGCTGATACGGCGCTCGGATATTGCCGACCTGGCTGCCGTACATTTACGCCGTAAAGAGGTTTTGGAATACTTGCGCAGACGATTAAAAGAAGCGAAACCTCAAACGGTTAAAAACGACATTATGTAGTTGTCGGTTGCTTTTCGTACCATCGCCGCAAGTCGGGAGTGGCCCATTGCTGCTGATAAAGTGGCTACTGCGTTTGATGTGGCTGTGCGCACACGCATGGTGACCCGTGCAGGAAAACGTGACCGCAGGCCGACGCTGGCAGAGTTGGAGACGATAATTGATTACTGCCGTTCCAGCCGAAAATTGACAATTCCCATAGATGAGTTGGTATTGTTTGCTATTTTCCCTGTACGAAGGATGGAAGAGATTACTGGGCTGCATTGGGATGATTTGGATGATGAGCATCGGCAGATTCTGTTGCGAGATGCCAAAGATCCCGTTCGCCCGGTGTCATTCTGGGCACACTTGCCGGATGAAGCGCTAACCCGGATTCAGCGTCAGTCACATGTTGATAAATGTATATTCCCCTATCAATCGAAATCAATTGGCGGTCAGTTTGGGGGAATTAACAAAGTGCTGGAAATCAAAGATTTGCGTTTTCACGATTTGCGCCATGAAGCAGTGAGTTATTGGTTTGAACGCGGCTTTCCGATCCAGTGGGTGGCGCAGATCACAGGCCATCGTTCCTGGTCTACGCTTCAGCGTTATACGCACCTCTATGAATTTGGGGAGGTGGATAAGTCCGCTAGATGGAGGTGCTGGCCCGCCAACCGTGCCAGCCAGTGCCACGATTCACACATTCAAGCGCTTAAAAAACCGTTACGCGATTAAATCGGCGTTGCGATGAACGTTAAATACTCACTTTTTATTCTTCAGCAGGCCATGATTGCATAAAATTTAAATTTGAGTGAAAAATCAATGCGGACATCTGAATTGAATGGCATCTTAGACTTTCTTAAAGATGCTGAACAACTTAAGAATACCCTTCGTTCATCAAAAACTTCAAATGGAAGAAGCGAGAGTACCGCAGAACATACATGGCGATTATGTTTGATGGTTCTCTTATTTGAGAGCCACTATTCAAAAATAGATATACTTAAGTTGATTAAAATATGTATCATTCATGATTTAGGAGAGGCGATAAGTGGCGATATTCCAGCTGTAGATCAGATCGAAAGTGTTGATAAAGGAGCAAAAGAAAGAAAAGATTTACAGCAGTTAATTGAGCCTTTACCTAAAAATCTTAAGGGTGAAATTTTGATGCTGTGGGATGAATATGAAACTGCAGTATCAGAAGAGGCTCTTCTTGCCAAGGCTTTTGATAAATTGGAAACAATACTACAGCATGTGCAAGGTAAAAACGATTTAAATTTTAATTATGAATTTAATCTATTATATGGAAAGGAATATACGGATTACGACGAAATAACCTCAGAACTTCGGGCGTTGATTGATAAGGATACAAGGTCATTAGTTGATCCGGTTAATCGTATTTAATAAATGTTTCCAGTTTATTCTGAGTTTTCGCTTCTTCAACTGACGCTGTCTATGTCAGTATTGATCTGTAAACCTTTCCGTGGGCGGTAATTACTGTACATTGAAGAAATCCATAATCTGACTATGAAAATAGCTTTCTATCAAAACGTTTGGGGGGTATGCGGGTAAGGAGGTTCATCGATATCGAGGTGAAACCATTTTAGTATTTTTGCGTTTTTGGGGTATAAATCAGCTATCTTGCGATTGTTGTCTTTGCCAGATACCCAGTCACAAAAAACCAGCCCCTGATCTGGTTTTTTACTCCTGAAGAAAGTGGCTCTACTTTGTACGATAACTTCAGAATTATGGAACTAACATATCGCGGATTCAACCTTGAAGTGCATACCATTTATGCGGCTTGTGCCGCCAAGTAATTATCCATTAAATCTTCTGGTGTTTCAAAGCCTAATGTTTTCCTTGGGCGGTTATTTAAATCGCATACCACTGCATCAACCTCCCCCTGA
>NZ_JBLBUB010000058.1:0-5776 GCF_047289955.1 Microbulbifer jejuensis
AGGGAAAGTGGAGAAAACTCCGGGGCTTTGACTGCCTGGCCAAGGTCATCACCGGAGTGAAGTTCAAAGATGGAGAGGAGGTGTCAACAGCCGACCAGAGCGCTGCTTAATCTGGCTTTTTGAACACCAAAATTGACAATAACTCCCGCGATTGGTGCTAAGGCCTTGGGCCGCTAACAGCGCTTGTAAGTCGCTATCGCTCATATCCCCGGACCAGTCGCCACTCCTGCGGCTGCCGTAGGGGTCATACGCTAAGGTTTTCGATGCACCTAACAATAGGTTGCCTTCTGCATCGGTGATTTTCTCCACAGAACCCAAGTGGTCGCGGTGCAGATATTCCACCGTATTGATGGAAAGCCCGGCGTGATCGGTGGCAGTCACCAGGATAATCGTATCGCCAATCCGGGTTTTCTGTATCCGCTTATACTCCGGATCATTGCCCGGCAGGAAATCCTCAAAGTGACCAACAATAAAGGTTTTATCGGTTACCAGCTGTTGCTGGCCCTCATCCCAGTAGCTGCTTTCGCGATAGAATCGCTGGCCGCCCGGGCCATAGCTGAAGCGGTCGCGGGCCGTGGGGGTTTGTGTGGTCTGGCTGTCGCCTACTACAATTTCTGTAGGTAGCCCCCTGGCATTCCAGCTGATCCATTTATCATCCCCGGTTGCCGCGTCATAGCGCACAATTGCCCCATTTTGGTTATACCGGAAGGTGTAGCTGATGCCATTGATTGTAGCCGAGCTTACCGCATGTGCTCCCGCGTTGGCAGCTTGCCCGTACTGATAGTCTGTTACAGCGGTATCACTGGCAATGCTACTGGTTTTGCTCTGGATATTGCCAAGTCTGTCGAAAAGCGTGGTCAAAGTGCGTTGACTGGTATTATTCAACCAGGTTTGCGCCGTCTGCAGCCGGTTTAATCCATCATAACCAAATGTCTCCCGCTTGGTGGTTGACCCTGCACCATTCGCTATACGGCTCCCCAGGGTGCCATTGCTGCGCCAGTGGTAGGTGTTGTTTTGTATCTCCTGGGCACCTGTGGATACGATACTTTCCAGCCTGCCACTGTCAGGGTTATACACCCTGGTTGTCACAATGCCATTGCCATAATGCTCTTCCCCGGCCTGTCCTAGCGCGTTTACACTGTCGAAGGCCTTGAGTACGCTGGCGCCGTCGGTAAGCTGATGGAGGTATCCCCGACCATTGTACTGGAAATGTACAACCGAGCCTGAAGGATCGGTTACAGAAGCCATACGGCCACGGCTATCGTAGCTGTAGTCCTGTTGGTAATTGCGCACAAGACCGCCTGCCTGTAAGCGCGTATGGGTATTTACCAGCTTTGCGTCTGTGTCATAGCTGTTGACCTCCTGGTATACCTGGCTACCGCCGCTGGTATAAGTACGGCTCCCCAGCAGTCCTATACCATTTACGGGGTCATAGATCCATTCCGCAACGCCCTGGCCGTCTTCCTTAAAGCGCAGGCGGCCCAGCTTGTCATAACTGCTATTGACAGACTGACCACTGTTGTCGGTCTGACTTACCAGCTGCCCCAGTGCATTATAGGCGCTGGTAATCAAGCCCGTATCCGGGGTGGTTATTGCATTTTGATAGCCGGCTGAATCATAGTCAAACAGGGTTTCTGTCGAAGCGTCATTATTGACTAACACCGAAGCCAATTGGCCCGCACCGTTGTAGGTGTACTTGGTGGCTACCCGTTCGGAAGTGCCCACGGCGTCCACCGTCAGCAGCAGGTCACCAAGGAAATTAAAAGTCGTGGTTTTTACCTGTGTCTCCTGAAAACCACCCGAACCATTTAAAACATCTTCCTCGACCGTCACCATATATTGTCCGGCACCACTGGTCGGCGCGTGGGTGGTGCGAACCTGGGAGCCATCGGGGCGGTCAATTTGGGTAATTCGATTTCTGATATCGAATTGATAGGTAGTCAGCGACTTCTCGTCACCGACAAAATAGGGCGCGGTTTCTAAATACAACCTGCCCAGGGAATCATAATTATATTCCTGCCTGGTTGTATCCACCCCGTTAAAGGCCTGGGTATCCTGCTGGACCATACGCCCCAGGACATCGTAATAACGTGTACTGCTTGGTGTTATGGGTGAATCTGTGGTGATCTGGTAAGCGGTAAGCTGGCCACCATATACCGGGCAGCTACCCGCATAGCAGAATTCCCGTGTGGTACTAAAGCCTACACCATCGGCATTGATCCGTTTTTTCTCCCGCCCAAAATTATCATAGTGAATTGTGGTGGTCCGGTTATTAAAATGAATGGATTTCACCAAACCAAAGCGCTTGTCATAGTCTAGCGACATAGCTTGGCCCAGTGCGTTAGCAATGGTAGTTGGGTAACGCTTATCAACATAGTTGTTGACCGTTGATGTACGCTCTGCAATACCGGCACCGGTCACAGTTTCCGATATTATGTTACCGCTTGCATCATAGTCATACTCCGTTGTGAATTCGTAGTTTGCATCATCCGGGAAGCGTGTAACCGTGCCCACTTTATTTGTATCGCCGTAGCGTGTATAGACGACGCTTTGCACAACATCAGCCTGCCGGTTTAAAGGGCCATTAAAGTGGCTAACCTGCTCTGCCTCCTTAAAACTGATCAACCAGTCAGATGTGCTGTTGCTATAGGTTGTAATGGTTTCTTGACTGCGCTTGATGCCAGTGACAGAAATGGATTTAACCTCACCCCAAAAATCCTGATCGGCTGGCACAGTGGCGGAAAGCGCAAAACGAGCGGTTTTTACCATGTTACCTACAAGTTCCCCATGATCGCCATAGTTGGCTTTTTGGGGCAAGTGGGTGTAAAAGTTATAGCCAAGTGTCTGCCCGTTTTCAATAACCCAATCCAGGCTCTGCTTAACATAAATGTATTTGGTAGAGTTCAAGCCCGCTGAAAGGTCTAAATTACCATACCTGAGTTGACGCTTTGCCAGCAACTCGTTACTGCCAGGATAGACACCCGCATATTGTACTTCCCTGGCAATACGACCCGTATAGGGATAATCCAGACGGAATTGCCTGTAAGTAACAATATTAGAACTCAAGTCGTGGACTCTTTGTGCATGATAGCCCAAAAATCCGCGCCGGTTGTTGCTGACAAATCCATTACCCTGGTATGCATAGCTGGTTTTATGCCAACCGTTGACATTACCGTTAGAGCGCCAAACCTCGGAAACTACCGAGCGGTATTTTCCATCCACCGCAGCCAGGGGGGTGCCATTGGCCGGCGTTGTGCCTTGACCAAAAGGCCTTTCTGAAAACAAGCCATCATTGGAATTATCCGCAATCATCGCATGATAAAAGCGCGTACTTTGACCCAGGGTATCGATAATTTCAGAAACGCCGGTATTAAAGTCAATAGGATTTTCGTTGTCAGGTACAACCCACTCAAACGCCATAGGATTCAAGCATAATTCATTATTGCCGTTTGCGTCGAAGGCACATTTTTGGACATACTTTAAACGTCGGTAATCTTCTATCTCCCCTTCATCTTCAGAGATTAGTTTATATTTTCTGACCAGCTTATTATTATAAAGTACTTTGATATGATGCAGTAAAACCAATTGCTCTTGCTGTATATCACCAGAATCCAGCGGTTGGGGCGGTGCATCGCTGCGTGTGCCGTATTCAAACAAGATCCGAGCATCTGAGTCGTTACCGTAAGTTATTTCCAGCGGGTAGTTAATACCCTCTACTGTATCGCGGTGGTATGTATAGTTGATGGTATTACCGAAAGCATCAGTCACTTTATTGAGTGTCCAGCCAAAATGCGTGGACAGGCCAACTTTTAAACGACTGTCACCGGTTCTGCCATACTCCTGCACCTTGCCGTCAGGGGTTTGCACCTCAAACCATTTCCTGCCGTTTTCATTTTTCAATGTGACAAGGTGAAAGCTATCCTTTTGTGTGCGATATTTACTACCTGCACCCCATTTGCTGCCGGATACCACAACAAGCGGCTCACCATTAAGGCAAATAGAGTCCGAGTTACTCAATAGTATTTTATCGGCATTGGGTCTGCCAACCACGCAGCGGCGAATAGCACCAAAGCCACCAATACGCCAACCATAGCCTAAATAATCTTCTGGCAAAGATTCATTTTTGCGTTGTCTAAAGCGCGCACCCGAATAGTTTATACTGACCGAAGGGGTAAGCTCATTGACCCCAGGGGCCACTTCTACAGGAATATTAATGATCGCATCGCCAGTTCTGGTGACATTGGTCGAGTAAGCCATTTGTCCAGGCGTGCCGCCACCAGTAAGCACTACCGCAGGCTCGATACCATCGAGATTATGCACTTTCACCCAGCTGCTGGTTTGCCACCCCGTACATTGATTGCCATTGCAGGCCTTTACCCGATAGCGGTATTTATCGGCGATCTGCCCACGCACCTCATAGGTTTTTGCAGTGGCATTGTTGAGTTGCACGGTTTGCCAACCATCTGCGCCACAGGTTTCTGTACCGGTTTTACATTCCCTTTGCAACTGGTAAGCAGTTACATTCCCGGATGCATTCCAGCTGATATCGTAGTCACCAAAATCGCTGGATTCCGGCGTAGTAATGGATACACCGGTAGGTTTAGGCAGTGGGATATTCACCGAGACTGCTTTATAATTCGCAGAAGGTGTCCAGGGGCCCCAGCCGGCGGTATTGTATGCGCGCGCTCGAAATTGATAGGTCCCAGCCGTGCCTGAGGGTAAATTAACCGGTAAGGTGGTGGTTGTGCCGGTATTATCGTCGCCACAGTTATTGAAGATAAAGCCGCCGCCATCTTTACTGCACTGTATCTGATACTGTGTGATTGGATCGAAGGCACCTGTGGGCGCACTCCAGGCCACCTGGAAATTACCCGTCTGTGTACCGCCGCTTGGCTGGGTAAAATTTGTTACCGCGTCTGGTTTGCGATTAACCGTAAGGTATGTACTGTATTTCCAGGAGCCCCCCTTTACAGTATTACCCACTTTGACATAAGCACGCACGCGGTAGCGGTATTTACCATTACCTATTTTTCCTGATGAGGGAACTCTAATGGATTTTGTCCCAGTGCTGGATGATGAATAGATACGATTCCAGCTACCACTGCTATCGCAAGAGGTTAAACACTGATCTACATGATACCCGCTAATTTTCGGTGGTGTTTGTGGAGCGCCCCACTGTAAAGTAAACACACCGTTTCTGTCGGTACCGCCTTCATTATTGGAAAAACTGACACTGCCGGACGTGTTGGGTTTCCTGATTACCTTAATTTCATCGGTGTACACCCAGTTGGAACCATTAATATCACCAACGTAATAGTGTTTGATCCGGTATTTATAAATACCGGAATTCACATTCTTAACATTAAGGATACTTTCCCCCGACCTGACGTAGTGGCTATATACCTTATAAGCGCCACCATCCTTACTCACTTCTGTAACCACTTCGCTACAAGGTGTAAAGAATCTCGGATTAAGATAAAATTTTAAATCGTAGTTACCGTCTGCGTCCGAACTCGGCAAACTTACATTGGTAACCAGAGGCGCCCTACCCGTACAGTCATTATCGGGCGGCTTAGGTAGCGCAAAGCTAACAACAGACAACATAAAGAGAAAAACTGCAATTGTAAATCTTCCTAGATTCAACTTGTAAGTGCATATCTCAATGGAGCTAGAAAAAGCGGCCAGTTGCCCGTAGGCTTCTCGCTTTTTCTCCGGCAAGAGTTATGCAATGAGACACTACAAGCAACTGACCTATGAGCAAAGATGCCAGATTGAG
>NZ_JBLBUB010000059.1:0-5263 GCF_047289955.1 Microbulbifer jejuensis
CTGTCTCATGTCGACCTGCAAACTCAACAACGGTATTCTTGTTCATAGCGGCGTACTCTCGGTTGGTTTCATTGTTTGGCGACAACAAATCAACCAGATACGCTGCTTTCTTTCAAACCCTCAAACACCAGATTCGGTTATAACTCGAAAAATATTCAAATTATGTTTAGCGGTTTATGGTAATTGTTGAGAAGTATGGGTTGGCCCTAACTAAAGAGGAGTCGGCACAGTTCTTAGCTGTGTTAAAACAGCCTTAAGGGAATGACCTAAATATAGATAAAGAAAGATAAAGAAAGATAAAAAGGACGTCTGAGTTTTACACAAAATTTTACACATCTTCGGTATTCAGAACGAAAAAACCCCGCTTAGCTTTCATAACTAGCGGGATTTCTTCACTTTTTTTGGCTCCGCCTGCTGGGCTCGAACCAGCGACCCAATGATTAACAGTCATTTGCTCTACCAACTGAGCTAAGGCGGACTTGCTTAGCGGCTGTGCCGTTCAGTTGGCGCGTATACTATAGGGTGCTCCCGTACAGGTCAACCCCTTTTTTGTAGTTTAACTACTTGATTTGACAAGGAATTATGTATTTGGTCTTCCTGTTGGGCGATATGGGTCCAATAGAAGGGCTCCGAAGAGGTGTTTCGGCCGTTCAGATTTGTGAGGCCCTTGGGGAAGCCCTACAATCGCATCTTCTGATATAGGTCCAAAGGTTAGGTTTATATATGGAATCGCGTCCGTTCAAGGTAGAATCTGGTTATAGCCCGGCCGGCGATCAGCCAGTTGCTATTGCACAGTTGGTTGAGGGGCTCAAGGATGGGCTAAGTCACCAAACCCTGCTCGGTGTTACCGGGTCAGGCAAGACCTTTACTACGGCCAATATCATTGAGCGCTTGCAACGCCCGGCAATTGTCATGGTGCACAATAAGACGCTAGCGGCACAGCTGTATGGGGAGTTCAAGGAATTTTTTCCCAAGAATGCCGTAGAGTACTTCGTCTCTTATTATGATTACTATCAACCGGAAGCCTATGTCCCTTCTTCAGATACCTTTATCGAAAAGGATGCATCGGTTAATGAGCATATCGAGCAGATGCGCCTCTCGGCAACAAAAGCACTGATTGAGCGGCGTGATGTAGTGGTAGTCACTACAGTATCTGCGATTTATGGGCTCGGTGACCCGGACAAATACCTAAAGATGGTGCTGCACCTGGACCGTGGGGACCTGGTAGATCAGCGCACGATTCTGCGGCGACTCGCTGAACTGCAATATACACGCAACGATGCGGATTTCCGCCGTGCCACCTTCCGGGTACGGGGGGATATCATCGATATCTACCCGGCAGACTCAGACCTAGAGGCTATACGGCTGTCTCTGTTTGATAGGGAGATTGAGGATATCACTCTTTTTGACCCGCTGACGGGGGAACAGCTCAAAAAAGTCCCGCGGGTCACCATCTTCCCTAAATCCCACTATGTAACCCCGCGGGAAACCATTGTTGGCGCTATAGAGCACATTAAGGAAGAGCTACGCTTGCGGCTTGAGCAGTTGAGGGAAAACGGCAAATTACTGGAGGCACAGCGCCTGGAACAGCGTACCCGGTATGATCTGGAGATGATGCAAGAACTGGGTTACTGCAATGGTGTGGAGAACTATTCCCGTTATCTGTCCGGGCGTGCTGTGGGCCAGCCGCCTCCCACTTTGTTTGACTATCTGCCCCATGATGCCTTGCTGTTTATTGATGAGAGCCACGTCACAGTTCCCCAGATTGGTGGGATGTACAAGGGTGATAGGTCGCGGAAAGAAACCTTGGTGGAATATGGGTTTCGCCTTCCTTCGGCTCTGGACAACCGCCCTCTCAAATTCGAGGAGTGGGAACGTCTAGCCCCACAGGCAGTGTTCGTATCGGCGACACCAGGCCCCTATGAAGCAGAGCATGCACAACAGGTAGTCGAGCAGTTGGTAAGACCTACGGGACTGGTTGACCCCGAAGTTGAGGTTCGTTCGGCCCTGACTCAGGTGGATGATGCGCTGTCGGAAATCCACCGCTGTGTGGATGCGGACCAGCGAATGTTGATCACGGTGTTGACCAAGCGCATGGCTGAGGATTTGACAGAATACCTCGCTGAAAGCGGGGTGCGCGTACGCTATCTTCATTCAGATATCGATACTGTCGAGCGTGTGGAGATTATCCGGGATTTGCGTCTCGGGGAGTTCGATGTACTGGTAGGCATCAACCTGTTGCGGGAAGGCTTGGATATGCCGGAAGTGGCGCTGGTGGCCATTTTCGATGCGGATAAAGAGGGTTTTCTACGCTCTGATCGCTCTCTGATCCAGACTATCGGGCGGGCCGCGCGCAATCTGAAGGGGCGGGCCATTTTGTACGCAGATAAAATGACAGGATCCATGGAGCGCGCACTTGAAGAGACGCGACGACGCCGGGAAAAACAGCTTGCCTTTAACACGGAACACGGTATCACTCCGAAAGGGATTCACAAGACTGTCGCGGATATCCTTGAGGGGGCAGTGTCACCTGGGTT
This sequence comes from Microbulbifer jejuensis, assembly GCF_047289955.1. Classification (NCBI taxonomy): domain Bacteria; kingdom Pseudomonadati; phylum Pseudomonadota; class Gammaproteobacteria; order Cellvibrionales; family Microbulbiferaceae; genus Microbulbifer; species Microbulbifer jejuensis. Next base: position 2,538 of record NZ_JBLBUB010000059.1, read on the forward strand.
GCCAGCCAAGGGGCGGCACAAGGTAACTGAAGGGAAGGGAGCTGATATCCTTGTGGAGCCGATGTCCGATGAGCAGCGCTGGGCGCGGATCAGCGAGCTGGAAGAGCAGATGTACGAGCACGCCAAGAATCTGGAGTTTGAGGCTGCAGCCAAGCTCCGCGACAAAATAACCCAAATAAAGGAAATGGAGTAGCTGTTGGGTCGCGTTGTTTGGCTATCCTTCTAGCCTGAGCTTTGGTGTAACTGACTGTCAAAGTTAATCTGTTCGAAAGCCCAGTAACTTATTGAAAACAATGAAAAGCGGTGGTAGAGTTCGCGCTCTTCGCAGCACTCGGTTACCCTAGGTGCAGTAGAGACCCGTAGCTCAGTTGGTTAGAGCGCTGCCTTGACATGGCAGAGGTCAGCGGTTCAAGTCCGCTCGGGTCTACCAGGTACTACGGCTTTTAACCCCTCTCAATTAGCCTCAACTCACTGATTTTAATTGCTTTTTAATTTATTGTTGAGAAAATCTAAATTCTCAGATTCTCTCAAGCCTCCCCTACCGAAACCAATAAAATCCACTGATTTGGTTAGAATACGGTTAGAGTTCCTACCTATGATTCTGACAAGAAAAGTTGTCTTCTTAACCAATTTCCTAACGCTCTGTGTGTGCTTCAGGCGAGGCTCTTCCATGCTGGATGTAATAATGAATATCACTCAGTCGCCACCGGACGATTTGGCCAGAGGTTAATATTGGTTCGGGAAATGTCTTACGCTGACGCATCCGGTAAATTGTGGCCTGCGATATAGAGACCATCTTGCATACTTCCTTAATGGGAATCAACCGATCTTCTGTTTGCACAGCTATCTCTCTGTCATCTGAGTGCTCCGCTATAGTGCTTTTGTGTTTCTGGTGACCGGGTTGGATGCGATTTTTTTTCATGCTGACTCTCCTTTCCTTTTAACGTTGTATTAGGACAAAACTCTGGCCATCACGGGCGATTTCTCCTGCCTGTTCCAGTGCATCGAAAACGGGTTTTGCGGCTGGGTATCCACCGCGAATGCACTTGATGATGTTGCGTAACACGGGCCGGGTGCCGAACTCTCCGGCGCAAATTTGGTGAGCCAGTTCAATCTGTTCCTGACTGAAGTCGGCGTTTACAAACCGTTTAGGCTCCGTTGAAAACCGTTTAGTTGGCGTTGAGGGCCGTTTAGAAACCGTTGAAAACTGTTTAGAAAGCGTTGAGGGGCCCTGCCCTTCCCTGGGCAACCGTTTATCTACCGTTGGTAGCTGTTTAGCACCATTTAGCAGCTGTTTAGGCTCTATTGGCGACTGTTTAGCGTCCGTTGAGAACCGTTTAGAATCCGTTGAAAACTGTTTATCTGGCGTTGAAAACCGTTTAGACCGTTTAGCTAAACGTTTACAAACCGTTGAGGCAGCGTTAAACGCTAGTAACGCTACCAGCCCTACCACATCTGTGATGATTGCCAGGGCGAGGAATCCGGCGTGCTGTAATCGCATGGGATCCACATTGAGCGTGCTGGCCAGGCTATTAAATGCGCTGTGGGTGCTGGGGCTTGATTTGGCTGTGGAAAGGCTTTTGATCAACCGGCTGCGTTGGGCCTCCAGGGTGCGCAACTGGGCGGTAGTATCGATGGCGCGCTGGCGGTAGCCGTTGGCAACGTCTGTGGCGATCAGGCCGTTGAGGCTGTTGATCTGTTCTTTAATACTGTTGAGCTGCTGTTTAAGCGCTTGGTATTGGAGGCTGAGCGGCTTTTTCCAGAAAGGCTAGGGCGCTGTAGATGGCGCTCACAAGATGCCCTCCTGGTTGCGTATCCTGAACGTGCGGGGGACTCAGTGAGCTGGCCCCGTATGGCAGCATTTGGCCGAAGGATGATCTCAGGGCATAGGGAGGGCCCGGTACCGATAGATTACGAGAGAGCAGCCCTTACGGATGCGGCAGTATTGGCTTACCTGAATGTGATAGCCAGGCGCCAGGACAAGGAGGAGGCTGCGTTAGAGAGGAAGGTTTTTTGGTTGCGGTATTACTATCGGTGGGAAATCCAGAATGTGTGCAGGAAGGTTGGCCAAAGCAAAAGCTGGGTGATTAATATGTGCAAAGTCATTGAGGGAACGGTGGAGGCCCTTTATTTGGCAGAGAATACCGCATAACTGTATTTAAATACAGTTTTAGCTGTTGACAATGTACACGTCTACACACTAATCTGAGCTAAGCTGTCGCGAAGTATGCGCAGCGGGACCATACCCCCTTTGAAAGCCCCGTCTGGTTAAGCCGACGGGGCTTATTTATGTCCAAAATTCAATTTTTTGCTCCAGAGTCACTGCCCCTTATGGATGAAACCCTCAGACACAGTAGCCAAGCGCTGGAACAGGTGGGTTCTCTGTAGCGACTTTCAGTGCAAGATCGGGTACCTGCATCAGTCGATGTAATTGTGCGGAATTGTCGGGAATGAACTATGGGTAGGATAGTGCAATATTGGTAGCTGTATCGCTCTGTGACTTTTTCTTCATGCTGGCAAAAGGTCAAGTTGGTACATTTTTTTGTTTTCCTAGATTCAACTTGTAAGTGCATATCTCACTGGAGCTAGAAAAAGCGGCCAGTTGCCCGTAGGCTTCTCGCTTTTTCTCCGGCAAGAGTTATGCAATGAGACACTACAAGCAACTGACCTATGAGCAAAGATGCCAGATTGAGGCGTTCAAGAAAAGCGGTTTTACACAAGCAGAG
>NZ_JBLBUB010000060.1:0-5132 GCF_047289955.1 Microbulbifer jejuensis
CCTCAATCTGGCATCTTTGCTCATAGGTCAGTTGCTTGTAGTGTCTCATTGCATAACTCTTGCCGGAGAAAAAGCGAGAAGCCTACGGGCAACTGGCCGCTTTTTCTAGCTCCATTGAGATATGCACTTACAAGTTGAATCTAGGCATGTTTTCGCCGTCTTTCTCTATCACTAAATAACCAGATGCTCACTGGTTAGCTCAAGATTGAATCCGGGTATGGTGAAAGCAGAGTCAATGATGTCAAAGTGGAACAACTATTTAATAGTTGTCCAGGATAATTTTCTGCCTTAATAGGGCTGCGCCATCTAGAGAAAAGAACAGCCCTTATGATCCTTCCGGTGACAATCAGTTTTGTCACTGAGGGGTGGATTGCGTTGTATTTTGTGCCAAGCATCAAATTAATGTCCGGTTCTTATCTTTGACTCTGTATTACCTTTTGCAAGTGTTGGTATTAATCCTTCGCTTGGAGTTTTTGTTTTTCCGAATCATAAGCATAAATCGGAATGGATTAATTGACTCTTATTCAATCCACAGTTAGATCAATCAAGAGGGAGAATGTAAAGTGATTAAATATATCAGGCGAGTTTCTAATCTGATTGTGATTATTTCAGCTGCAACATATTTTAATAGTATGAATGTATTTGCTATGGAGGCAAAAGTTTTTGCGATCAGTGACTTTATTCCTGCCGCAGCTGGCGGCTGTAATGGTAATGATATGGCATTCTGGGATAATATGGTTGATCGATGGTACGACAAAATGGGGGCAAAAGGTCATATCAAAGACGGTCAGTATACAAATGGCTTTATGACTATTAAGCGTTTTTGTGATCCCGATATTATAACAGGGTGTAACGATCATAATTTCCTTGATGAAGCCGATGCGGCGATGATAGCCACCCACGGTTCAGATAGTGGAGATCATTGGGCTGGAACAATGCGTAGACCCTGGTCTGGACATTGCAAACTGGATGCGGGTGGAACTGCAACGGATATGGCAGTTGGCGATTTCGATTTAGAATTTATTCATTTTTCTTCTTCTTATAGCGCTGACGATGATAATTTATCCGGTATCCGCGAAGCTATGTACGATGTTTCCGACACTTCGGTAAACGGCCGACGCGCTCATCAATGGGATGGCTTTCATGGGGTTATGTGGATTTCTCCTTCTTTTGCGAATGACTACAAAAATTTCGCTGATGATGCACATTCGATTTCTATGTCTAGCGCATGGGTCAACAATATGTACGACTCAACTGTTGATTGTAATTGGAATGATCCTTTTAACTGGTTTGGGAGCTGTCAAGAACAATGTCCAGTTGCATACAGTATCTCTTCCACAATAATTAGCGTGGTCAATCGATTAAACAATGAGCGCTATAACAATGTATATTCTGATCCAAATGGAAAAAATTGGTATGCGTATAAGTATATCCGTAAATGTAATCCTATTGGTGAGACAGCATTCAATCCCAACTAGCAACTCCACTTAATTCATATAAGGAATGGTCAAATGAAAACTAATCTGATTGTCATGGGCAAGACTTTATATCTTATAGCGCTTTTTTGTATGCCAGCAGTTTTTGCCCAGGCCCAAGATAATCCTGGGAACGACAAAGATCTTTCCAGAGAGGATCTCGAGTATATTATTGAAAGAGATATGCCGAAAGTTCTGGGTGAGAATAATGTAGAGTTGCTCACACAAATGTTACAACCAAATCGTGGAAATTCTCTGTATGAAACCTTTGATGGAAATAAAGCTGTGAATTATCTTTTCAAAGGAAAGGATGTGGTTTATGGGAAGGAATGTGATAAAGAGCTTTATCCTCAGGGCCAGTGCGATGTGGTCAGCGGTTCTTCGAATGGAGAAGAAGAATATTCAAAGTTTAGCTTTAATAACAATTTGTCATTGGCTGATATTCGATTCAGCGACCGGCCCGCCTTCGGGCCAGCTAAAAAGGTGGAAATTTCTAACCAAGAAGCTTTTTATGCAGCTAAAAAATTTCTGATAGATATCTTTGGTATATCCGAAGAAGAAATTCCAACTGCACCAAGCAATGCTAGTAACCCCTACCCGGTGAAGACTGTGAATATGGCCTATTCTGATGGTGCTGGTAGTAGTGGTTTCTTGCCAGTGGAAAAATTGGTTTCTTTCCCTCGCGGTTTATTTGTTAAAGGAGGGCTGGGTTGGATACCCGGGCCAGGCCGTCTCAAAGTAACAATAGACGACCAGGGAATTAATACTGCATCTGTTTCGGGTTGGGCAGACTTGAGTGGCTATGGATTAAATCTAGATCCTAGAGATGCCAAATCACGCAGAGCACTGGTTTCCGAACTGGCTACCCGTTTGCAAGATGAGGGCATTAATAGTTTGAATTCAACCCGAGGCGTACTGGCAATCGCTTTGCCTGTTGGCGCAAAATCTCCAATTCCAGTTTTACGAGTATACGCTGCCGCTTTGGAGAGAGATTTAGATGAAAAATCTCAAGGTAATAATGCCTCTTCGGCCGGAGTTGTATTAGATATTCCACTTTTGGTCAGTATCGATGAAAGTAAATCGATAGGAGATGGGGAATAGCTTCTACTACTTATGATCTTTAGTGAATGGCTCCGCTACTGTTAATAGTGTTAAGCTCAGTTAAGCATGGCTGAGCTTGCTAAGGGAGGCTGTGCTTGATTCAATAATTACGATTGAAGAAACTGTCTTGGCTGCAAGTCTCCAGCTGTGTGCAATCACCAGGGTGTGTTTGGCGCCAATTTCCGTGCTTTCTGCTCAAGTGAGTCCTGCTGCAATGGAAAAGAACAGGAGTAAAACAGATAGATTTTTTTTGAACATTTCAAGGCCGTCCCATAGGGGTATGCAAGCCTTTCTAGCAAAGGAATATGACCGGGACATATCAGGGTAAGGCGTGCAGTGTAAGGTGGAGATCGGAGGAATATAGAATATAAGCATCCTTCTTCGGTTTAGCCATACTCTGCCGCCAGAGAGGGAACCAGCTCAGGTCAGGCTGTTCGATCCTTCGCAGATTCGTCTATCCGATTGACAAAGTGACCCAACCACTGCCAACTTCCACATCTTACAGCGGACCGATGGAGCGACTTACGTTTCGCGAAGCATTCTCCAGGACTTTTCAGTCAAACCGAATAAAAAATGATTAACTTTGAATGCTCTCAACTTAAAACCTGGGACTTGATCAGTAAACAACTTCAGGAAGTTCGAGTAGAATACTTTGAATCAAGGATAAATAGGTAGTTTATAATTCCTATACCCTCACGGCAATTAAGAGAACACAGCATGAAAGCTGCAATCTATACCCAATATGGATCCCCCGACGTACTTCAGCTTAGAGATGTGGACAAACCCGTGCCGAAAGACACAGAAGTCTTAATCCGTGTGCACGCCACGTCAATTAACGACTGGGACTGGGGCTTGCTCAACGGTGATGCGGTCAACCGATTAATTAACGGAATTTTTAAACCGAAAAAGATGAACATACTTGGCTCCGACATTGCGGGTCGTGTCGAAGCTGTCGGTAAGGCGGTCACATGTTTTAAACCGGGTGATGACGTGTATGGTGACCTGGCGGGTCGATTTGGTGGATTTGCCGATTATGTTTGTGCACTGCAAAACCAGGTGGCCAAGATGGCAATAGGCATGTCCTTCGAGCAGGCCGCGGCGATCCCCCAGGCCGGGATGCTGGCGCTGCAAGGCTTGTTCGATATCCTGCCCTTAAAAGATGGACAGAAAGTCCTTATCAACGGTGCCGGAGGCGGAGTGGGCACCTTTGGTATTCAATTTGCCAAGCAATTCGATGTTGAGGTCACCGGCGTTGATAGTACTGGAAAATTGGAACTTATGCGCCGGATTGGGTTTGACCACGTTATTGACTATACCCAAGAGGATTTCACCCAAAGCGGTCGGGAATACGATTTAATTGTCGATGCCAAAACAAACCGCTCTTCGTTTGTCTATTTGCGTGCGCTCAAGCCCAGCGGGGTTTACGCAACGGTGGGTGGGCGTGTCCCACGTTTGCTGCAAGTCGCTTTATTCGGAAAACCCATTCAATGGTTAACCGGAAAACAAACTCGCATTATTGTTTTGCGAGCGAATCGCGATTTGGCCTATATCAATGAACTTTTCGAGGCAGGTAAACTGACCCCCGTTATCGACGGCCCTTACACATTAAATCAACTGGCCGATGCGTTTCGCCATTTTGGCAGGGCGGAACACCAGGGAAAAATTGTGGTTACGATACCCGCTTGATCGTTTTGGTATGAGCTGAAAAAAGTGCACGATAACCATTCGTGAACATAAAACTGCTGGGCACCTTGTGACTACCATCTTTTTATCAGAGAAGCTTGCCCATTAACGACGCGCAGCCCCAAGCTCGGCCTGCAAGACAAGACAAGACAAGACAAGACAAGACAAGACAAGACAAGACAAGACAAGACAAGACAAGACAAGACAAGACAAGACAAGACAAGACAAGACAAGACAAGACAAGACAAGACAAGGACAATGTCATTGTATTTTTTTGACCGGAACTTCTAACTGAATAGAATACTGAAAATCGTCCAAGAATTTCTCTTGGGTAGTTCTCAGGACAGTAGCTTGGCAAAATTCATCATCGACAGTCAGAATCCAGAGAGGATGGACGTGTTTCGATTGGCATCCTAGCTGCAACTTGGGTCTCTTGAGTAACCGGGATTGGGATAACCTAGGGAAACTCTGATTAAGTCTCTCGATTCCGATATAATGATCCAAATTCAACAGTATGCAGAACCCAATGTCCCAACTGACTTTTGCCGAAGCTGAATACAGTAATAAGAAGCGTCAGACTCGTCGCGAGAAGTTCCTTGCCAAAATGGATGCCCTAATCCCATGGAAGAAACTCGAAAAGCGCATTTTGCCGGTTTATCCGAGGGTCGGTAACGGGCGCCGCCCATACCCGTTGACTGTGATGCTGCGTATCCACTGCATGCAGCTGTTTTACAACCTCAGCGACCCGGCTATGGAGGATGCACTGTATGAGATTGAGTCTATGCGTCGCTTTGCGGGCCTGCGCCTATCCGACAGCCTGCCGGACGAAACGACCATCCTGAAGTTCCGCCACCTGCTGGAACAGCACAATCT
>NZ_JBLBUB010000061.1:0-4944 GCF_047289955.1 Microbulbifer jejuensis
AGGGAAAGTGGAGAAAACTCCGGGGCTTTGACTGCCTGGCCAAGGTCATCACCGGAGTGAAGTTCAAAGATGGAGAGGAGGTGTCAACAGCCGACCAGAGCGCTGCTTAATCTGGCTTTTTGAACACCAAAATTGACAATAACTCGGCCTGAATCACTCCCTTTACTTGAACCGCTATTGTTTTCTTTACCCGTAAATAGGCCACCAGCAAAACCAATTACAGCAAAAAGAACGTTTGCCATTATTTGACTGTCGAGCTTCCCAGCTGAGTACAACAATGATGACACGATAATCGAAATTAGTATTAAAAATGTACTAGTTGAAAATCTGCCATACCCTCCAGTTTTGGTTTTGAAAAAGCCAATGAGTGCGATTATGCCGACGATAAAAATTCCCAGCATTAACCAAAAGTTTAAACTCACGCGATGCTCCTTATTAATGACTCATAACGCCCGCAACAGGGTCGACCAATACTATGTACATTTTGTGGAAAACTGGGAGCGAAGCGACCCACACAAAATGTGCATAGCGTTGGGCGTCCCGCGGAGGCCCAACGGACCGTAGCAAACTGCTTACGCTTGTTAGGTTTTACGCGGAGTACTCAAAGTATGATGTCCACGACACTCATGATATAGCTCATCAATATCCTGTAACTTGTATTTATCCCAATGACTATCAGGTAGTTTTTCCCACTCACCACCCATTACTTGGCCGGAAGCAGAGTAGAAAACTATATGATCCATACTGCCCTTAAACTTGAAGAAGACAATATAAGGATGCCCATCTTTATAAATCTTTCTATCTTTATCCCAATCAGGGTATTGCTGAATCGCGAACCCATCTAGTTTCGGATTTTTTTCATGGATGTTCATGATCTCCCATCCGCAAGGAGGCGGGAGGGAGCCATGTGCTAAAGATGCACAAACCAGGAAAAGAAAGGATAAAGTATATTTTTTCATATGGCTGATTGAAACCTAACGCCCACAGCAGGGACAGCTTACCTTGTGCGCATTTTGCGCGAAAAAAGTGGGAGCGAAGCGACCCGTGCAAAATGTGCACAAGGTAAGACGTCCCGCAGAGGGCCGAAGGCCCGGAGCATACTGCCTGGCTTTGTTAAATGCTGACATTTGCCTCTAGCCTCGGGCCACAGATTTCCTTGGAATATGCTGCAGTTACTTTAGCCTCTAGAAATGGAGAAGTGACTGCAAATTGACCTTTTGCAAAGCCTCCACTTACTTTGAAAGCCAAAGGAGCTGCTAGCTCTCCAGCCACACCTTTAGCTTTTGGGTAAGCCCACAATATTACTGACTCCAAAGAGCTTCCATCTAACTTTGTCGGCACAGAGAAGTAAGTAACCCCATGCTCGGTTTCAAGAATAAATTTGCCGTTGCTTGGCGGCTCATAGTTGGAACATGTAAGTGCATTAGCGAAGCCTGCGAGTAACATTAGGGAAACAGATACGATAGCTTTCATGGGCATTTAACATTTATATACTGATCACCATGACCACTATTATCCTGATTACTGTCTCGAAATCAATTCTGTGCCACTCCCTTCATACGCCCTACCTTGGGTAGCTCCAGATTGTGGGGCCGTCACGCTTGCCCGGAATAGCTCCAAGATCGTCCAGATGCAGGAATCGCCCGCTATGAGGACCATGCTGCTTCACTCCAATGCCGGTAAACCCTTCCTCCAGCGCGATCCCCAGCAGCTCATAGGCACGCCCACCAGAAACTGATACATCCACAGCCTGCCCGGTAGTGTGTGTCATGGTGGAGCCAATACTGGCGCAATGGTCCTGGCAGCGATAACCGGAGTTGATCACCATAGGCTTGTTGAAGCGCACCCTGACCCTGATCAATCGGCGCAGCGTATCATCCGAGAAGTGGAGTTTCCCGCAACAGCGGCAGGACAACTCCTCTTCAGTGAAGTAGTCGTTTTCAAGCATGGGAGTACCAGATACAAAAAAGCCCGCACGGGGCAGGCCAGGAACTATTTCGTCTATATTATTGACTGCGACAAAATCAACTTAAAAGCGGTCTCCGCCCAGGGGAAGGCTATGGATGACATCACCCGTATCAAATGCCTCACCATTGTCATGATGATTATAGGCTTGTTTTTTACCTTTGCTATTTACCCGTTAATGGAATGGTGGTGGCCTGAAGGATGGGGATGGACACCACGGCAGCCCGAATACGAATATACTATTATAGGAACCTATGCAACTCTGGGGGTATTCCTGTTGCTCGCCGCTAAACATCCCATTGCTAACCTCGTTCTGGTTTGGCTCGTAATTTGGTTGAGCTTGGTACATGCAACCATCAGTCTTTTACTTTTTATGCTGGCACCTGATCAAGTCCTTGAAGATAACTTGATCGGTGAGATCCCCGCACAGTATTTAATTGCTGGGGTTCTCTGGTACCTAATACCCAAAAACATTAAATTATTACAACGACTGCACAGCGATAGTGAGTAACTGGCGCCTGGCTATTGCATAGCATCCGAGGGTTGCATCCGTATAGGGCAGTAACTTTGGATCAAAAAGACGACGTGACGCCCCAAAAAACCGCACTAGACTAATTGAAAGCTATCTAGTCTATATTATTGGCCGTGGCCAAAACAATTTAAAAGCGGTCTCCGCTCTGGAAAAAACCATGGACGGCACCGCTCGCGTCAAGTGTCTCCCCATTGCCCTGAAGGCTATAGGTCTATTTTATATCTTTGGCGTTTACCCGATGATGCTATGGGCATGGCCTACGGGATGGGGAAAGATACCGCCGTATCACGAATTTCAACTAATTGGTCTGGCGCTATACGCAACTCTGGGCGTTTATTTAATTCTTGCTGGCCGCAATCTCGCTGCAAACATTGGTCTGATCTGGTTCACTATTTCGGTGAACTTGGTGTGTGGTACCACCATGCTTGTGATGATGGTAGCTAATCGAGTCGAAATGGTAAACTGGGCCGGAAATATCTCCGTACAGTATTTAATTGCCGGGATCCTTTGGTATTTAATGCCCAGGAACGTTAAATTGTTACAACGACTGGACAGTGAAAGTAAGTAACTGGCGCTAGACCATTCTTAACCAAGCGGCTTCACTGAAATCCCCAACCAGTCTTGTGGAAACCCCATGAACTCAAAATCATCAGGGTGAACCACTACGAGCTTCAGCTGGAAATCGTTATAGAGAATCCACCTGTTTCAACGCTTAGCTATTGCAAAGCATCTGAGGACTTCTTCCATAGGGAAGCAGTGACTCCAAGGCAAACAGTCGAATTGCGAACACAAAAAAGTCTTCGCCAAGCGAACTAGGCCCTAGTTCATCTATATTATTGACTGCAGCTAAATCAACTTAAAAGCGGTCTCCGCTCTGGAGCAAACTATGGATGACATTACTCGCGCCAAGAGCCTCCCCATTGCCCTGAAGGTTATAGGTCTGCTTTTTATCTTAGCCATTTATCCGATGATGGCATGGATATGGCCTGCAGGATGGGGATGGACGCCGCCGCAGCATGAGTACGAACTGCTTATTTTTATTCTACTCGCCATGCTGGGCATATTCCTAATTCGTGCCGCCAAAAATCCCGCTGCCAACATCAGTTTAATCTGGTTCACTATCTGGTTAAATCTAGCATATGCGACCAGTATGCTGTTGATGGTGTTAGCTGATCGAACCGAGCAGGCAAACTTAGCTGGAAATATCCCCGTGCAATATTTGGTGGCGGGCGTTCTCTGGTATCTGATGCCCAGCCACAATTTTTATAAAAACACGGGCCAGTGATAGCCTTTACTCTGTACCAGCCAGATAGGCTACAAGCTAATAGATTTCAACTCTTAATCAGGTTCACCTAACATTCAGAGAACTCCAGTTACGAACTTACCTGTTCCAGCGCTTGACTACTGAAAAGCATCTAAGGGCTTCATCTATAGGGGCAGTGGCTCTGGAGTAAACAGTCGAATTACAGCCATAAAAAAGCCCCGCCGGATTAACCAGACGGGGCTTTCAAAGGGGGGTATGGTCCCGCTGCGCATACTTCGCGACAGCTTATCTGAATATAGTATCTTCACGCCTAGGCTGTCAATACATACAGCTTGTATTTAAATACAGTTATGCGGCATTATCCGCCAAATAAAGTGCCTCTGCCGTTCCCTCGATTAAGTTACACATATTCTCCACCCAGGCTTTGGATCGCTTCACCCTTATGCAGGTCTCTCGCATTTCCCACCGGTAGTAATACCTCAACCAAAAAACCTTCCTCTCTAACGCAGCCTTCTCCTTGTCCTGGCGCCTGGCAATCACATTTAGATAAGCCAATACTGCAGCATCCGTAAGGGCTGCTCTCTCGTAATCTATCGGTACCGGGCTCTCCCTGCGCCCTGATAGCATCCTGCGGCCAAATGCCGCCATACGGGGCCAGCTCACTGAATCCCCCGCACGTTCAGGATAGGCCCTGGACCACTCCCACAAGCGCTCGCGAATGCTGATTTCATTGACCATCTTTTCCACCAGGTGAAAGATTCACTCCTCTGTCTCTGCAAACAGGGATTTCAGGTTATCCAGTGTCTGGCGTCCAACCACTTTGGATCGCTCCTGAGCAGTTTTGTTGGGCAGTTTCGGGGGCTCAAACGTCCGGAATATGTGCTCTCCAGGGGCTGGTATACACATACCAACAAACTCGGCGTAGTTGGGTGGCCAGCTGTCGAACTCGCCCTGCTGGGCCGCCTCCTGGTTTCTGTACTCGACGTAGTTCATACCACGGCGCCATGCCATCTCGCTCAGATCTTGGGTCTTCTTCACCCACAGCATGAAATCCTCGCTGTAGCAGCCGGCAGCCTTATCCGCTTCGGAGTCGTACAGAGCGTGCTGGGACGACCACTTGTGGCCGTACAGCTGGGTCATGCGCTTCCACAGGGCCAGCAGCAGCTTCTCGTGCTGAGGCTCT
>NZ_JBLBUB010000062.1:0-4746 GCF_047289955.1 Microbulbifer jejuensis
TAGGAGAGGTGCGTCTACGATTCGCCAGGAGGCGGGTTGCAGCCGAAGATAGATGAAAATTCGAGCAATTATTTTTCCAAAATAAGGAAAATCCACGAAAAAGCTGATTTTTTACAAATTCCTGAACTTGCTCAGAGCTTCCCTAGCAGGCTGTTGAAATCGGGAAGTATTATTTAGAAAAATTTTCTAGCAAGCCAAAAAACTCGAGGAAGAGCTGCTTTGTTCTATTTTGATGGATTTTTAATCGGCTTTTGGCTGAATACACGCCCCCTTAACGCTACTTTTGCTGCTTCTCCGTCCATTAAGCGGATCCCCTTTGTAAATTGCTTATTCGGGTTAGATTCCAGCCGATAAAGGTGAGGGTAAATACCTCCTTGACCCGCGCTAACCCGCGGACTTTTACTTGGCGAATCAGACCAATGGTTTTGCCCCAACCAAACCCCTTCTCAATTCGCTTGCGTACCTTCATGCTCGCTTGATATCCGCTGTGCCGAGTGGTGCGTCCGTCAATAGCGGAGCCACCGCGGCGCTTGGTATTTTGGGCCACATGCGGAGTTACATTGGCACCACGACAGGCGGCTACGAATCCCCGAGTGTCGTAACCTTTGTCTGCGCCAACGGTTTTGCGTCGTGAGCCCGGCAGCTCCGTCAGCATCTGCTCGGCTGCTTCCCGCTCAGCGCAGCCATTGGCTTGCGTTACCGCCGCCTGTACGATCAGGCCATTACGGTTTTCCATGGTGGTGTGACCCAAATAGGCCAGCTTGGCTTCAGCACCTTTGGATTTTTTGTACAGCCGAGCCTCTGGATCGGTGCGCGATTCGTGCGTTTCATTGCTGCGCTTTTCCTTGTGGAAATCCCGCTCGCTGTTGCTGCCACTGCCCTCATCGTCGTCGCTGTCCTGCTTGCGACGAAAACTTTTCTGCGAGGCCCACGCCTGAATCAAGGTGCCATCAACGCTGAAATGCTCTTCCGACAACAGTTGCTTCTGCCTAGCTATCTGCACCACTTCTTCGAACAGGGTAAGAATAATATCGTGGGCAAGCAGACGGTCACGATTCTTGCTGAAAGTGGAATGATTCCACACCTTATCATCGATACTGAGGCCAACGAACCAGCGGAATAATAGGTTGTAGCGTGTCTGTTCCATCAGCTGGCGTTCACTACGCACGCTGAATAAAACCTGTAGAAATAGGGCTCGCAGTAATCGCTCCGGGGGGATGGACTCCTTGCCGTTCGGTGCATAAGCGCAGTCGAGCAGCCAGTCGATACGCTGCAATGCCAAATTAAATTCCTGACGAATCTTTCTCAGTAGGTGGAATTTGGGGACAAATTCTTCCAGGTTAACAGTGGTGAACAAAGCTTCCTGCGTAATATCTGCACCGCGCATACACTATCTCATTGTGGGGTATCGGCCCAAGCATTGTACCAAAGCCAGTAAATACATGAGCCTATTTCAACATCCTGCTAGGAGATAGTGAGGTGTCTACTTTTTATGGGTAACTTGGAAACAGAACACTTAGCTAAAGCGCCGCAGCACGCGGTCACTTTTGAGCACCTTGTTAGCAATGGCTTAATAGTATTTTACGTTGTTCGATGTTCTCAATCTTGAGCTGCTTAGTGGGCCACAATAATTGTCGCCTTCTCGTATATCAAAAACCTTAATTGCTCCACCATAACCGCCATATAGATAATTGCTACGAAATACATTGCCAATGGACGGGCATTCTCCAGTTGATTTTGTACATCCCCCGGGGTTACTTCCGTCTAGATTCCATCCTCTAGTGTCAGCATTACAGTACCACCCCTGATAAAAAGCAATTCTCCCAGAGGAATAAAAGCGATTATCAGCTATGTAATTATAGTTTGATTCATCTCTGACCTTTATTGGGTCCCCGTTGATACCTAGGAAACGATTTCTTAAAACCTCATTATGCGACGAGTAATGAGCAAAATATATTGCATGAATTGCAGATGCACCTGCCGAATTATTCAATATATCTACGAAGTGCGTATTAGCAATTGAGTTGCTGCGAGAGTTTACAAAACGTACAGCGGCTGTAGAGTTTCCAAAATCAGTATACTTTCCTCCGACCCTATAAAAAAACATGCCATACAACTCATTTTCCGAGTTCCAATTACTCACGTAATTTCTTTTACCCTCAAACGACATGGCCGTGTGATAATTTTGGACTTTAATATATCTAAACTTCAAATTACTCGATGATCTATTTGATTTACTTAATGTAAACCAAGTGTTTATATTGCCGCCTCCATCAAAGACAGGTCTTTCATTTGTGAAATTGACAGGTGTAAATGTAATTGAGTGGCCATTAGTATAGGTCCAAACAATTGACTGACGATAGTAAGTTCCTTGATTTATATGGATCTCTATGGGTAGATCGGGGTCGTGTAATTCAAGAACCTCTTGAGCTCGCGAGAGGGTTTTTATGGGATGCGAATTTGTAAGTCCCTCATTGTAGTCATTTCCTGATAGGGAAATAAAAATCTTAAAAGAGTCCTCAGAATAAGAATTATGACTCCATAATATTATAAAAAAAAATACTATAAATTTCATTGCCTCTCCTTTGCTTACTTGAGTGTTGCTAACGCCGCTGTCAAAAGCGACTGGCGTAGCCCGCCAGTCCAGACCTCGCAGCGGCCGATTTGCGCAGCCTTGTTAAGTGCTACTAATAACCCCGACTTAAAAGCACTCTTTGTTCATTTTGTTTAGAAGATCTTTATTGACTTCATAATTCTCACTTTCAGATAACACTGTGTCAATATTGCACTTTGGACACAGTACCGTTCTTCCTGGGCCGCATTGGCAGTCCTCTGGCTCATCTATCCAGCCAGCAATTTCTGAATAAGTAAAAATACCAAGACAATGAAAACAGACACAAAGTTTACTCTTTAATATGGCTTTTTGATGCCAGCCACATTCGCTATGTGTTTGTTTAAGACTTAAGTTCATATTACCACTTAACACCTTTCTTACAGGTGAGCAACTTGTTGCGAGTCCAGCGCACGTAGTGCGTGCTTGTGCCGACGTTTGTTGAACGAAGCCACTACGCGGCAAAGGTAACTCCGCTGAAATAAAGATAATTCCCCTATGTACTCACCCCCGAGGACGACAACTAGAAGAATATCTTTATGAACAAAGCACAGCAGAAACGATTCGATTCACTGTAGCGACAACATCTTAGCGCACTCAAACGCCAGGGCAAAGTCGAATCGACCATTGATCTATACAGCCATGCCATACGGCGCGTCTGCGAGTACTTTGACAGCCCGCCCGACACTCTCGCCCAAAGGCAGCTTGAGGAATATTTTGAGCCACTCATCAGTACTCACTCCTGGCCAACGGCAAAGGGGGATCGCAATGGCCTTCAGTTCTTTTACAAGCACGTACTTACTACCGGGTCGGAAGGAAAGAATACCCCTCTCCCAGGACACGCTGTGAATACATCCTTGTACGCTCGAAATCGGCATCCATGCCTCATACGATCCTGGCAGAGGGGTATTCTCCCCCTCCTGCTTTACTAGTAAGCGCGACTGGCAGTGGGTAGATATTATCAGACCCCCTCAAGAGAGACACCTTCCCGATGTGCTGACTTTCAAAGAGCTGGAGCGGTTGATCAACGGTACCCGCGAACGGCGCTACCAGACCTTCGTTCTCACCTGTTTCCGCATGGGTTTGCCCTTATCTGTATCTTAGCGTCATTAGTAACACCAACATTTTGTCCGATAACGGTTGCAACGTGGCCTTTCGCTACCGCGATGCCAAAATCGATCAATGGAAAACCTGTACAGTAACCGGCGAGCAGTTTATCAGGCTGATCCTGCAACACTGTTTGTCAAAAGGCTTTCAACGCGCACGAGATTATGGTTACCTGTATGGCAACGCAAAAGCCGTTCTGCGTATCCTACAGCGGGTGCTGAAGGTACGAAGGTCAACACCACCGACGACAAAAGGCGCAAGTCTGTCTTGCCCTCACTGCCACAGAGTCATGTGAGTGACCGTTTTTTATCCTCGCAAAACCCAGCCCGGATAAAAGCGGCGAGCGCACGGACGCCACCACCGCGAGGATTAATATGCCTTAAACAAAGGAACTAATACGCGATGTGACAATGATTTTTTTCGCCTCTCGGGTGAGGCTAATGTTCGTCCGCAAAAAGGGTCCGAGACTAACGTCAACCTTCCAAAATTCAGTTCCCTTCGATTTATTTATATGAATAGAGCTGGTCGGACTCCCTCAATAACCAGATATGTTGCGGCAAGCGCAACATACCCTTATTTGTTATGAGTTTACTTTATCGTTAGATTGTTAATATTTTCTTGTGCACTTTTGCACCAACGACAATTTTTTTTGGGGGCTATTGCCAACGATCTTTTAAAACTGGAAAGAGCCATATCTGTTTGCCCTACTTTAATATAACCTTCGCCCAAGCTATCCCATAGATTGCCATCATCAGGAAATATCTTTACATTCAATTTTAGCAGTTCCAATGCCCAGTCTGTATGCTCGTTGACATGGAAATATATCCTAGCCAATCGATTAAGAACGTCTGAATTAGTTATTTTATCGCCAGTTCTTATCTCAAAATATGAGTTATTGTCAATTTTGGTGTTCAAAAAGCCAGATTAAGCAGCGCTCTGGTCGGCTGTTGACACCTCCTCTCCATCTTTGAACTTCACTCCGGTGATGACCTTGGCCAGGCAGTCAAAGCCCCGGAGTTTTCTCCACT
>NZ_JBLBUB010000063.1:0-4149 GCF_047289955.1 Microbulbifer jejuensis
GAGCGGGCCTTGCGTACATACGGTGGCACCAAGGCCGAGCGGAAGGTCACCGGCTCCCCGTCCTTGCTGCGAACCTTCGGCACCTTCACCTTTACTGGTCCAATCCCGGTCTGTATATCACGCTCTGGCAGGTGACCATTGCGGACTACAGCCGCTCGGCCATCATCCAGGTGGCGGCTTTCAAATCCTTCCATTAAGGTCGATAGCTCGGCTTCAATCGCCTGCTGCAGCAGCTCACGTGCGCCTCGGCGCAAAAGCTCGGTCAGCGGGTCAGCGGCCTCCTGTCGACCTGTAAACTCAACAACGGTATTCTTGTTCATAGCGGCGTACTCTCGGTTGGTTTCATTGTTTGGTGACAACAAATCAACCAGATACGCTGCGTTCTTTCAAACCCTCAAACACCAGATTTGGTTATAACTCCTTCACCCGTGTCAAATACCTCATCATTGCCATGAGGGTTGTAGGTTTGTTTTTTATCTTTGCTATTTACCCGCTAATGGAATGGGTATGGCCTGAAGGATGGGGATGGATACCTCCGCAGCATGAGTATGAACATATTATTATAGGGATGTTCGCCACCCTGGGTGTATTCCTGGTTCTTGCCGCTACAAACCCTATAGCCAATATCATATTGGTTTGGTTCACCATCTGGTTGAATCTGGTATATGCCACCATTTCGCTTTTGATGGCGGTAGGGGACGAAACCGGGGAGCAAAACTTGATCGGAGATATCCCGTTACAATATTTAATCGCTGGAGTCCTCTGGTACCTAATACCCAAAAACATTAAATTACTACAACGACTAGACAACGAGGATAAGTAACTGGCATCTGGCTATTACAAAGCAGCTGAGGATTTCATCCATATAAGGCAGAAACTTTGGATCAAAAAGATGAAGTTTTCCCTCTAAAAAATTGCACGAGATGAATTGAAAACTATCACATCTGTATTATTGGTTGTAGGTAAAACAGCTTGAAAGCAACCCCGCTCTGGAGAACACTATGGATGACATCACCCGTATCAATACCTCCCCATTACCTTGAAGGTTATAGGCCTGTTCTGTATCTTTGGCACTTACCCGATGATGTTATGGTCATGGCCCCCAGGATGGGGTTGGATACCGCCGCATCCAGTGTACCAACAATTTACTATATCTATGTACGTCACTTTGGGCATTTTCATAATTAAGGCTTCCAAAAACCTCTTTTTGAACCTCGATCTAATTTGGTTCACCATTTCCTTACACTTGGTATCTGCCACCATTTTGATGGTGCTGGTAGGAAGCGGTAGATCCGGTGAGGCAAACTTAACTGGAGTTATCTCCATACAGTACTTAATTGCTGGAGTTCTTTGGTATCTAATGCCCAGAAACGTTAAAAAACTACAACAACAGCTAGCGAAGAGCGATGGTGGGTAACACGATTTGACGCGAATTACGGTTGTTCTACTTAACACAAAAAAACCCGCCATTAAGCGAGTTCTCAGGCTGCAATGCGCAAAAAAAGACATACTTGGGCTTTTATACCATCGTAACACACGGGAATTCAAAGCTTTTCAGTCCACTGAATCTGTTGACCTTTTCGCAAATCTTCAGCCAGTAAGATCATACATACCGAAGTCAGATAATCACCCAGTCCGTGTCCAGGGCTACTAATACCATCACCCATCAGAATGAGCTACTAATCTAATTTATTTTGATGTATTTAAATCTCTCCTGGTTACCGAGTCAGCCTACAAGCTGATAATCACTCGCAGGGAACCACCCGCACATGTAATATTAATCTCGCCTCTACATCAGCAGAGCGTAATGAAAAAAGACTGTCAGCACCGATTACGGTGGCTGCGGTATCAGCACGAGCGATTAGTGGTTCGCCATCGCATTCTGAATAGTGGACAAAGAGCGGATCATCATTTAAGAAAAAATTTTGAAACCCTGCACTGTTCCAGTTAGTATCATAGTTGGGACCTTGATTTCCAGAAAAAAAGAATTCTCTGTGGAAATTTATAAAAGATCCCTGTGCTGAAAATACCGTACCTCTCCAATCAATATCTAGAATCCCTACTGCAAATCCAGGATCTACACTTAGTGGCAATGCAATATTACAGTCTGCCTGTGCAACTGTGTTTACGTTATTAGTTAAAGCTCTATAAGCGCTAAACAATAGGACAATGTTCTCATTGTCTTCAGTTACAGTGGCTGTCAATGATCCAACCGGGCAACCTGAACCATTCACGTTGATAGGTCCGATTTCTACTTCATGGCCATCAATTATTACTGTCTTGCTTATGACCATATTTGAAAATAGCGAACAAAAAACGAATACCATTACTTTACTTATCATCTCCCCTTTCCCTCTTCCTTAAATAAAAATTGACAACTATTCTCCTTCAATGAGCGAAAGCTATTATAGCTAGAGGACTAAAAAAAAGCAGTGAAAGTCGTGAAATAACACAAAAGCGATAACTTGTCGTGTCTACCCACCCGTCCCTCAGAAAACCCTTGCTTCCTTATTTTTGAAAGACGCTAATTTATTAACGGTAACGATTTTACCTAAGCTGCTGGTGGATAGAAATTTAATTCCGCTACAGCCTCCCCCCTGTCAGCACAACGAATCTGGCAGGGATTTTCACACTGTACAGCTTCCGCAGCATTTGTATCAACTGTCTGGCACCGCTCTAGCGGAACGCCGTAATGATTTCGTCATATTGAAAAGCACCTGAAGGTTTCACCCATAGCGGACAGTACCTTTGGATCAAAAAGCCGAATTACAGCCATAAAAAAATCCCGCCGGATGTCGGTGTTCAGAATTCTGTGTCATTTCTTTATCATTAGTAAAAAGAAATAACCTATGACCAAACCTACTTTCTATATGGATGCTGCTGTCAAGGCGCTGCATGAGGGCAAAGGCCTCAGCGGCAAAGATGGCATCCTGATTGCCTGTAAACACGGCCTGCAGGCTTTCCTGAGGCCATTGAGAGCATCTACCCCAGGACCGAGACTCAGCACTGTGTCATCCACCAGTTTCGCAACTCGATGAAGTACGTCGTCTCGAAGAACCAGAACGCCTTTATGGCCGACCTCAAGTGCGTCTACAGGGCGGCGAAGCTCTATGCTGCCGAGAACGCCTTGGATGAGTTGGGGGCCAAGTGGGGGAGATAAATATCCGTTGCTGATCAAGGCATGGCGTGCCAAGTGGCCCACCCTGTCGACGTACTTCAAGTAACCGGAATACGTGCGTACGCCGATTTACACCACCAACGCCGTTGCGGCTGTACACCGCCAGTTCCGCAAGCTAAGTAAAACCAAGGGCGGCATTGCCAATGAGAACAACTTACTCAAGCTGCTTTACGCCGGTATGCTGAAAGCCTCCGAACGCTGGACACACCCGATCCAGAACTGGAACTTGACGCTGTCACAGCTGACGATCCACTCCCCGGATCGCCTGGAGAAATATATAGCCTATGAGGTTACTTGGCTAACACAGAGTTTTGAATACCCTCTCGTCAGGGCTTTCGCTCGAACAGAACAAAAAATAATCAATCTTGAATGCCCTCAGCTTAAAACTTGGGGTTTAAACGGTAAACAACCTCAGGAATTTCTAGTAGAATACTTCGGATCAAGGTTATATACCCTCAAACTATTCTCACACACATCCTTATTACCATCATTGTCATTTGACTGGCCGGCAATAGCGGGAGATACCTATATCGACCTCGTATCAATCCCCTTAGTTTCAGCAGCAAAAATGACATGAGCAGCATTAAATTAGTTTGCCTCAAACAGTCTGTTTAAAGCAGAACTGTGATATTTAAATCAAAGCAACTACTAAAGAAAGCGAGTTAAGGGTTAAATATGATTGTAAAAGTATTGCCGACGATTATATTTTCATTCAAGTTGGGAATTGCTTGCCTTGCAATTACTCAATCTTTTCTAAGTGCGAAACGAGGACAAAAGTACACCTACTATTTAACTGGCGTGCTGATTTTTTTCTCAATACACACTCTAGTGTGGTGTATTAAACTATTTACTGAAATGCAAGAGCCTGCCTAGCCCTTCCTACCTTCGCCAAAATTTCATCGACTGATTTTGTCCATACAAATGGCTTTGGAGCCTTGTTATGTGCATCGATAAACCCTGTGATAGCCTCC
>NZ_JBLBUB010000064.1:0-3924 GCF_047289955.1 Microbulbifer jejuensis
AGTGGAGAAAACTCCGGGGCTTTGACTGCCTGGCCAAGGTCATCACCGGAGTGAAGTTCAAAGATGGAGAGGAGGTGTCAACAGCCGACCAGAGCGCTGCTTAATCTGGCTTTTTGAACACCAAAATTGACAATAACTCATATTTTTCATTATCTAGCATAATCCCGCCCACATCTCGATGTAACTGGACTCGCATCTAAAAATCATTATCACAACGCAAAGACATGCACTCCAAAATGAAAACTGTAACTGCTTTTGTTTTTATATTAAGCCTGTCACTGCTTGCCGCTTGTAGCGGCGGCGGCTCCGGCAACTCCAACAATACTACTGATATTGAAGCCCCTCCTGTAAATCAAGCTCCTAGCCAACCTCAGAACTTCAGCTTGAGTTTCGAGGCTATTAAGTTGTTCCGATTTAAATGGGACGCTGTCGAAGGAGCCAGCCACTACCGTCTGCAGGAAAATCCAGACGGCGTTTCGGGCTTTAGCCAAGTAGGGGAAGACACCCCTTTAGGTACCGAGACTTTCGCCTTGGAAGTACCTCTCTATGCTCGAACCAATGCACAGTATCTATTGCAGGCTTGCAATAAGGTGGGGTGCTCTGATTCTAAAATCGTTTCAGTCAGTGACTCTTTGGTTGAAAGCATCGGATATTTCAAAGCTAGCAATACCGATCAAGATGATCGGTTTGGCTTTTCTGTCAGCCTCAGCGAAGATGGTAACACTCTGGCGGTAGGGTCATATGGTGAGAGCAGTAATGCAACAGGCATTGATGGCGACCAGGCCAGCAATGATTTAGCTGAATCTGGTGCAGTGTATGTATTTGTCCGCACCGGAACTGCCTGGGCCCAGCAAGCCTACGTTAAGGCCAGCAATACTAATGAAGCTGACAGCTTCGGTTATTCAGTCAGTCTCAGCAAAGATGGTAGCAATCTGGCGGTGGGGGCTCCTTCTGAGGACAGCAATGCAACGGGCATTGATGGCGACCAAGACAACAATGATGCAGTTAATTCTGGCGCTGCGTATGTATTTGTCCGCACCGGTACCACTTGGACTCAGCAGACCTACGTCAAGGCCAGTAATACTGATGGGGACGATAGATTCGGTATGACGGTCAACCTGAGCGGAGACGGCAACACCCTGGCGGTGGGAGCAGCTTACGAGAACAGCGATGCGACTGGTATTGATGGCGATCAAGCCAACAACGATTTATTTGATTCCGGCGCTGTGTATGTGTTTTCCCGCACCGGAGCCACTTGGGCCCAGCAAGCCTATCTTAAGGCCAGCAATACTGATGAGCTTGGCCGCTTCGGTAGATCTATCAGCCTCAGCGATGACGGTAATACCTTGGCAGTAGGCGCGTATGGCGATAATAGTGACGCAGTAGGTATTGATGGCGACCAGAGCAACTACAGTGCATTTTTTTCCGGCGCCGTGTATGTGTTTTCTCGCACTGGTGCTTCATGGGCTCAGCAGACTTACATCAAAGCCAGCAACACTGACGAGAATGACCTCTTCGGTAGATGGGTCAGCCTAAGCGGTGATGGCAACACTCTGGCAGTGGGGGCCCCTCGCGAGGGCAGCAATGCAATAGGCATTGATGGCGACCAGGCCAACAATGATTTAGCTGAATCTGGTGCAGTGTATGTATTTGTCCGCACCGGAATTGCCTGGGCCCAGCAAGCCTACGTTAAGGCCAGCAATACTAATGAAGCTGACATCTTCGGTTGGTCAGTCAGCCTTAGCGGAGACGGTAATGCCCTGGCAGTGGGGGCGCCTGATGAGAGCAGCAATGCAAAGGGCATTGATGGTGACCGGTCCAATAACGCCGCAATTGGCTCGGGCGCAGTGTACGTATTTGTCCGCACAGGTACCACTTGGGCCCAACAGAGCTACGTCAAGGCCAGCAATACTGATGGGCATGATAGTTTCGGTGGAACGATCAGCCTTAGCAGAGACGGCAATACCCTGGCTATAGGGGCTCAATTCGAGAATAGCAATGCGACAGGTATTAATGGTGACCAAACCAATAACGATGCACTAGGTTCCGGCGCTGTATTTATTTATTAGCAACATTTTTCCGCCTCTTAAACGGGGAGGATATCAAAATGTGATCTGTGCGGCCGCTTCCGGCCCGCTGATCACGTTTAACTGAGTTACCTGGATGGCGGGGGCTTGAGTTGGAACTGGTCAGTACGGTGCTCTCGCCGTTGACTGTTAGCACTCCACTTCACTCCCCAATCACCACCCGCAGGTTCACCGTACGTTGTGTACACTCCATGCGCCAGGCACCTTTGTTGACCTCTTCATTCTCCGTGCCCTCAGCCACGGCGGAGGCCTGCAGGGTTTCCACCTTGCCCGGAGTTTGCCAGGGCGTGCCGGCAGCATTGTTGCGCAGCTGGTTGTCCGTGGTGACGAAGGCACCTACAATCTTGTAGGCAAACTGATCTGGGCTGCCGTCCTGATCCAGATCAATGGGGTTGCGTACCTGCGAGATGCGCACAATATCACCGGTATAGATGCCGCTGGTCAGTTCATAAAAGTGCTCGTTTTCTCCAGCATTGCTGATACCGCTGGCTTGTATGTATTCAACCATGTTGATTCCTTATATTAGGGCTTGTGCCTTTGGTTATGGGTAATCACCCGATGCTGGGAATCCATACCGGCGGCATAGCTGATATTGCCCACACTGATCTTGTACACAGTGCGCAGGCCCGCGCATTCGACCCGCTTGACGGTTTCCCAGGTGAGGGGTTCCTCTTTATGCAGCACACCCAGTGTCACACCCTGACAGTGCTGAGCTTCGTACACGGTACCGTATGGATCAGTGACGGGGGTTTCACGGCTGCAAATCACCTGGGCACCGCTAACCATGGTGAGTAGTACACAAGGCACTTCCTGCTGGGGTTTTACTGCCTGAATCGCGCCCAGATGGGTATCGCTGTCACCAATATCCCAGCAGTCGATCAGATCTCCCGCTTTGCAGTGATCCGCCTGTAGCTTTTCTGTCAGCCAGATGCCGGCAGCCACGCACCAGGGATCGTCCGGCGCGGTGCTGCCACCGCCATTGAAAGGTGTCCGGATAGTGCCGACCGAACGGCGCCAAGTATCGGCGGTCAGCTGGGAATAGGTGGTGGTGGCCTTATAAGTGACGGCCCCGCCTTTGGGACCTGGATCATCACAATAGACATAGTATTTTCGGCTGAACGACAAGCCGCTGATACTGCCGGCGTTGTAGCTGCGAGTGCCAAAACCAAACTGCACCGAGTGTGCGGCAATGGAAATCCTGGCGGTGCTACCAGCATCCACAGCGGAGAGTGCGGAGCTGGTGGGCAGGCTGGCGATGCCGGACTGGATTAGGGGGAGGTTGCGCTGATCCTGCACTTCCACCACGTCGATCTTGACGTAGTCGATCAGCATTGAGCCCTCTTTGTTGGAGTAATTCCCACGAAACATCGGGGTGAAAAAACGCACATTGGCCTGCAGTTTGGCCGGGTTGCCAATATGGTTACCGTCACGAGCGCGACTGTACTCGGCATTATCGCTGGCATTGCCCTTCACATAGGCCACCAGCCTTTGCCAACTTTGCCCCACAAGATTCAGATTGGCGGCGAGTACATAGTGTTGGCTGCTGGTGCTGTTCGCTCCGCTGGCATTGCAAAAATCGCCATTGGCATCGAAGCCGGCCAGACCCGCGTAGAGAGTTCGGGTGGTGTCCTCATGGTTGTAGAAATAAACACGGGCTTCAATCCGATACAGCTTATCGGGATCAAAGGGCACTGAATCACCCCGGGTTTCTCGGAGGCTAACTTTCTTGAGAGAATTAGCCAATGAGCAAACAACCTGGATACTCCCCCGAAGTACGGGAACGCGCAGTTCGCATGGTGTTGACCGGCGAGCACGAGCATAAATCACGCTGGGCAGC
>NZ_JBLBUB010000065.1:0-3236 GCF_047289955.1 Microbulbifer jejuensis
AGGTTCGAAATTACCGACCTGAATGCGCTGATGGCCAATAATATTGCCTTTAGCGGTATCAGCAGCGTTGATGCCCTTGGCGGTATCGACACGGTCAACGGAGCCGATGGTACCGAGTGGTTACTGACCGGCAACAATAAAGAAGCCCGCAACAGCGGTATCCTGTTTTCCGATGTAGAAACCCTTACCGCCACCAATGCCACGCTGCTGGGTACTGCCGGCAGTGAATCCTTTACTCTGGGTACCGACGGTGCAGTGGAAGTCTACGGGATGAGCTTCTCCAGCCTGTCTGTAGTGCAAGGCCAGGGAGGCAGCGACAGCTTGGTGGGCTCGGATGGCGAGGACAGGTTCGAAATTACCGACCTGAATGCGTTGATGGCCAATAATATTGCCTTTAGCGGTATCAGCAGCGTTGATGCCCTTGGCGGTATCGACACGGTCAACGGAGCCGATGGTACCGAGTGGTTACTGACCGGCAACAATAAAGAAGCGCGCAACAGCGATATCCTGTTTTCCGATGTAGAAACCCTTACCGCCACCAATGCCACGCTGCTGGGTACTGCCGGCAGTGAATCCTTTACTCTGGGTACCGACGGTGCAGTGGGAGTCTACGGAATGAGCTTCTCAAGCCTGTCTTCAGTACAGGGCCGGGGTGGCAGCGACAGCCTAAACGCCCTCACTTACACGGATGGCCTGACCTTGACTGGCAGTGATAATCAACTGTTGGCAGGCACACTGACTTTCGAAGGTATTTTCAGTGCAACCACAGTGCTTTTAACCGGCAGCAGTGGCGATGACCAGTTTACCATCACCGGCACAAATACCCTGAATACAGCGAACATCAGCTTCAGCGAAGTGGATACAGTCAATGCGGGTTTGGGCAGCGACAGCCTGAAGGGCTCAGATGGCGAGGACAGGTTCGAAATTACCGACCTGAATGCGCTGATGGCTAATAATATTGCCTTTAGCGGTATCAGCAGCGTTGATGCCCTTGGAGGTATCGACACGGTCAACGGAGCCGAAGATGCCGAGTGGTTACTGACTGGTAATAATAAAGAAGCCCGCAACAGCGGTATCCTGTTCTCTGAAGTGGAAACCCTTACCGCCACCAATGCCACGCTGTTGGGTACTGCCGACAGTGAATCCTTTACTCTGGGTATCGACGGTGCAGTGGGAGTCTACGGAATGAGCTTCTCAAGCCTGTCTTCAGTACAGGGCCGGGGTGGCAGCGACAGCCTAAACGCCCTCACTTACACGGATGGCCTGACCTTGACTGGCAGTGATAATCAACTGTCGGCAGACACACTGACTTTCGAAGGTATTCTCAGTGCAACCACAGCGCTTTTAACCGGCAGCAGTGGCGATGACCAGTTTACCATCACCGGCACAAATACCCTGAATACAGCGAACATCAACTTCAGCGAAGTGGATACAGTCAATGCGGGTTCGGGCAGTAACAGCCTGGTGGCATTGGATCTGGTAAGCCTGACTGGCAACAGTAAGGAAGCCGTAACCAGTGGAGTCCGTTTTGGCGAGATCGACAGTGTCACAGGCGACAGCCTGGTAGGCTCGGATAACGCGGACAGGTTCGAGATTACCGGTCTGAATGCGCTGATGGCCAATGATATTGCCTTTGATGGTATCAGCAGCGTTGATGCCCTTGGCGGTATCGACACGGTCAACGGAGCCGAAGATGCCGAGTGGTTACTGACTGGTAATAATAAAGAAGCGCGCAACAGCGATATCCTATTTTCCGATGTAGAAACCCTTACCGCCACTAATGCCACGCTGCTGGGTACTGCCGACAGTGAATCCTTTACTCTGGGTACCGACGGTGCAGTGGAAGTCTACGGGATGAGCTTCTCCAGCCTGTCTGTAGTGCAAGGCCAGGGAGGCAGCGACAGCCTGGTGGGCTCGGATGGCGCGGACAGGTTCGAAATTACCGACCTGAATGCGCTGATGGCCAATAATATTGCCTTTAGCGGTATCAGCAGCGTTGATGCCCTTGGCGGTATCGACACGGTCAACGGAGCCGATGGTACTGAGTGGTTACTGACCGGCAACAATAAAGAAGCGCGCAACAGCGATATCCTGTTTTCCGATGTAGAAACCCTTACCGCCACCAATGCCACGCTGCTGGGTACTGCCAGCAGTGAATCCTTTACTCTGGATATCGACGGTGCAGTGGGAGTCTACGGAATGAGCTTCTCAAGCCTGTCTTCAGTACAGGGCCGGGGTGGCAGCGACAGCCTAAACGCCCTCACTTACACGGATGGCCTGACCTTGACTGGCAGTGATAATCAACTGTCGGCAGGCACACTGACTTTCGAAGGTATTCTCAGTGCAACCACAGCGCTTTTAACCGGCAGCAGTGGCGATGACCAGTTTACCATCACCGGCACAAATACCCTGAATACAGCGAACATCAGCTTCAGCGAAGTGGATACAGTCAATGCGGGTTTGGGCAGTAACAGCCTGGTGGCATTGGATCTGGTAAGCCTGACTGGCAACAGTAAGGAAGCCGTAACCAGTGGAATCCGTTTTGGCGAGATCGACAGTGTCACAGGCGACAGCCTGGTAGGCTCGGATAACGCGGACAGGTTCGAGATTACCGGTCTGAATGCGCTGATGGCCAATGATATTGCCTTTGATGGTATCAGCAGCGTTGATGCCCTTGGCGGTATCGACACGGTCAACGGAGCCGAAGATGCCGAGTGGTTACTGACTGGTAATAATAAAGAAGCCCGCAACAGCGGTATCCTGTTCTCTGAAGTGGAAACCCTTACCGCCACCAATGCCACGCTGTTGGGTACTGCCGACAGTGAATCCTTTACTCTGGGTATTGACGGTGCAGTGGAAGTCTACGGGATGAGCTTCTCCAGCCTGTCTGTAGTGCAAGGCCAGGGAGGCAGCGACAGCCTGGTGGGCTCGGATGGCGAGGACAGGTTCGAAATTACCGACCTGAATGCGCTGATGGCCAATAATATTGCCTTTAGCGGTATCAGCAGCGTTGATGCCCTTGGCGGTATCGACACGGTCAACGGAGCCGAAGATGCCGAGTGGTTATTGACTGGTAATAATAAAGAAGCGCGCAACAGCGGTATCCTGTTTTCCGATGTAGAAACCCTTACCGCCACCAATGCCACGCTGCTGGGTACTGCCGGCAGTGAATCCTTTACTCTGGGTACCGACGGTGCAGTGGAAGTCTACGGGATGAGCTTCTCCAGCCTGTCTGT
>NZ_JBLBUB010000066.1:0-2857 GCF_047289955.1 Microbulbifer jejuensis
GGAGGCTATCACAGGGTTTATCGATGCACATAACAAGGCTCCAAAGCCATTTGTATGGACAAAATCAGTCGATGAAATTTTGGCGAAGGTAGGAAGGGCTAGGCAGGCTCTTGCATTTCAGTAAATAGTTTAATACACCACACTAGTGGAGAAAACGGATCAAATTCCGTAGGGACAAATTCCCCTCCAGGATCTACCGGGCTTGGAGGGTATGGGGGGCCTGGCGGAGGTAAAGGTGGTGATGGAGGAGAAATAAAAGGTTTTGATGGTTTAGGGCCTGGCGGTGGACTCGGCGGATATAGAGGTCTTGGTGCCCGAGGTAATGGAGCAGGGTTTGGTGGGAAAGGTGGTAATGGTTTTGGTGGAATAGTTGAGGACAGTGATTATGGTGATTTAAACCAAGTACTTCAAGCTGGTAGTGGTGGTGGGGGAACTGGAACTGATCTATTTGCCACTAAAGGAGCAGGTGGTGGGGGAGCTGGTGGTGCTATAGAATTAATCGCAATTGACTCAATTATTCTAGAAGGGCAAATCCTAGCTAATGGTGGTAGTCCAGGTGGAGGCGGTACTCTTTTGGCCGGAGGTGGTTCAGGTGGTGGAATCATTTTAGCTGCACTTTTAATTACAGGTTCACCAGGAAGTGTAACTGCTAGAGGTGGAGGCCCTGCTGGGGGCGCTGGTACTGGAGCAGGGGGACGTATCTTAGTTCTTAATGAAAATGCGGAGGTACCCACTGGCATTTCATTTAATGTTAATCCAGGCGGAATAAATGCCACAGTTGGTGTCTTAGAGTTCGGCTTACTCGAATTTTCTGAAAGAAATCGTTCAAGATATTGAAATAAGTGAATTCACTGCTCAGCATAAGGAGGGGTTAGAGCCTCTCCTTCACTCCCCAATCACCACCCGCAGATTCACCGTGCGCTGGATGCACTCCATGCGCCCGGCACCTTTGTTGACCTCTTCATTCTCCGTGCCCTCAGCCACAGCAGAGGCCTGCAGGGTTTCCACCTTGCCCGGTGTCTGCCAGGGTGTGCCAGCAGCATTGTTGCGCACCTGGTTATCTGTGGTGACGAAGGCACCGATCATCTTGTAGGCAAACTGGTCGGGGCTGCCGTCCTGGTCCAGATCGATGGGGTTGCGTACCTGCGAGATACGACGATTTCTTCCTGAAGCTGTTGGCTCGTTACGCGGATCGGCCAATTCCATTTAGCAAGCTCCCACCTGAATTCGACGTTGCCTACAGTGCCTTCTACACGTTCAATATAGGGTGGATCGATGAAATTTAAGGACAGCAGCTTCGGAGTTTTAAAATAGATATTTTCAACCAACTTATTCAGGTCATCAATATTCTCAAATTGTTGGGATGCCGATAGAACGTTGCCTTCTAGTTTAAGGGTACGATTTAAATCTTCAATTTCAACCCTCAATGGTTTAAGCGGGTTCTCGGATTCAACAGAAGTTGCTCCAGTATTGGCATTGAAATGAATACTTGTTTTAGCATCACGAACAGCAGTGTCCCCACCACCGGCCTCTAGCCCGAAGGGTTGCAGAGGAAGAAAGTGAAATCGCACAACCCCATCAGCTGGGAACGGCAGCTCACGACCGGAGCTGTTCCTGTATTCACGTGGACGAACCTGATATGTGAGCATCGGTGCCTCTTTAGCATTGACGCCAAATCGCCAAATTTGGCATCAGGCGATCGAAATGGTGATGTGGCTTAAGTATTACTAGAAACAATAAGCTGATATTCCTGATTAACTTGTGTATATGTCCAAGCTGCAGCTGGGCGCGCAGCTTCTCTGCCAATTTGTTATAGCTGGATGTTTCAGCGATTATTATTTGTGCTTACCTAATCCCTCCAAACCTACTTAATCCGAGTCAAATCACCATGCAGGTGCAGTGAACGGAACCTCAGATGATCTGTTCAAATATACCCCAATCCAGGGCGAGGAATGTGAAGAAGCATATTCGGCACTATATGGTAAAGTCTCGATACCATATGTGAGTAACCCAGTTAGAGAATAAGCTCCGATTGTCAGAAATCCACCAAATTGTCCGCCCTCGACTAACCCCAAAAAGCCATTTTCATAGTAGTAACCTAGATTAACAGTATCACCTAAATGCATAGATGCGTTTTTTATGGCCTGATCTATAACCGTAGAACCACCCGTAAATTTGTATGCTAAAGGTATCCCGAAATTGACCATAAACTGCTGGGTATCTTCAAGTGTAGCGAGGCTCCACCCATAAAAATATGAGTTTGAATCATCAAATAGTATTGTAAGCTGATCAATTGAGTATCCTGTTGTTGCTGTCAAGTCAAGCCATTCAAGGCCGGATGAAGTATCAAGACTAATATTTCCAAGATCGATAATTTCTGCATTAACAGAAAAAGTTAGGGTGGCGCCGACTAAAATAAGTGTATTTTTAAACATGTAAAACTTCTCTCAGGTGGAGCACCTTAAAAAAACCGTGATAAATAGTAATTAATTAAAGGTTTTCGAACAGCAGCATCACTCGTCTAAAATCGCATAGCTGCCAACTATAACCACTCTGACATTTTCGTCAAATGACAAAAACCTTACTCAATTAAAAAAAATGGTGTGTTTTGCGCTGGATCAGCTCATGAATATGCCTATGCAGCATTGGCGGGCACGATAGCTGCCTTACTCGCTGGCTTTGCGGGTCATTAGCCCACCCCCACAAAGCTGCGAGTTATTGTCAATTTTGGTGTTCAAAAAGCCAGATTAAGCAGCGCTCTGGTCGGCTGTTGACACCTCCTCTCCATCTTTGAACTTCACTCCGGTGATGACCTTGGCCAGGCAGTCAAAGCCCCGGAGTTTTCTCCACTTTCCCT
>NZ_JBLBUB010000067.1:0-2746 GCF_047289955.1 Microbulbifer jejuensis
TTACGCCGCGGCGTGTTCACTTCAGTAAAAGAATTGGAGGAGGCTATCACAGGGTTTATCGATGCACATAACAAGGCTCCAAAGCCATTTGTATGGACAAAATCAGTCGATGAAATTTTGGCGAAGGTAGGAAGGGCTAGGCAGGCCCTTGCATTTCAGTAAATAGTTTAATACACCACACTAGTATGATGGTGATCAGAACCACCAACTTTGGATCGTGCCATATTCTCTGCCATCTTTCTTGCAGTTCGTGGATCGTTAGCAATAGCAAACCCATAGCCAAATTTAGGTGGACAACCTTCTTTCCGGTTTAAATTCTGTGCACGACATATACACGTATATTTGCCAGACTTTTTTGGGGGCCAAGGGACAGTTACTCCATCCTCTTGGGATCGATCATTTAATCCATCGACAACTCCCTGTAAAGCTTTAGTAGTACGGTAGGCTCGATAACCAACATAAGCAGCTCTTCCTAGAACGACCGCACCAACACAAATACCGCCACATGCAGCAAGACCTTGTGGATCGGTGTAAAAAAGAGGGTTTTGCTCAGCGTACCCGTAGGTATTAATTCCCCCGTCCAACCCAATCGGATCACTCTGTAAATACCTGCCGGTGCTCGGATCATAGTCCTGATAGTAGTTGTAATAACGCGGAACTTCCTCTCCCTTGATCTATCCCGTAAAACGCAGGTTGACCGTGGTTGAATTGTTATCGTTGTCCGGGTCGGTACCCACTGTCAACCACCTGAAGGCATCGCTGCCCCAACGATTGCATCTGGATTAGTATCATAAACCGTAGAATTTTCTAACAGAGGCAAAATCACACAAAATGCTTTCACCCAAGGATTGGGAAAATTCCCTGAGTTTATCGTAATCTTTATCTATTTCCGGTAGATTAGCCTCTGTGTACAATTCCTTTTCTCCTCCATTATAAATTCTGTATATTTTTATGGAATGAGATTCTTCATCGACTTCTATTAAGTGCTTAAAATTTTCCACTTTTAATTATTCCATGTGTTCAATGGTGGGACGGGGCGGCCAGTTCTACATGCTGCCAGCCTTTCAGTTGCAGAAGAATAGCAAGCTTGAGCCCTATCGAAACCTCTTAACCTTCCTATTGCTCTACAGGTTGATATGTCATTTAAATACCTTTTATAACATAAATCATCATCACCTGTTTCATCAGGAGGACAATTGTCTGTGTCATCATCAGGATTATCTAAAGGATCTGGGCCAATATCATCAAGCGGGCTTGTCCAATCTGATACCGCATCTACTGCGGCTTGGCCACAGTTGGTGGCAACACAGGCTCCTCCAGCTGCTAATCCTGCTCCTCCAGCAAGCCAAATGTAAGCTGGCACTCCAAACCAAACCAGCCTTCCATCAGGATCCATATTCATGATGGGATTTTGGTAAGTATAGCCGTAAGTATTAATTCCCCCGTCCAACCCAATAGGATCACTCTGTAAATACCTGCCGGTGGTTGGATCATAATCTCGATAGTAGTTGTAATAATGCGGTGCTTCCTCTCCTTTGATCTGCCCAGGAAAGCGCAGGTTCACTACCGTCTGATTGCTATCCCCATCCGGATCAGCATTAGGCTCAGACTTTCCAAAAGCATCACTATCCCAGCGCCATACAATCGCTTCACTCTCGTTGGTACCGATACGCGGGGTGTTGAGGTGATCGGTATGCAGATAGGTCAGTGTGGCGCTCTGCACCTCCCCTTCGCTGTAGCTGATCTCTACCTGTGCTACCGGCATATTGTCGATGTAAATATAATCAACCCGGCTTTGGATAGCACTGCCATCTGCAGCCATAGTAGCTTCACCCAGATACTGGCCACTCAAGTCATAGTGCAGCAGGTTACCCTCGGCTTTATCAGTACGCACTCTCTGGCCGAGAGCGTTGTAGTAGTAGGTGCCCTTGAGTGTGTCGCCCTCGCTATAGGTCTTGAGACGGTTGGCATGGTTGTAGGTGTACTGCTTGGCCCCATCACCCGTGCTGATAGTATTCCCCGCAGCATCGGTTACCCAGTCTTTGCCACCTTTGCTGGTGAGGCGGTTGGAGCTGGCCTCATAGCTATAGGCCGTGCTGCTCTGGCTGTTATCTGTGCTGGTAGCCTCCTTTTCGGTGCGGTTGCCCACCGGATCGTACTGGTAACTGTTCTGTCCCTCTACATAGCCCTCATCAGTAAGGCGGTTGAGCTTGTCGTAGATAAAGCCCCGATCCCTGGAGTTATCCAGGTTATCCGCTATACCGGTGATATTATTGGCCAGGTCATAGGTATAGAACTCAGAGCGAACATTACCGATACCGGAGGCTGTTACTGTCTCCAGGCGGCCATCCAGATCGTAGCTATAGCTTTGGGTAATGCCATTGCCATACTCCATGGAGCTGATACCACCGAAGGGCTGGTATTGGATATTACTGACAATGGTACGGGCACTGGCACCAGCATTCTCCTGCGAGCTGACCGCTGAGATGCGGCCCAGAACATCGCGGCTGTAGCTGACAATGCGCCCGGAAGGGTAGGTCATGCTACTGACACGTCCAAGGCTATCGTAGCTGTACCGGGTGTTGAAGCTCCAGTTGGCAATGGTGTCATCCTGGCGGGTGATACGACCCAGATCGTCGTAAGTCAGGCTGGTAGAACCGGAGTCATTGCTATAACCGGTGAGCCGTCCTACCCCTTTGTTGCCATCTTCGGTGTTGTCATAGTTGAACAGGGCGTTTTCGCTGGC
>NZ_JBLBUB010000068.1:0-2147 GCF_047289955.1 Microbulbifer jejuensis
CAGGGGGAGGTTGATGCAGTGGTATGCGATTTAAATAACCGCCCAAGGAAAACATTAGGCTTTGAAACACCAGAAGATTTAATGGATAATTACTTGGCGGCACAAGCCGCATAAATGGTATGCACTTCAAGGTTGAATCCGCGAGGGTATTGGCCGATATTGAAAAGGATAAAACGGCGAGTAAAATTACAATCATAACTCGGCACATTAAGACTGCCTCCAATAGATCAGTGAGTTTAGGGTGGCCAATAGGATAATACTATTGGCTTGAGCACTTTATTTTGAGTAAGTATTCTGCCTCGAGCGCCTATCGCACTTGTTTAAGCTTCTCATCTTGGTCAAGGAGCTTAATCATTTCCTTTGCCACAAGTGCCGCTGATGGCAGGAACATTGTAGAGACAATACGTTGATCAATGATCACCTCATGCTTGTCCGCAATGTTCTCTTTATTAATAACAAAGGCACCATTTTTTTCAAGCTGCTCTTCCACAAGAAACGGCAACAATGTGCCTTGCTTTGCCCAGCTTTTTATCTTTTCCGTTGAATTCGGAAATCCGGCAACGCGCTTGTCTTGAACCAAGAACCTGCCATTAGATAATTTCACCTTTGCAAATACCCCAGCGCCATGTCCACAACTGCCTATCACGCCACCTGCCCGATAAATTTCCGCGATGATACCAAGCAACTCCTTATTCAATGCCACATCAAATAAAGTGCCATAACCTCCACCAATATATAACGCGCTATAGTCCTCCACATCAATCTGGCCTGGAGACAGGGAAACGTTGGTTTTATCCAGAAACCCTTCGTATTTGATCGTGTAACTGCTAATACCCAAAGGGTCCATCATGAATGGTATTTTTCCACCCGAAGGGGAAACAAATTCCACTTCATATCCATGGGAGACAAAAATATGATATGGAGGGGCGTATTCCCAAAGATTATTTCTTGCGTCATGCTTTTCCGGATCACCCATATCTTCAACATTGGAGGCAATGATCAGAATTTTTTTAGCCTCATCTGAGTAAACATGGCAGGTAACCATAGAGAAAAAAATACTAACCCACAGCAAGATTTTTTTCAGCACAATTCAATCCTATAATTCTATTTGTTCGCGAGATTGCTATTTATTAAGCGGACTTTATCAGCACCGACACCTCAGTCAGGACCACTCGAAAACATCACAAATTACAAGTCCTCTATGGTCATACTGGGTTTCCCAGGTATTTTAGCGTGTATTTTTTCGATTTGTTCGAGCACGATCCACGGATCTGTTTCATCAAACAGGTGAGATGCATATTTCATAAGAACAACATCTGTATTTGCTGAAAGTGTATGTAGCACTTTCTATGACCGATTCCATGAATCAGTATACGCATCAACATCCCAATAACGTATTTTTGTTTGGCGTATCGAAACATGTGGCAATCCTCTCGACAGTACAATTACCGGATGATCTCTTTTAAAGCTGTAGAGATCAGATTGACGGGAAGCTTCAGCAAAATCCTCGAAAGAATGGGTGTTTCTCTCCCATTCAATTATGGACTCCATTATAGCCCAGGCAGAATCAGACATGGATTTCCTTAAATCCTCATACCACGATTCATGGGCTGAATCTACAAAGATTATCCCTTCAATCAAATCCGGATTTCGGTGGGCAAAAGCGCGTGCAATAATTCCTCCAAATGAATATGGAATGAGGACCAACTGCTTCATTTGAGCTTTTCGTGTAAAGACTTCCAACTCATTTGACAATTCGGCCATAGTGCGAACCCCAGGTTTTTTTAAGGTACTATTTCCTGTTCCAGCACGATCATAGAAGCATAGCTGGTAACCGTTTGGTTTAGCGTTATGAAATGTATTCTTGTAGGTTGAATGGGCATCAAGTCCCATGCCTGATATCAGTAAAAATGTCAGATCCCCGCTTCCTTTGCACAGGTAAGCCAATTGATTTCCATTCACCTCAACGTAACGATAATCATGGTCGTCAGCGAATAATGGCATCCTAGATTCAACTTGTAAGTGCATATCTCAATGGAGCTAGAAAAAGCGGCCAGTTGCCCGTAGGCTTCTCGCTTTTTCTCCGGCAAGAGTTATGCAATGAGACACTACAAGCAACTGACCTATGAGCAAAGATGCCAGATTGA
>NZ_JBLBUB010000069.1:0-1862 GCF_047289955.1 Microbulbifer jejuensis
AGGGAAAGTGGAGAAAACTCCGGGGCTTTGACTGCCTGGCCAAGGTCATCACCGGAGTGAAGTTCAAAGATGGAGAGGAGGTGTCAACAGCCGACCAGAGCGCTGCTTAATCTGGCTTTTTGAACACCAAAATTGACAATAACTCCATGGACTTGGTACAATCGTGTAAAATACGATCACTCTCTCCAGAGTAAAAAACCGGCTCAGTGGCCGGTTTGCTTATTTAGGTGTCAAATATTGCAGCAAGCGCAACATATCCTTATTTTTTATGCCTGTTTGCTTTTATGGGCAACCTCATGTGCATGCTGCTCCCAGTTTTCACCATTAAAGTTTGTAATATTTATCTTTTTTGGCTTTGTGTCTAAGCAGTTTACATTAATATCAATGCCATCGAGGTTTGATCTTGGGGTATAAAATGGCTTGATACCGCAACGCTTACAAAATGTATGTTTGGCCACGCCTGTGTTGAATGTATATGTTGAAAGAGACTCTTCACCTTTTGTTATTTTAAACTTGGAATGTGGCAATATTAGGTGGAGAAACCCTGATTTTGAGCAAATAGAACAGTTACAATCATCGGCTTCAATGATGTCAGGGGCATCAATTTCAAACTGAATTGCCTGGCAGTGGCAGCTTCCTTTGTATTTCAACCATTTCTCCTAGAGGTATAACGCCTCAATAATGGGACGGAACGTAGCAGCGAAGCTGCGGAGTGGAGGTCCAGCCCCGCAGGGGCGCCATTGATTGATTTGTTAGGTTTTTGGCTCAACTTTATATACCATAGGTTGATACTTAATGCCTTTAACTTCACCAACCACATCACTTTCGATAAAACCGAACTGCTTATATGCACCAATAGAGTTAAGCGATGAATTAACTGTAACTTCACTTTCTTTTACACTACGAAGCAGTTCATAAAATATTTTACGGCCTATGCCAACTTTTTGCATGCTCGGCTCTACAAAGAGTAAATTCAAGTGATTCTTGTCGCGAATTTCACCCACACCAACAATTGCACTCTTACTACGGCAAACAATAAACAAATTTCCTGAGCTGAGCCGCTTTTTTATGGATTCCAGAGTAAGGCCACTTTTAAATGTGGCAATACCTTCTTTAGATAACGTAGGGGCTACAGAGTCGTCAAATGCTTTCTCTATTAGTGACGACGCAATTGACAGGTCGCTTATCTTTAATTTCTCTAATCTCAATTCATACATCCGTTTAATTTGTGGGGAGACTTAACAGTTTATTAAAGAGCCGATGGCTCACTATCCATTTGGCCACTATTTCTGGGGTGGAGCTTCCAAGCTCCGCAGAAAAGCCTTTATTTGCAGTAGGTTATAGGTTTTCGTTCAAATAGCAACCAGAGATGGTGAGCCATCGGCTCAAGTCGCCTGGTTCAACCTCCCGCTCTTGAACACATTTTACCCACAATTAAATCAATAAGTTAGGGGAAACTTTCTTTGGATGTCAGCCATGGCTCTATAATTCGGGCCTTGGCACCTGTAGTACACCCTCCCACCCCCTTCCTGTCCGTTCATCAAGTCACTTTCTCCAGGCGTAAAAAAACCGGCTCAGTGGCCGGTTTGTCTATTCTTTAGGTGTCAGATATATACAGCTATGCTCATTATTGAACCACCGTATACGCACCCGCATGTATGGGGTGGGGGGGCTAGAAACCCGCCTTTACCCGATCATGAGGCTTAGGGGCCTGAAGAGTTATAACCGAATCTGGTGTTTGAGGGTTTGAAAGAAAGCAGCGTATCTGGTTGATTTGTTGTCGCCAAACAGTCAACCAACCAGGAATACACTGCTATGGATAAGAATACCGTTGTTGAGTTTGCAGGTCGACATGAGACAGT
>NZ_JBLBUB010000070.1:0-1558 GCF_047289955.1 Microbulbifer jejuensis
GCGTCAGGATGCCATCTTTGCCGCTGAGGTCTTTGCCCTCACGCAGCGCCTTGATAGCAGCATCCATATCGAAAGTATGTTTAGTCATAGGTCATCTCTTTTTTGCTAATGATAAAGAAATGACACAGAATTCTGAACACTACCGGCGTTAGTGCGTCAAACTAAGCTTGATGCTTCTTGCAAGGTGGAAGTCCTGTCAGGTAAGGCCTAACCAGCCACCTGCATCAGTTATGATCACCGGTAGCCCGGTGAGCAGGCTCTCCTACAGAGGACTTTCACCTCATTAGTTCATGCCCATGCTGGGCGTACACAAAGCCAGGCATAACTGCCCACTTCATGGGCTGGACCGCCGCACTACGTGCTCCGGCCTGTGCTGGCGGCGTTAGAGCAACTTAGATAGGAGATTACATGAAAATTGCTCAATCCTTAATTTTATCAATAGGACTTTTTACTTCGTTAGCCAATGCAATAGTCATTCGACATGATGTTTCCGATGAAAATTATTCTGCTGTTCCATCTGACTTCCCTCCTCTAGCAACCTTATATAACATAGGTGTTCACGGTACATTGATCCATCCTCAGTGGGTTGTAACCGCTGCCCATGCTGTTTTTTGTATGAATCCTGGACAAAAAATTAGAGTAGGCGATGAAATAGTAGCTATTTCTAATCGATATAGTCACCCTGATTATCACTTGGGAGATGAACACGACATAGCTTTAATTAAACTTGAATCTAGTATTGCTGATATTAAGCCTGCAGAAATTTATAGCAACAATGATGAAAAAGGTGCTGTTGTTTGGTTTATAGGTGTCGGTGGAACAGGAACAGGCACTGAGGGTCAGACAGTTAGCTATAAAGAAAATAATGGGAAGTTAAGAAAAGCTCAAAATAAGATCGTTAAAACTACAGATACGGATATAGTTTTCAAATTCGAAAAAGGCTCTCAAGGAGAAGCGCTAGAAGGTGTTTCTGGTAATGGTGATAGTGGAGGCCCTGCCTATATTAAAAACGGAGATAACTATGAATTGCTCGGTGTCAGTTCACGAGCCGACTCATGGTTTTATGATGTCGGAGAGTACGGGGTTACAGAGCTTTATACTCGAGTTTCATCATATAAAGGTTGGATACAACAAGTAATTTCAGCGGATAGCGACTTAACTAGGGAACAAATTGCTACCAAAAACCCTTTTCTGCATGAAAATATGAAACCTGAAAAAATGAATGATTTATGTTCTTCCATAGAGGTAAAGTAATCACTCGTTGCTCTAACAAGCTATTCAAGTGGGACTGCTAAAATTTGGCTCGGTTTCGCTTTGCTACACATTTTAGCCAAATATTATCAGCCCCTAACAGGCGTTATATTGCCTAGGAGAGAATGAGCATTAATAACGAGAAACAAGATAATCTAGATTCCTAGATTCAACTTGTAAGTGCATATCTCAATGGAGCTAGAAAAAGCGGTCAGTTGCCCGTAGGCTTCTCGCTTTTTCTCCGGCAAGAGTTATGCAATGAGACACTACAAGCAACTGACCTATGAGCAAAGATGCCAGATTGAGG
>NZ_JBLBUB010000071.1:0-1387 GCF_047289955.1 Microbulbifer jejuensis
ATCAATACCAAGCGGCAGGACTGGTCGGGTATCGAAATTGTTGCCGGGGCCACGGCGAGTATCGCATACGCCGAAGTGCATTGTGCCAGCAAGGGTATCTATTTTAATGGCGGCGATGGTTCGCTGCGCCATTCACAGTTGCTGAATAACTACACCGGTATTGATACCCGGGCCGCTTCGGCAGAAGCGGTGATTGCCCCGCAGATAGCCGGCAATACCATTCGCGGCAGCCAAAACGGTATCTATGTGTATCGCAACAGTGCCCCGCAGATCAGCGGCGGCAATGTGATTGCCGGGAACACCTATGGTATCTACGCCGAGGGCCACAGGAGCGATGCGGCGCAGAACCCGCTACCGGCAGTCACCGGCAACAGTCTCTACGACAACAGTTCTTACAGCTATTACACCCGCTATTTTGCAGATGCGGCACAGACCACCCTGGATGCCACCGGCAACTGGTGGGGTACCACAGATGCGGGGCAGATTGCACAGAAGATTTACGACTGGACGGATAACCAGGGCACCTATCCGGTTGTGGACTACCGCAGCTTTCTGGATGGGGCCGAGGGTGATCCGGCCTATGTTGGAGAGATACTGTTGGGTCCTTTCACGGAAGATGCGGACTTGTCAGAAGGCAGTTATTTGGTGCTCGGCCGGGTGGAAGTTGCGGCGGGTGCCACCCTGGGCATTGGTTCCGGCACAGAGCTGCAGTTTGCCGGCAAATTTCCGTTACTGGTCAGAGGTGTACTGACGGCAGAGGGTAGTGAGGCCTCGCCCATTGTTTTCAAGCCGGCAGCAGAAGCCTGTGATGGTATCAATACCAAGCGGCAGGACTGGTCGGGTATCGAAATTGTTGCCGGGGCCACGGCGAGTATCGCATACGCCGAAGTGCATTGTGCCAGCAAGGGTATCTATTTTAATGGCGGCGATGGTTCGCTGCGCCATTCACAGTTGCTGAACAACTACACCGGTATTGATACCCGGGCCGCTTCGGTAGAAGCGGTGATTGCCCCGCAGATAGCCGGCAATACCATTCGCGGCAGCCAAAGCGGTATCTATGTGTATCGCAACAGTGCCCCGCAAATCAGCGGCGGCAATGTGATTGCCGGGAACACCTATGGTATCTACGCCGAGGGCCACAGGAGCGATGTGGCGCAGAACCCGCTACCGGTAGTCACCGGCAACAGTCTCTACGACAACAGTTCTTACAGCTATTACACCCGCTATTTTGCAGATGCGGCACAGACCACCCTGGATGCCACCGGCAACTGGTGGGGCACCACAGATGCGGGACAGATTGCACAGAAGATCTACGACTGGACGGATAACCAGGGCACCTATCCGGTTGTGGACTACCGCAGCTTTCTGGATGGGGCCGAGGGTGATC